>CANRWP010000006.1 GCA_947643595.1 uncultured bacterium | reverse complement strand
AACCTACTGTACGACCACCCTCACGGATAGCAAACGTAAGACCCTGCTCCATAGCGATCGGATGAATCAGTTCGATTGTCATCTCGATGTTATCGCCAGGCATGCACATCTCTACACCTGCAGGCAGATTGATAACGCCTGTTACGTCAGTTGTTCTGAAATAGAACTGAGGTCTGTAGTTGTTGAAGAAAGGAGTGTGGCGGCCACCCTCGTCTTTCGTCAGAACGTAAACCTGAGCCGTAAATTTCTTATGGCATGTCACGGAACCGGGTTTAGCAAGAACCTGTCCTCTCTCGATCTCTGTTCTGTTGATACCGCGAAGCAGAGCGCCGATGTTATCACCTGCCTGAGCCTCGTCAAGCATCTTACGGAACATCTCGATACCGGTTACAACAGTTTTCTTTGTCTCTTCCTTGATACCAACGATCTCAACATCCTCATTCAGATGCAGAGTACCTCTCTCCACTCTTCCTGTAGCAACCGTACCACGACCTGTGATCGTGAATACGTCCTCGACAGGCATCAGGAACGGCTTATCTGTATCACGCTGAGGATCAGGAATATAGGAGTCAACTGTCTCCATCAGTTCCATGATCTTGTCGCCCCACTCGCCGTTGGGATCTTCCAGAGCTTTCAGAGCGGAACCCTTGATGATCGGGCAATCGTTGAAGCCGTACTCTTCAAGCTGCTCTGTCACTTCCATTTCAACCAGTTCGATCAGCTCATCGTCGTCAACCATATCGCACTTGTTCAGGAATACTACGATATAAGGTACGCCTACCTGACGGGACAGAAGGATGTGCTCCTTTGTCTGAGCCATAACACCATCCGTAGCAGCAACTACAAGGATAGCGCCGTCCATCTGAGCCGCACCGGTAATCATGTTCTTTACATAGTCAGCATGGCCCGGGCAGTCAACGTGTGCGTAATGTCTCTTCTCTGTCTGGTACTCTACGTGTGCGGTGGAGATAGTGATACCACGCTCTCTCTCTTCAGGTGCCTTATCGATGTTCTCGAAATCTACCTTCTCATTACCGGATACTCTCTCAGCCAGCACCTTTGTGATCGCTGCTGTCAGAGTTGTTTTACCATGGTCAACGTGACCGATGGTACCAATGTTACAATGCGGTTTAGTTCTGTCAAATTTAGCTTTAGCCATTTTCTAAAGTCCTCCTTATTTTTGTTACCTTGTTCCAAAATTGATGTTTTTTTCCAAAACTATACAATCAGCTATCTTTGATTATATCAAAACTGTTGATATTTTCAAGAGTTTTTCTTATTTATTTTGTCTTTGCCGCAAGCACTTTCTCCTGTACGCTCTTCGGTACCTGCTCATATTTTTCAAAGAACATGGAGTAGTTGCCTCGTCCCTGTGTCTTACTGCGCAGGTCTGTGGAGTAGCCGAACATCTCGGCGAGCGGTACATAGCCGTGTACGATCTTGCCGCCGCCCAAATCGTCCATACCTTCGATACGTCCGCGGCGGGAATTGATGTCGCCGATCACATCGCCCATATACTCCTCGGGCATTGTCACTTCCACCTTCATGATCGGCTCAAGCAGTACGGGATTTCCTTTCTTCATAGCTTCCTTGAATGCCATGGAACCGGCAATATGGAATGCCATCTCAGAAGAGTCCACCTCATGGTAGGAACCGTCATATACGTTAGCGCTCACGCCGAGTACAGGGAATCCACCCAGGATACCTGCCTTTGCGGCCTCCTCGATACCCTCGCCTACAGCAGGGATATACTCTTTCGGAATCGCGCCGCCGACAACGCTGGACTCAAACTTGAAGGTCTCTTCCGCGTTCGGATCCATCGGCTCGAATTTCACTTTACAGTGACCATACTGACCACGACCACCGGACTGTTTTGCATACTTGTATTCCTGATCCACCGGTTTTGTGAAAGTTTCCTTATATGCAACCTGCGGTGCGCCGACGTTAGCCTCCACCTTGAATTCACGCAGCAGACGGTCAACGATGATCTCCAGATGAAGCTCGCCCATACCGGCAATGATCGTCTGACCCGTCTCCGAATCCGTGTGTGCACGGAAAGTAGGATCTTCCTCAGCCAGCTTTGCAAGCGCCTCGCCCATCTTACCCTGGCCTGCCTTTGTCTTGGGCTCGATAGCCAGCTCAATAACGGGCTCGGGGAATTCCATGGATTCCAGAATAACCGGATGCTGTTCATCACAAATAGTATCACCGGTTGTCGTCAATTTAAACCCGACTGCCGCAGCAATATCGCCGGAATACACCTTATCCAGTTCCGCCCTCTTGTTCGCGTGCATCTGTAAAATACGTCCCACGCGCTCTTTTTTATCTTTTGTGGCATTCAAAACATAAGAGCCGGAATTCAGTGTTCCGGAATATACTCTGAAGAATGCCAGTTTTCCTACGAAAGGATCCGCCATGATCTTAAACGCAAGCGCAGAGAAAGGCTCATCGTCAGACGCATGTCTCTCGACCTCATTGCCATCCGGATCGACACCCTTGATAGCCGGAATGTCTGTCGGAGCAGGCATATACTCGATCACTGCATCGATCAGCTTCTGCACTCCCTTGTTTCTGTAAGCGGAGCCGCAGCATACCGGAACCGCCCTGCAATCGCAGGTAGCTTTTCTCAGCGCTGCTTTCATCTGTTCTACGGAAGGCTCTTCCCCTTCCAGGTACATCATCATTAGATCGTCGTCCAGCTCGCTTACCTTCTCTACAAGTTCGGAGCGGTACAGTTCCGCATCCTCCTGCATATCGCCGAGATCATCTGTCACAGTGATATCGTCACCCTTGTCATCATTGTAGATATAGGCCTTCATCTCAAACAGATCGATGAGTCCCTTAAATTCATCTTCCTTACCGATGGGCAGCTGCAGACAGATCGCATTTTTTCCGAGTCTGTTCCGAATCTGCTCTACGGTGCCATAGAAGTCAGCTCCCAGGATGTCCATCTTGTTGATGAACGCCATTCTGGGTACATTGTAGGTATCAGCCTGGCGCCATACGTTTTCAGACTGAGGTTCCACGCCGCCTTTTGCACAGAATACGCCGACAGCGCCATCCAGTACACGCAGGGAACGCTCAACCTCAACTGTAAAGTCAACGTGTCCCGGTGTATCAATGATATTGATACGATGCTCTAATGCACCCGGTTTAACCTTTGTAAACTCTTCCAGTGTCCAGTGGCATGTTGTAGCGGCTGACGTGATTGTGATACCTCTCTCCTGTTCCTGCTCCATCCAGTCCATCGTTGCAGTACCTTCATGAGTATCACCGATCTTATAGTTTACACCAGTATAGTATAAGATACGCTCTGTCAGCGTAGTCTTACCCGCATCGATATGCGCCATGATACCGATATTCCTGGTTCTCTCTAACGGATATTCTCTTCCAGCCAAAGTTTCTTCCTCCTAAAATCCAAATGACAGCCCTAGAAACGGTAATGCGCAAACGCCTTGTTTGCCTCTGCCATCTTGTGCATTTCCTCTTTTCTCTTTACAGATGCGCCCGTATTGTTTGCCGCATCCATAATCTCATTCGCAAGCCTCTCCTGCATGGTCTTCTCGCCTCTCTTGCGGGAGAAGTTTGTCAGCCAGCGCAGGCCTAACGCCTGACGTCTGTCGGGCCTTACTTCGATAGGCACCTGATAGGTGGCGCCGCCGATACGTCTCGCCTTTACTTCCAGAAGGGGCATGATATTGTTCATTGCCTCCTCAAAAACTTCTACTGCCGGTTTCCCGGTCTTTTCCTCTACTCTGGCAAATGCGCCGTATACGATCTTCTGGGCAACACCGCGCTTACCGTCTAACATGATGTTGTTGATCAGCTTGGTCACTACCTTGTTATCGTACAAAGGATCTGCCAGTACATCTCTTTTTTGGATATGTCCTTTACGTGGCACGTCTCTTCCCTCCTTAATTATTTACGGCCGCTTCTCTTTTCCCATGGCCGCTTATTAAATCACAGGTACTCACAATGCGCAGTCATACTGCCGACTAATGTGTTGCGTGGTCTATCTATTTCCGCGCTGCCGCCCAAGTCCTTCAGAGGACAGCCGCAGTGCTCTGATACAGAATTCCAACACTATACTTAGTTTCTTCGTGGTCCCATACTAAGGTAAATAGTTATTTACCGGCTTTCGGCCTCTTCGCGCCATACTTAGAACGTGCCTGACGTCTGTTTGCAACGCCTGCGGTATCTAATGTTCCTCTGATGATGTGGTATCTCGTACCGGGTAAGTCTTTTACCCTGCCGCCACGGATCAGTACAACACTGTGCTCCTGCAGATTGTGGCCTTCGCCCGGAATATAGGAAGTAACTTCCATACCGTTGGAAAGACGAACTCTGGCAATTTTTCTAAGAGCTGAGTTAGGCTTTTTCGGGGTAGCAGTTTTTACAGCCGTGCACACGCCTCTCTTCTGGGGAGCGGATACATCCGTCACCTTCTTGTGCAGAGAGTTGTATCCTTTCTGCAGAGCAGGTGCTGTAGACTTTTTGGAAACTGTCTGACGACCCTTTCTTACTAACTGGTTAAATGTTGGCATTCTGTTTCACCTCCTTTGAATTTGTGATAAATACAGTTACTTTTACACAGCAACTTACAGTATAATAACTTCATATCACTCTGTCAACTGTTTTTTTATTTTCCCGTCCGGACATGGGGATCTTCTCAGGTATCGGAGCCCTCTTCCACCAATTCCACAGTCTCCTCCGCCTCTTCCTCGATATCATCCGCCTCGGATTCTTCTTCCATATCCTCCTCTTCGATATCTTCCTCCATATCGATCAGATACTCTTCATCGGTTTCAAACTCTTCCTCCACCTCGTCCTCAAAACTGATCTCTTCCATCACATCCATCGGATTCATCATCCGATTGTTATCCGTATCCAGGCTGGTGCTGCGGTATCTCTTCATGCCTGTTCCCGCCGGGATCAGTTTACCGATGATCACGTTCTCCTTCAGACCGATCAGCGTATCTACCTTACCTCTGATGGCCGCCTCGGTCAGAACCTTCGTGGTCTCCTGGAAAGAAGCAGCGGACAGGAAGGAATCTGTCGCCAGCGCCGCCTTCGTGATACCGAGCATCACCTGTTTACCGTCAGCCGGTTCTTTCCCCGCCTCCACAAGTTTTGTATTCATCTCCTCATAGTCCAGGACATCCACCAGAGTACCCGGCAGGAACGGGGTATCACCATTGTTCTCGATCCGAATCTTTTTTAACATCTGGTGCACAATGATCTCAATATGCTTATCGCTGATATCAACACCCTGCTGACGATATACTTTCTGGACTTCCCGGATCATGTAATCCTGTACCGCGCGGACGCCCTTGATCTTCAGCAGATCGTGAGGATTGATGGAACCGCCCTTGGTCAGCTCATCGCCGGCCTCCAGCACATTGCCGTCCTCCACCCGGATCGTATATTTATACGGAATCGGATAAGTCTTGGACTCGCCTGTCTCCTGGTTCGTCACCGTCACTTCCCGTTTCTTCTTATTATCATTAATGCTTACCACGCCGGCGATCTCTGTCAGGATGGCGGTCTTCTTCGGCTTTCTCGCCTCGAACAACTCCTCCACACGAGGCAGACCGGATGTGATATCTTCACCTGCCACGCCGCCGGTATGGAAGGTTCTCATCGTCAGCTGTGTACCCGGCTCACCGATGGACTGCGCCGCGATGATGCCCACCGCTTCGCCGACCTGAACCGTCTCGCCGGTTGCCATGTTGGCACCGTAGCATTTCGCACAGATACCCACATGGGATTTACAGGTCAGGATCGTGCGGATCCTCACTTCCTCAACAGGTTTTCCGTCTTTATCCACACCGGTGCTTATGATCCTTTCCGCACGGCTGGGCGTGATCATATGGTTTCTCTTGACGATGACATTGCCATCCCTGTCAACGATCTCCTCACAGGATACACGGCCCGTAATTCTCTCTCTCAGACTCTCCAGAACATCTTCTTTCTTTTCGCCGTCCTTCTTGGCCTCCTCCTGGAATGCCCTGACGACCATGCCCGGCAGCACTTCCGCACCTTCGGAACAATCCACTTCACGGATGATCAGCTCCTGGCAGACATCCACCATTCGACGGGTCAGATAACCGGAATCGGCTGTACGAAGCGCCGTATCCGCCAGACCTTTTCTGCCGCCGTGCGCGGAGATAAAGTACTCCAGTACGTCCATACCCTCACGGAAGTTGGATTTTACCGGCAGTTCGATGGTCTTACTCGTGGTATCCGCCATCAGTCCGCGCATGCCCGCCAGCTGTTTGATCTGCTCTTTGGAACCACGGGCGCCGGAATCCGCCATCATCTTGATATTGTTGTAGTCGTCCATGCTGTCCATGGACATCTCCTTCAATGCCTCATCCGTCTCATCCCATGTCTCGATGACCCTTCTGTAACGCTCTTCATCCGTATATTTACCGCGGCCATATTCCATGGCGATGTTATCCACCTTCGCCTGCGCCTTATCCAGCATGTGCTGTTTTTCCTCCGGCACGATGATATCGGAGATGGACACCGTGATGGCCGCCTTTGTGGAGTAGTGATACCCCAGATTCTTCACATCGTCCAGCACCTCGGCGGTCTTGGACGCACCGTGGATATTGATAACTTTCTCAAGGATCGGCTTTAACTGCTTCTTGCCGACCAGCTTATCGACCTCCAGCTTCAACAGATTCTCCGGCTTGCTTCTGTCCACAAAGCCCAGATCCTGCGGGATGATCTCATTGAAGAGGAAGCGTCCCAGCGTGGATTCCACGATACCGGAAACCTTTTCGCCCTCCGCGGTCTCCTTTGTCACCCGCACTTTGATTCTGGAGTGCAGCGTGCATTCGCCGTTCTCATAGGCAAGTATCGCCTCGTTCACATTCCTGTAGGCATTTCCCTCCCCCACGGAACCGGGGCGCTCCTGCGTCAGATAATAGATACCGAGCACCATATCCTGGGAAGGCACCGCCACAAGACCGCCGTCAGAAGGTTTTAACAGGTTGTTGGGCGAGAGCAGAAGGAATCTGCACTCCGCCTGCGCCTCCTGGGACAGAGGCAGATGCACTGCCATCTGGTCGCCGTCAAAGTCAGCGTTAAACGCGGTACACACAAGGGGATGCAGCTTGATCGCCTTACCCTCCACCAGCACAGGCTCGAAGGCCTGAATACCCAGTCTGTGCAGCGTCGGCGCACGGTTTAACATAACCGGATGATCCGTGATGACCTCCTCCAGAACATCCCACACCTGCACGTCGAGACGCTCCACCATCTTCTTCGCACTCTTGATATTCTGGGCGATCTGCTTGGATACCAGCTCCTTCATAACGAAAGGCTTGAACAACTCGATCGCCATCTCCTTCGGCAGACCGCACTGATAAATTTTCAGCTCCGGCCCGATCACGATAACCGAACGCCCGGAATAGTCCACACGTTTTCCGAGAAGGTTCTGACGGAAACGTCCGGATTTACCTTTCAGCATATCGGAGAGAGATTTTAACGCCCTGTTGCCGGGTCCGGTCACGGGACGGCCCCGTCTGCCGTTGTCGATCAGCGCGTCCACCGCCTCCTGCAGCATTCTCTTCTCATTGCGCACGATGATATCCGGCGCGCCGAGTTCCAAAAGTCTTTTCAGTCTGTTGTTTCTGTTGATGATCCTTCTGTACAGATCATTCAGGTCGGAAGTCGCGAAACGTCCGCCGTCCAACTGCACCATGGGGCGCAGATCGGGCGGGATAACGGGAATGGCATCCATGATCATCCACTCCGGCATATTCCCGGACTCTCTAAAGGACTCCACCACCTCCAGGCGCTTGATAATTCTCGCACGCTTCTGTCCTGTGGATTCCTTCAGCCCTGCCTTTAACTCTTCCGCCTCCGTATCCAGGTCGATCGCCTGCAGCAATTCCTTCACGGACTCCGCTCCCATACCGGCGCGGAATCTGCTTCCCCATTTTTCCCTTGCATCCTGATACTCTTTTTCCGTCAGGATTTGTTTATACTCTAAATCCGTCTCCCCGGCGTCCAGCACGATATAGGACGCAAAGTACAGTACCTTCTCCAGCACCCTGGGAGACAGGTCAAGGATCAATCCCATTCTGCTGGGAATCCCCTTGAAATACCAGATATGGGAGACCGGAGCTGCCAGCTCAATATGACCCATGCGCTCCCTTCTCACTGCGGACTTCGTCACTTCCACACCGCACCTGTCGCAGACTACACCCTTATATCTGATCTTTTTATATTTTCCACAATGGCACTCCCAGTCCTTGCTGGGGCCGAAAATCTTTTCACAGAACAGACCGTTAGGTTCCGGCTTCAAGGTTCTGTAGTTGATCGTCTCCGGTTTCAATACCTCGCCGCGGGACCATTCCCTGATCTTTTCAGGTGACGCAAGACCAATTCTGATTGCGTCAAATGTCATAGGCTGATAAGTCTCATTCTTTATTTCTGCCATGATTCCCTCCATTTTTTAACGATACTTTTATCGACCAACTTTATATATTCGCAGAATCCTCATACTCCGGTTCGTCAGCATATTCTTCGCCATCATAGTAATCTTCCGCGACTTCCTCTTCCTCCACGGATTCCAGTTCTCCGTCCTCTGAAAACTCCTGCTTCTGATACCCGTCAAAAGATTCCTCTTCTTTGTTGTAATTTTTGTTGTCTCCCATTTCATAGCGGTAATCCGTATCGCCGTAATCGATGGACTCCATCACCTCGACTTCCGTATTATCCTCGCGCAGCACGCGGATATCCAGCCCCAGCGACTGCAGTTCCTTCAACAATACCTTGAAAGATTCCGGAATACCGGGCTCCGGTATATTCTCTCCTTTGATGATCGCCTCGTAAGTCTTCACACGTCCCACCACATCATCGGATTTTACGGTCAGGATCTCCTGCAGCGTGTACGACGCGCCGTAAGCTTCCAGCGCCCACACTTCCATCTCACCGAAACGCTGGCCGCCGAACTGTGCCTTACCGCCCAGAGGCTGCTGTGTCACAAGGGAGTACGGGCCGGTGGAACGGGCATGGATCTTATCGTCTACCAGATGGTGCAGCTTCAGGTAGTGCATATGGCCGATCGTGACAGGCGCATCAAAGTATTCTCCGCTTCTGCCGTCCCGCAGCCTGACCTTTCCGTCTTTTGTGATCGGAACACCTTTCCATACCTCGCGGTGATCTCTGTGGTCATACAGATACTGCATCACTTCCGGCAATACCAGGTCCTTATATTTTGCTTCAAACTCTTCCCACTCCGTATTGACATAGTCGTTAGCCATCTCCAGAGTGTCTTCTATATCAATTTCCTTCGCTCCGTCAAACACCGGCGTCGCCACATTAAAACCAAGCACCTTCGCCGCCAGCGACAGATGGATCTCCAGTACCTGTCCCACATTCATACGGGAAGGAACGCCCAGCGGATTTAATACGATGTCCAACGGACGACCGTTGGGCAGGTAAGGCATATCTTCCACCGGCAGTACACGGGAGACAACACCCTTGTTGCCGTGACGTCCCGCCATCTTATCCCCCACGGATATCTTTCTCTTCTGGGCGATATAGATACGAACCGCCATGTTGACCCCCGGCGAGAGCTCATCACCGTTCTCCCTCGTAAATACTTTGGCATCGATGACAATACCGTACTCTCCGTGGGGCACCTTCAGGGAAGTATCCCTCACTTCTCTCGCTTTCTCGCCGAAGATCGCGCGCAGCAATCTCTCCTCGGCCGTCAGCTCCGTCTCGCCCTTCGGCGTCACTTTGCCGACCAGAATATCACCGGCGCGCACCTCCGCGCCGATGCGGATGATCCCGTTGCTGTCCAGATCTTTCAGCGCATCGTCACCCACGCCGGGCACATCCTTTGTGATGCACTCTGCTCCCAGCTTCGTATCGCGGGCCTCCGCCTCATACTCTTCAATATGAATGGATGTATAGACATCCTCTCTCACCAGCCGTTCGCTGATCAAGACCGCATCCTCGTAGTTGTAACCTTCCCAGGTCATAAAACCGATCAGCGGGTTTTCGCCCAGCGCCAGCTCGCCCTGTGCCGTGGAGGGACCGTCCGCGATCACCTCCCCCGCCTTTACATGATCGCCCTTTTTCACGATCGGCTTCTGGTTATAACAGTTGGACTGGTTGCTTCTCACAAACTTTGTCAGATGATACTCATCCGGTTCCCCGTCGTCGCAGGTCATCTTGATGATGCGGGAGGACACATAGGTGATCGTGCCGTCCTTTCTCGCCACCACACAGACACCGGAATCCACCGCCGCCTTCTGCTCCATACCTGTTCCGACTGCCGGCGCTTCCGGGAACAGAAGCGGCACTGCCTGACGCTGCATGTTGGAACCCATCAGCGCACGATGCGCATCATCGTTCTGCAAAAACGGAATCAGGGCAGTCGCCACGGAAAATACCATTTTCGGGGACACATCCATATAATCCATCCGTCTCTTCGGATAGTCCTTGGTCTCCTCCATATAACGCCCGGACACGCTCTTGCCGATAAAATATCCGTCGTCGTCCAGTACGGCAGACGCCTGGGCAACATAGTAGTTGTCTTCCTCATCCGCTGTCATATATATGATCTCATCCGTGACTCTCGGATTCTCCGGATCGCTCTTGTCAATTTTGCGGTACGGTGCCTCCACGAAACCGTACTCATTGATCCTCGCGTAGCACGCAAGCGAGTTGATCAGACCGATGTTGGGACCCTCCGGCGTCTCGATCGGGCACATACGCCCATAGTGCGTATAGTGTACGTCACGCACCTCGAATCCTGCGCGGTCTCTGGAAAGTCCGCCCGGTCCCAGCGCGGACAGACGTCTCTTGTGGGTCAGCTCGCCCAGCGGATTTGTCTGGTCCATGAACTGTGACAGCTGGGAGGAACCAAAGAACTCCTTCACCGCCGCCTGCACGGGCTTTATATTGATCAGACCCTGAGGAGATAAATTCTCCGCGTCGTGGGTCGTCATTCTCTCTCTCACTACTCTCTCCAGCCTGGAAAGGCCGATGCGGTACTGGTTCTGCAGCAGCTCTCCGACAGCTCTGATGCGTCGGTTTCCCAGATGGTCGATATCGTCGGAATTGCCGATGCCGTATTCCAGATGGATATTATAATTGATGGATGCCAGAATATCCTCCTTTGTGATATGCTTGGGCACAAGCTCATGCACATTTTTCCGAATCGCCTCTATGATCGCATCCTCATCCCCCGCGTACTCCTCCAGAATCTGTGCCAGTACCGGATAATAAACCAGCTCCCTGATGCCCAGTTCTCTCGGTTCGCAGTTTACATAATTCTTCAAATCTACCATCATGTTGGACAGCACTTTGACATTGCGCTCCGCCGTCTCAATCCAGACAGCCGGAATCGCCGCATTCTGGATCGCGTCGGCCACTTCCGCCGTCACGGTATCTCCCGCCGACGCAACGATCTCGCCGGTCTGCAGATCCACAGCATCCTCCGCCAGCACACGGCCCCGGATCCTGTTTTTCAACATCAGCTTCTTGTTAAATTTATATCTGCCCACTTTTGCCAGATCATAGCGCCTTGAATCAAAGAACATGCCGCCTATCAGGCTTGCCGCGCTGTCCACGCTGAGCGGCTCGCCGGGTCTTATTTTTTTGTATAACTCTAACAGGCCTTCCTGATAATTTGTGGAAGGATCCTTTTTAATACTCTCCTGGATTTTCGGCTCATCACCGAAAAGCTCGATGATCTCCTCGTTTGTACCCACGCCAAGCGCACGGATCAGCGCCGTGATGGGCACCTTCCTCGTCCTGTCCACACGGACATAAAACACATCGTTGGCATCTGTCTCGTATTCCAGCCATGCGCCACGGTTCGGGATCACCGTGCAGGCATATAATTCCTTGCCGAATTTTGCTTTCGTAATATCATAATAAATACCGGGGGAACGGACAAGCTGACTGACGATTACACGCTCGGCACCGTTGATCACAAAAGTGCCTGTCTCCGTCATCAGCGGAAGATCTCCCATGAAAATCTCATGTTCACTGATCTCTTCTTTTTCCTTATTATAAAGACGCACTCGCACTTTCAGAGGTGCCGCGTAGGTGGCATCTCTCTCCTTACATTTCTCGATCGAATACTTCACATCGTCTTTACATAATTCAAAGTCCACAAATTCCAGACTGAGCTGCCCGCTGTAATCTGTGATCGGAGAAATATCATCAAAGACTTCTTTAAGCCCTTCCCCCAGAAACCACTGGTAGGAATCTTTCTGGACTTCGATCAGGTTCGGCATTTCCAGAACCTCTTTGTGTCTCTGATAACTCATACGTATCTGCTTCCCGGAAGCCATAGGACGTATTCTGTTTTTTTCCATCAACATTCACCCCGTTCTCTATTTTATTGCCTATTTTACGGTATTTTGGGCACGAAAAAGCATACCTCACCACAATAGTGCATTATCCAGTATACTACAAACCAATTTTGCCCGTCAAGAAAAAATTTAAGAAATTTTTATAAACTGGTGTGCATAAACCACACCGCACAACCCTTGAACATCAGCGAACGCCACCCGTTCCAGGCAGAACGGATGGCGCTATCTTCGGTAGAAATCCTAAAGGAACTATTTCAGAGTAACCTTTGCTCCTACTTCTTCCAGTTTCTTCTTCAGTTCTTCCGCCTCTTCCTTGGTAACCGCTTCTTTCAGTACCTTCGGAGCGGACTCAACTGCTTCCTTGGCTTCCTTCAGTCCAAGGCCTGTCGCCTCACGGACAACCTTGATCACTTTGATCTTCTCTGCGCCGATCTCTGTCAGCTCAACATCGAACTCGGTCTTCTCCTCCGCTGCCTCAGCAGGGCCTGCCGCTGCTGCAACAACCACGCCTGCCGCTGCAGATACGCCGAACTCCTCTTCACATGCTTTTACAAGATCATTCAATTCCATTACGGATAACTCTTTGATAGCATCAATAAATTCCTGTGTGGATAATTTTGCCATGATTATTTTCCTCCATTATTATTTGTAGTTGTTTATATTTTTCTTTTCCTTATGCCTCTGCGGGTGCTTCCGCCGCTTCTGCAGGTGCTGCTTCACCGTCTTTTTCAGCGATCTGTTTCAGAACGCGTGCAAAGTTCGTGACAGGTGACTGCATGCTGCCAAGGAGCCTTGACAACAGTTCCTCTCTGGAAGGAATGTTGGATATCTGTTCAATCCCTTTCGCGTCATACACAGTACCTTCCACCACGCCGCCTTTGATCTCCAGCGCAGGAGCTGTCTTCGCAAATTTGCACAGAACTCTCGCTGCCGCCGTAGCGTCCGTATCGCAGGTTGCCATAGCGCTGGGGCCTTCCAGCAAATCTGTCAGACCTTCGCAGTCCGTTCCCTTAAACGCAAAGTTCATGAATGTGTTCTTGTAAACCTTGTAGCCTACGCCCGCCTCACGGAGCTGCTTTCTGAGTAAGGTATCCTGCTCAACCGTAAGTCCGCGGTAATCAACCAGGACAACTGTCTGCGCATCTTTAATTGCAGCAGAGATCTCATCTACAATAGGCTTTTTCAGTTCTACCTTTGCCATTTTTCTACCTCCTTTTAGATTTTACGCCGAAGTCTCCTGTAAATAATAAAAGCCTTCCCAAAGACAGGAAGGCAAAAGTTCTATCCACTATCACTTTTCCTCGGCAGGCGTCTGTCCTTACGCCGGTTTTCCGGCACCTGCTGTCTTCGGCATGGTCTTGCGACCTTTTTAAAGATAGCACAGGCGTCGGATAGTGTCAAGAGAAAATATACAGTTTTTAGCAAAAACCGCCTGTGTGCTTCATATCAGAAGTGAGAACTCTAAATCATCTTACCCAAAAATGCCGCCACTTTTTGCAGCACCTCCTCCTGGTAAAACTCATCTGTTCCATGTTCAGCGCCTTCCAGCAAATAGACCTCGTGATAAATATTGTGTTTCTTTAACGCTTCTTCCAGCACTTCGCTCTGACGGATCGGAACCACCTGATCTTTTGTGCCATGCAAAATCAGAAACGGCGGGGTCATTTCATCTATATATGTAATGGCGCTCGCTTTTCTGGCCGCATCCTCCGTGTAATTCTCTCCCAGGAAATCCGATATTGTCCAACTCGGTATTCCATCACTCGTATTCAATGCATTGATCGAGAAATCCACCAAACCATAAAAATCCACTACCGCTTTTACGGAACTATCCACATGAAGATTGTCCCCCTGTTCAAACTCCTTCTTTCCTGCCGTAACCCCTGCAAGCGAAGCCAGTGTCCCGCCTGCCGATTCTCCCATCACACAGATCCTGTCCGGATCAATCGCAAAGGTCTCCGCATGTGCTTTCAGATAACGGATTGCTGTTTTTACATCAATCAGCGCTCCCGGAAACTGCGCTTCGTTGCTTGTGCGATATTCCACACTCGCTATCACATATCCCTTTCGAGCCAGACAAACTACCTCCGGCATCCATATGGAACGATCCACCGTCCGATACGCTCCGCCGCAGATCCATACGATCGCCGGGCAGGGCTTATGACCCTCTCGCATTTTGGGCGCGATAATATCCATTTTTAAATCCTGCATTGTATGGTTAAACCAATGTCGTTCACAAGAATAGGATATCCCATTCATGTAAACCAAAACCTCATGGTCCATTTTCACCGAGATTGTCTGCTTCATTTTTACACCTCCTGCATATCGCAGACACTGCCTGCGACACTGCCTATGCTATATTGTTTCCCGATAACGCCGACAATTCCATCACTTTCTGCTGTGTGGCTTCCTCCGCGCTTAACGTTCCTCTGATCTTCTGATCAGAAATCACCATGATTCGGTCTGCCATGGATAAAAGCTCCGGCAGTTCGGAAGAGATCATAATGACTCCTTTCCCCTGCCGCGCCAGATCCACTATAATTTTATAGATCTCATATTTTGCGCCCACATCAATTCCCCTTGTCGGTTCATCCAATATTAAAATCTGCGGTTCTCTCGCGATCCACTTCCCCAGGACAACTTTCTGCTGATTTCCCCCGGACAGCTGTCCAACAAGCGTATCTGTACCGGGTGCCTTTACATTCAGGCTCTCAAAATACTTTCCGGAAAGCTCTCTTTCTTTTTTGAAATTTAATACGCCTCTCCGGGATACCGTTTTTAACAATGGCAGCGTTATATTTTCTCTGATCGACATGCCGCTGATAATGCCATCCTTTTTTCGTTCTTCCGTCAATAACGCCATGCCGTGTTTCATTGCGTCGAAAGGTGATTTTATCTGCACTTCACGCCCGTTGATATAGACTTTTCCGGACAGCTTGGGTTCTTTTCCAAAAATAGCATTTACCAGTTCGCTTCTGCCCGCTCCCACAAGTCCCGCGATGCCCAATATCTCGCCTTTATGCAATGTAAACGATACATTGTCTATAATTTTTCTGTCAGGAATGGACGGATGCGGTACGGAAAAATCTTTTACTTCCATGATCGGCCCACTGATCGGGACCTTTTCTTTCGGATAAAAATTTGTGATCTCACGCCCTACCATATCCGCAACGATCCTTTTTTCGTCTGTTTCCTCCAACAAATAAGAGGCTACACTTTTCCCATCCCGAAGAACTGTCACTCGGTCCGCATTCTGGAACACTTCATCCATCTTGTGCGTAATCAGAATGCAGGCAATGCCTCTCTCTTTCAAAGACTGAAGGATCTGAAACAAAATTTTGGATTCCTTCTGTGTCAACGGCGATGTCGGTTCATCCAGCACCAGAATTTTCAGATCCTTGCTGAGGGCTCTGGCAATGGATACTAACTGCTGCTGACTGGCGCCCAGACGCCTCAGAATATCATCCGGTTCAATATCCAGTCCGACCAGATCCAGATATTCCTTTGCTTTTGCATTCATCTTCTTCCAGTCAACCTGTCTGCCCTTCATAGGCCAGCGACCGATAAACAGGTTTTCCGCCACAGTCATATCCAGATGCATACTGATCTCCTGATAGATCATGCCGATACCCATTTTTTCAGATTGTGCCGGGTCCATAAAATGACATTTTTCCCCGTTGATATAGATCTCTCCCTCATAGCTGGTCTCCGGGTACGAACCGCTCAAAATTTTCATCAAGGTAGATTTCCCCGCGCCGTTTTCCCCGCACAATGCAAGTATCTCCCCCTCGTAAGCATTGAAACTGACTTCGTCAAGCGCCGTAACTCCCTGGAAGCGTTTTGTAATATGTTTCATTTCCAATAATATCTTTTTATCCATATCACTTTCCCCCGGACAGATGTTTCCTTTTGTAAGTATCCATTCCAACTGCCAAAATGATGACAACGCCGATAACCACTCTCTGCCAGTAAGCATTTACTTTGATCATCGTCATGGATACCGTCAACGTTTCCATGATTCCCACACCCAGCAATGCACCGATGATCGTGGCGGAACCTCCGTACATACTGACGCCGCCAATGATCGCCGCCGCGATAACCGTCATCTCCCAGCCTGTTCCCGCCGCCGCCTGCGCCGTCTGCAGTCTTGCCGAAGACAGGATGCCGGCCAGCGCGCAGAGCATCGCATTGATTACAAAGGCCATATTCCTGACCCTTTTGATATTGATTCCGCAAACGCGGGCTGTCTCCGCATTTCCGCCGACTGCCATCAGCCTGCGGCCGAATACGGAATATTTTAACATCCACGCAGCAACAACTGCGACGATCAGACTTATATAAATACTCCAGGGAATCCCCAGAGGCCCCACTTCGCCGATTCCGTTAAAACTGTCGGGAAATCCTGTATAGGAACGCCCTTCCGACACTACATTTACAATGCCTCTTGCAATATACTGTGAACCCAGCGTCGCAATAAACGCCGGAATATCCAGCCCATTGATGATCAAACTGTTGATCATTCCGAAAATCATTCCTACCAACAGACCGACCAGAATCGCCACCGGCACCGGCATTCCCCACTCTTTCATCGCAATTGCCGTCATCATGCCCGCCAGGCCATAAATGGAACCGCCCGACACGTCCATCATACCGCAGCAGAAGACAAAAGATGCGCCTATCGCACCCAATGCGGAGACGGAAATCGACCGAAACAATGCGATCATGCTGGTCGCGGTAAAAAATGCATGATTTATGAAGTAGGTGATCAGCCATAACAGCAAGAGCGGAACAAGTACCCCTATTTCCCTGACTTTCATCATTTTTTTAATCGCATTCATATTCATGCTCCTTTCAGAAAAGGCTGCACCAACTTTCCGTAGTATGCAGCCCTTTACTTTCATCTACTTAAATTGTATCAGCAACCATGATCAGTTGCGGTAATTATCAACGTTTTCTTTTGTCACCAGAATCGTACCGGTATCATATGTTTCCTCCTCCAGGCTTCCCTTCTCCACAAACTCATTCATAAGGTATACGCCCTGATAGCCCATATTGTAAGGATCCTGTACTACAACGCCGTTGATTATACCATCTCTGATATAATTTAATGTTTCATCCAGATCATCGTAACCGATCAGCACCAGATCATCCAGCCCTCTTTCCTTTTTTACTTTTGCCGCCGCCTGTACATCGTATGCAGATGTGCCGAGAACTGCAGTCATCTCGGGGTAAGTGGACACCAGCGCTTCCATTTTCACAACGGCAGTTGCAAGATCCGCATCTGTCTCTTCCATTGTTAGAATCTCAATATCATGCCCTTCCAGCGCATCTTTGAATGCATCTACCTCTTTCATTTCTTTCTCGGAAGAAAGAGAGCTGCACAAAATGGCAACCTTTGCTGTTCCGCCTGTGAATTCCACCATTGCCTCACCGGTTTTATATCCGGCATTGTAGGGATCTGTCCCGATATAAGCGATCCTGGATGTATCCGGCGCGTCACTGTCGATCGAGATAAACGGGATTCCCTGCTCTTTTGCCTTTTCGATCAGCGGAGCCATTACTTCCAGCCCTGAATATGCCATAATGGCATCCGGCTGCGTCGCAATAGCGGATTCCATATAATTGGCGATCTCCGTTGTGAAAGTGGATGAGTCTGTCGGGCCTATGATCTGAGTATGCGTTCCCAATTCTTCATCCGCTTTCTCAATTCCGTCAGAACAAAGATTCCAGTATTCCATGCCTACAATCGGACACACAAAAACAAAATCATATCCTCCGCCTGAAGTCTCCGCCGCTTCCCCCTCCTCGGCCGCTGTCTACTCTTCAACTTCCGCTGCCGGTGTCTCGGTTGTTTCCGCCGGAGCAGGTTCGGATGCAGAACCGCAGCCAGCGAGTGCAGCTGCCACCATCGCACCGGTTAATAATACCGCCCATAACTTCTTTTTCATTTTGAAACCTCCTTCATTGTTTTGTATGTTGATTTAATTACTTCTACAATTGAAACACAGGCGCGGGGGCGTTCCCGCAAAAGAGATAAAATTTAGCGTCATACATACGCCAAATTTTCTTTTACAGTAACCACAATTTTCGTATAAACATCTCCTGTGATCTCTTCATCCATCAAAAGCCTTCTGCACAGTTTCTCCACTGCGATATAGCCCTGCTTTTTCGCTTCCTGACCGATAGAGATATTTATCGTACCACTCTTTATGTATTTTACAACAAAATCCGTCAGATCGTGTCCCACCAGCTTTATCTTCCCGGAATACCCCAGGTCTTCCACTGCCTGAGCCACATTTGCCACAATGCCGTTCGATGCATAGATTGCATCTACCTTCTCCCGCCGGATCAGGGATCTTGCTTTCTCATATGCCTGTTCGCCTTCCTGCTCACAGCTGAAAACCCCTATCAACTCCATGTCCTTTCTATTGACATCCAGCACTTCCCTGAATCCTGTATATCTGTTGTACAGGGCGCTCATTCCTTCGACAATCGGCAGAAAAACCGCATACCTGCTGCCCGGTTCCGCAATCATCCCCATCAGTTTTCCGGCAGTCCGGCCGCTCTGCAACAGATCCTGCCCTACATAGCAGGCTCTTTCACACTCCTCGTCATTATTAAAAGTGATCACCTGTATTTTCCGGGCCGCCGCTCTGCTCAATGCCTCAAAAATTTCAGGGGAACAATACGGCACAATCGCCAATCCGTCATATTTCTGGTCAATCACCTGATTGATCAACGCAAGCTGACCTTCTATATCGATCTGCGGCAGAATAAACTGATCGACCACAACGCCCATCTGCTTATACTCCTCTGCGGCTTCAATGACCCCTTCTTCCACCTGACGCCAAAATTCTATCTCTTTATTGTGATAGATGACAGCGATCTTATAAATGCGACGTTTTGCCAGCATACGTGCCGCCGTATTCGGTCTATACCCCAGTTCTTCAATACATTTTAAAACCCTCTTCCTGGTCTCTTCCGAAACACGCCCACGATTATGTAATACTCTGTCAACTGTTCCCTTTCCTACGCCAGCCGCTTCGGCAACATCATTAATTGTCACTATATTGTTCATTTTTATCTGCGGGTACGCCCCCTCTTTTTAGAAACTATAACATCAAACCATATTTTTGTCAACTCTTTTTCTATCTCTTTTACTTTTTGTATATTTTCGCAAAATATTCCGTTTTATTTTAGTTGTTTTTTCAAAATGTCACATACCCCTCCCCATCGATCGTCACAGTAGTGGAGATCCCCCTCATGTAATCAAGAACCGCGTTCTTCTCCGCACCGGAGAGAATCTGCGTATAACAGTTCGACTGCAGGGCCGGGATAAACTGAAAACTCTGCATCTGACCATCCTTCACTTTCACCTTGACGAGGCAGGTATTCAGCGTGCTGGAGTTGAACCAGTAGTTTCCCACGGAATAAATAGTGGGGACGCCTTCCACATTCGCGATCTCCTGCAGAACGTGTGGATGATCACCGATGATCAGGTCCGCGCCCGCCTGTGCCAGTTCTTTCGCCATACCCGGCTGCACCCAGTCCAGCTCATCCGTCTTTTCCGTTCCCCAGTGAATATAGACGATCACGAAATCACTGTTTTGTTCCGCCTCGGCTATTTTCGTGAAGATCTCCTTCTCTGTCAGACAGCGGAACACGCCCGGCGCGCTCTCCGTCGCTCCTTTTGTATCAGGCGGCGTCAGCCTCTCGATCTGGGTCGCGGAGATGAAAGCGATCTTCTGGTTCCCCACATGGAAATACACGTTTTCGGAGGCCTCCGTCAGGTTCCGTCCGGCTCCCACATAGGGCATATCGATCCCCTCCAGTGTCTCCAGGGAATCCAACAGCGAAACCTCTCCGTAGTCGTAGGCGTGATTGTTGGCCAGGGAAACGATATCCACTCCGAGTTCCCGGAGCAACATCGCATTCTCCGGCTTTGCCCGGAACGTAAACTGTTTCTCCGGCGTCGGTTCCCCTCTGTTCGTGTAGGTAAACTCATTGTTCAGCATGAAGATATCGGCATTCTCCATCTCCTGCAGTGTCTCCTCCGAGAAACAGGCCCTGATGCCGCCCCTCTGCCGCATGGCGCCCATCACCGCATAGCCGTCGTCGAACAGAATATCACCCGCAAAGAGCAACGTCGCCTCATCCCCCGCCGTCTCCTGCTTCTTCTCGAGTATCCTGCCGTTTTCGTTCCGCAGGCAGCCGCTATCGTCAAAACCGTCGTCCGTCTCCTCCGGCTCAGCGGGCTTCTTTGCCGTCTCCTGCTTTGTCTTCTCCGCTTTCTTTTCAAGGGACTCCGCCGGAATATCCTCTTTTTCGACTTTCACGATCTCCTGAATCGTCTGCTCCTTCTGCGGCACGTCATCCTCCGTCCCCAGCCACAAAATAAACGCCAGGGCTCCGCCTCCTGCCGCCAACGTGACTATAAATGCGACAAGGAATACTTTCCACATGCTCTTTCTCTTCTTCTTTTTTCTCACATCTTTCTTTTTGCCCATACAAAACGCCCCTCAAAATACTGCACATATCAAAAGAGCGCAGCATGCGCCGCGCCCTCCGTCTTTCTTATGCTAATTTCGCTGTAGAAACCTTTACGCCGGGTCCCATCGTGGAAGCCAGTGTCACGCTTCTGATATACTGACCCTTCAACGCGCTGGGTCTCGCTTTCAGAACCGCTCCCATCAATGCATCAAAGTTTTCCATAAGCTGCTGCTCTGAGAAGGAAATCTTGCCCACAGGACAGTGGATAATGTTTGCTTTGTCCAGTCTGTATTCGATCTTACCTGCCTTGATATCCTTGATAGCCTTCGTCACATCCATCGTCACAGTTCCCGCCTTCGGGTTAGGCATGAGGCCTTTCGGGCCGAGTACCTTACCGAGACGACCCACGACACCCATCATATCGGGAGTTGCCACCACAACATCGAACTCCAGCCAGCCGTCATTCTGGATCTTCGGAATCAGCTCATCGCCTCCCACATAGTCAGCGCCTGCCGCTTCCGCTTCCGCCACTTTATCGCCCTTTGCAAACACAAGAACTCTCACAGTCTTACCGGTTCCGTTGGGCAGTACCACCGCACCTCGAACCTGCTGTTCCGCGTGACGTCCGTCACATCCCGTTCTGATATGCACTTCTACGGTTTCATCAAATTTTGCCGTTGCCGCCTTCTTTACCAGAGCCACCGCATCAGTCGGTTCGTATTGAACGGCACGATCAATAAGCTTTGCTGCTTCTACATATTTCTTACCATGTTTCATTGTCGTTCCTCCATTAATCTTCTACTGTGATGCCCATGCTTCTGGCTGTGCCGGCGATCATGCTCATAGCTGCTTCCAGATTTGCCGCGTTCAAGTCAGGCATTTTCATTTCCGCTATCTCCTGTACTTTCGCTTTGGAGATCGTCGCAACCTTGGTCTTGTTCGGCACCGCGGAACCGGACTTGATGCTGCATGCCTTCTTCAGCAGAACGGCTGCAGGCGGAGTCTTCGTAATGAAACTGAATGTCCTGTCTGCGTAGACAGTGATGACAACGGGGATGATCAGATCGCCCTTATCCGCTGTTCTTGCGTTGAACTGCTTTGTAAATTCAACAATGTTCACGCCATGCTGTCCCAGTGCAGGACCAACCGGCGGTGCTGGTGTAGCTTTACCAGCAGGGATTTGTAATTTAATATATCCTACTACTTTCTTTGCCATAATGGCACCTCCTATAATAAATTGTGGTCAGCGTCGTTTTATGACTCCCACTGTCCCAACCATACTTATGCGCGTGCACCGCACGCAATTCCCGAAAGGATCCGCTGTGGCGCTCAGCTGAATTTCCGGACTTCCGCAAAGCTGATCTCAACAGGCGTATCTCTGCCGAACATATCCACATTGATCGTGACAGCCTGCTTGTTGAAATCTATCTTCTGGACTACGCCCACTGTATTTTTCCATGCGCCCGCCACAACGACGATCGTATCACCTTCGCCAAAATCAATCGTGATATTGTCCACCTTGATGCCCAGAGGCTTCATCTCCGCCTCTGTCAGTGGAACGGGCTTGCTGCCCGGTCCCACGAAACCGGTAACGCCCCTTGTATTGCGCACAACATACCACGTATCGTCATTCATCACCATATTGATCAGAACATATCCCGGAAACATCTTCTTCTGCACGGTCTTCCGGACACCGTTTTTCATCTCCATCACATCCTGCATCGGTACCCGCACTTCCAGGATCTCCTCCTGAAGGTTTCTGTTCTCAATGGTTTTTTCAATATTGGCTTTTACCTTATTCTCATATCCTGAGTAGGTATGCACTACATACCAGTTTGCTTCTGCCATATACTCTCCACTCCTTGTGTGTTACATCGTCAGGAAACTAACACCATACTGTACGATAAAATCTAATATGGTAATAATGACTCCCAGCACAAGAGAAATGGCAACAACGGCAACTGTCTGCCTGATGATAGATGTCTTATCGGGCCATGAAACCTTTTTGAATTCAACTTTTACACCGTCAAAGAATCCTGTTTTGTTTCCTTTCTTTGAGGAATCTCCCATTTTTTACTCCTTTACTACTTTGTTTCTTTGTGCAACGTATGTTTCTTGCAGAATCTACAATACTTTTTTATTTCCATTCTGTCCGGATGGGTCTTCTTATCTTTTGTCGTATTGTAGTTACGTCTTTTACATTCTGTACATGCCAGTGTTATTCTTGTACGCATTTTTCCACCTCCAAGCGTCATTTCGAGCATAAAAAAAAGACCTAAATCTCATCTCGTCTTGTCAATATAACATAAGAAATTCCATACGTCAATCCTTTTTCCAAAAATCCCGAAAAAATCCTGTAAAATTGGGCAAAGAACCTTGTAAGACACCCAAAAAAGTGCTATTATATTTTTAAGTCTAAACGGATTTTTATGCCCATTTCAAGGAAGAAAGGAGGGGGACTTATGGCTTATAATGCTGTCCAAAATAATGTCTATAATTACTACCTGCCTGCCTGCGTTCCTAAAAACGCCGGAAAATATGATGCCCATAAACGCAGTGAGCTTCGCAGCATTTATAATTCCATTATAAAACTCAACAAAGAATCCCCTCTGTATATGCTTGCCAACAGGCGGACATCCGCCCAGTTCGCGATACAGCTCAAAGAGAATGCCCGCGGTCTGCACATGGAACTCGCTTCTCTGGGCGGAAATCTCGACAGTCGGGATCTGCTGGAGCGCAAGGTGGCCTATTCGAGCAATGAAGATCTGGCCACCGCCAAATTCATCGGCGATCCCACTGCCCCTGCCGACGTAAAGACTCTCCATATGGAAGTACAGTCCCTGGCAGCCACCCAGGTGAATCTCGGAAATTTCCTGAAAAACGATTCCCCTGCCGCCCTGCCGCCTGACTCGTACTCTTTCGATATCAACATAAATGACATGAACTATGAGTTCCAGTTTACCATCCGAAGCGGTGAGACCAACCGCAATATTCTGAACCGCCTCGGACGGCTGATCAACAACTCCGGTATCGGTCTGAAAGCGGAAGTTATAGACGGGGAAGACTCCACCTCCTCCCTCCGGATCGAGTCGGAGGCCACCGGGCTGAAACCGGATAAAGCCAGCCTTTTTTCCGTCTCCGATGACAATACCAGCAAAACTTCCGGCATGGTTGATTATCTGGGGCTGGACTATGTTTCCCGCGAAGCCTCCAACGCCAGATTTACTCTGAACGGAGCCCCGAGAGAATCCTATTCCAACACCTTTACTCTGGATAAGATTTACGAGATCCGGCTCCACGGCGTCAGCGCAGAGGAAAACAGCATGGTGGAAATCGGATTAAAATCGGACTATGAGGCGCTCGCCGACAATGTAGCGATGCTGGCCGGAAGTTACAACAGCTTTTTGGGTGCTGTAGACAACTTTAAATCGTTGCAGAGCAGTTCGGGCAAGTTAAAGGGGGAGATGGCGGGAATCGCCTCCCTCTACAAGGACAGCCTGTTGGACATCGGACTGAATGTGCAGGATGACGGCAGCATCAACGTAAACAGGGAAGAACTCTCCAGTGCCATTCATTCCAGCAACGCGGACGATAAATTTCAGGTGATAAAAAATTTTACCCAGCAGATTTTCCGCAAAACCAGCCAGATATCCTTAAATCCCATGCGGTATGTGGATAAGACTGTTGTCGCCTACAAAAATCCGGGACACAATTTCGCGGCGCCCTATCTTTCCAGCAACTATACCGGGATGCTTTTTAACTACTACTGCTGAGAACGCTGTCGGCTATGCTTGCAACGTTCTTTTTTCTTCCAGATCCGCCATCTTCAGCGCCTCCGCTATCGTCTTATCCATATCATAATAGCGGTACTGTCCAAGCCTTCCTCCAAAAAGCACATTCCTCTCCCTTTTTGCCAGTTCCCGATACGCTTCGTAGAGACGGTTGTTTTTCTCATCGTTCACCGGATAATATGGCTCGTCCCCCTTTTCCCACTCTGCGGGATACTCTTTCGTGATCACCGTGCCGGGCTGTCTCCCGAATTCAAAATGCTTGTGCTCAATAATGCGTGTGTAGGGAACTTCTCTCTCCGTATAATTCACCACCGCATTGCCCTGATAGTTTTCCTCCTCCGGCATCTCCTTCGTCTCGAAACGCAGGGAGCGATATTCCAATGTTCCAAGCTCATATCCAAAATATTCGTCTATCATCCCCGTATAGAGCAGTTTGTCGTAAGTGATATCCCGGTTTTTCATCTGAAACCCCTCCCAGGATATCCCCGTCTGCCGCGGGATCCCATCCAGCAGTTTTTCCACCATTTGTGTGTAACCTCCGACCGGTATCCCCTGATAGCGGTCGTCAAAATAATTGTTGTCATAGGTAAAGCGAAACGGCAGCCTTTTGATCAGAAACGCGGGCAGTTCTCTGCAGTCCCTTCCCCACTGTTTCTCCGTGTATCCTTTCACCAGTTTCTCATATATGTCCCTGCCTGCCAGAGACAACGCCTGCTCCTCCAGATTCTTCGGTTCTCTGCCGGCATACGCGGATACCTGCTGTGCTATCTTTGCCTTCGCCTGCGCCGGCGTCCTGATATTCCACAGTTTGCTGAAAGTGTTCATATTGAACGGCAGATTGTAAAGCTCGTCTCTATAGACCGCCACCGGAGAATTGACATAGTGATTAAATTCGGCAAACTGCCCTGCATACTCCCAGATCTCTCTGTCGGAGGTGTGAAAAATATGCGCCCCGTAGCAATGTACTGAAATACCGAGCTGCTCCCGCGTATAGATGTTTCCCCCGATATGGTCCCGCTTATCGATGATATAACAGCTTCTGCCCCTTTTTTTCATCTCATGGGCAAATACGCTCCCGAAAAGCCCCGCCCCCACGATCAGATAATCATAGTGCATATCTTTATTCCTCTCCAAAATATTTTATAATAAATATTCACAAGTTATGTCTTGCCTGTTTCTCCAAAATATAATAAAATAAACTTAACTAAAAAATAGAAGGAGTTTTGGTTATGAGTGAACTGGACTTTGCAAAGGTAGGCTTAAAAATGAAACAGCTTCGCGTAGAGCAGGGCTATACGCAGGAAATGGTGGCAGAGGATTTGGATTGTACCGTTGCTTTTGTCAGCAATCTGGAAAACAATCGTGCGAAACTGAATCTTCGGGTTCTTCTCTATTATTCTAAACTCTGCAACGTAACTATCGACGAGATTCTTGAACCGGGTTTCACAGACCGCACCCCTCAGGAGACAAGCAAAGCGATGAACACGGAGCTGCTTCGCATTTTCCAGAGCTATGAACCCGACGAACAAAAGAAGATTCTGAAAACATTAAAACTGTGGAAGAGAGGCTGATAAGCCTCTCATTTTTTCTTGTCCATAAACTGTGAATCCACATAGTTCAGTTTTTTCATATTATTGTAGTAGCTGCGAGCCGCCTTTCCGTTATCGCGTCTTTGCCGCAATGCGGCGCTCTCTCTCCTCGCATAGTTGTTTACTTCCAGTTTGATGCGGTTTTCCTCCGCCTGGATCAACACATTCTTTTCGCTGATCTCCGCAATCATATCCTGCATCTTCCTGATATAGCCCGCATAATTTTCCTTATGGCGGATCATCTCCTCCCGGACTCTGTCGTAGACCTGCTCAAAACCGTCGTCCAGGGAGTCAATACTCTCCGCGAGTTCCACCTTCTCATTGATACTCTTATCAAAGGCCTCCATATCCATGCTCTCTTCCCTCAGCATGTCGGCCTCCTTTTTCTGATGATCCATGATCCTGTTCAATATTTCCAGTTTCTTTTTTAAACTGTCCTGCAGCATATCCAGATATGTGTCCATCCGCTCTGTTCCTTTCCGCCATAATACCCTATCGTCAATAAAAATACGGAAAATGGTCATGACTTTCGCATGACCATTTTATCCGGAATTTATATCACTGTTTTTTTGTTTTGTTTGCTTCCATTACCTGTTTCCAGGTATCCCGCATGCTTCTGAGATGCGTATTCACTTCTTCGAGAATCTCCGGATCTTTCTTTATATTTCCCTCCAGCAGCCTCTGCAGCATATAGACATACACTCTGTCAAAGTCCTTGGACACCTCGTACTTGGAATCCAGCGTTGCGCGAAACTCATTGATGATCTTTTCTACTTTGACGATATTATTGTGGGCTTTCTCGACATCTTTTTTCTCGATCGCCATGATGGCAATATTGGTAAATTTGATCGCCCCGTCATAAAGCATCAGTGTCAGCTCAGCCGGTGAAGCCGTTAAGACCTTACTGTTATTGTACTGCGCGTACTGATTCATAGATCTCAATTCATCTTCCTCCACTTTTTACCATCAACCGAACAGGCTCGAAATGGAACTCTCCTTGGAATTCAGCTTGGATAACGCTACTTCCATCTGGGAGAATTTCTGATACCATCTGTCGATGTAATCGTTCAGCTTATCCTGCTCCGTCTTGATCTTGCTCTCGTATTTTTCCAGCTCGCTGCTCATCAGCTTATCGTTGTACACGGTAAAGGAACTGCTGTAAGTCGTACGGCCCATCTTCTCATCCAGCGCGTTGTACAGATTTGTGCTGAGCTGCTTAAAGAATTCTACCACGGTATCCGGATTGTTTGCAATAGCTTTCTTCAGTTTTTCCTCATTATTTTTTACGGTCGAGTCGTCCGGATCTCCGTTGATATGGTAGGCGTTCTTCTCATTGTCCTTCGCCTTGAAGTAACCCAACGTCTCGATACCGAAGTAAGAAAGATAGATATCTTTCCCCTTGTTTATTCCCTCGACGCCCGGCAGATGGGTCGTCATCATCGCTTCTTTCATCGCGTTCGCCACGCCGGACAGGGTGGAATCACGCCGAAGCAGCGCATCCTTGATCTTCTTCTCCCACTCCTCCACTTCCGTGTCGGACAGAGCGTCTTTCTCCGCGCTGGTCAGCGGCTCATACTTGGAAGCGCTCTCCGCATTGTAGAGCTTATCCATCTCGTTGATGAGCTCATTATATTTTTTGATGAAGCCTTTGATGGTATCATAGATACCGTCGGTGTCCTGCTGGGTCGTCAGGGTGATTGTCTCGCCCTCCGTCTCCTTCAGCGCCGTTATCGTGAGACCATTGATTTCAAAGGTATTGGTGGAAGAGGTAAACACGGCGCCGTTCAACTCGATCTCGGAGTCCACGCCCTGGATCATGGTCGCGCCATCCGTACCCTTGGAGTAACCGTCGCTGTTATAATAGGACGAATAATCCAGCCCGAGATTCTTCAGTGCCGCTGCGGAATCCGCATCCCCGCTCACAGCGCGGATATCAAAATGCGCATCCGCCCCGCTCTCCTTTGCGCTGATAAAAAAGCGCCCGGTAGCTTCGTCAAATTTGGCATTCAGTCCGGCTTCGCTAAATTTTTCAGTCAGATCCGCCACGGTCTCATTGCCGTTAATGCTGATCTCCTGCTTCTTTCCGCCGATCTCCAGCTCAAATTTCGTTTCCTTCTCTATCCCGATATCGGATAACTGTGTATCACCCGTTACCTTATTATTTCCGTTCTTTGACGTCAGTTTTCCGCCTGTCAGGTACGCCGTCGTCGCAATCTTGTTCACCTTCAGGGACTGCGTTCCGTTCACCGCGTTGCCGCCCGTGACAACGCTGACCGCATCCGGGTTGGAAACCTTCGTTGTCTTCTTTGTGTAAGCGGAATCAAAACGCAGATCGCTCAGCACATCCGTGTAGAAAGAATATATCTTGGAGTTCAGTTCTTTCCACGCATCTATCTTCCAGCTCAGTTTCGTCTGGTCCTTTTTTATTTTGTCCACTTTCATGGAACGGGCGCTGGCCAGCTCTGTGATAATGGATTCCGTATCCAGACCGGAATTCATTCCGGTAATTCGAATTGTCATACTCTATCCTGCCTCCTGTTTTTCAAAAACTTCGTTTTTCAACCTCTCTCATCGATAAGAATACCGGCAATCTCCCATACCTTGGCAATCATATCGAGTGTCTTTTCCGGAGGAACTTCTTTGATCACTTCCTTCGTATCCTTGTCAACGATCTTGATCGTCAGTCTGTTGGTCTTTTCATGAATACCGAATATGGCGGAAGAATGGCTCAGATTTTTATTCAGCTGCTCCACCGCCTTCTTGATTTTCTCATTATGCTGTTTCGCGTTCTCGGCATAATTGTAGTTGCCGTCTTCCTTCTGACCGCTGCCGGTATTTTCGGCATTGTTCTCGGACGCTTCCGTAGCTGCCGCTACGGACATCGTGGTAGGATCAATGTTGTTTACTTGAGTCTCGGCAGGGTTCGCCTCCGTGCTAACCGGCTCCGTTCTCTGTGTTGCATTCTGCTGCAGGGGCTGTGCCTGCATTGTCATAATACTTCCTAATGGTTCTATTGCCACTTTGATCACCTCCGTGTGAGACATTTTTTTAGACTTCTTATTCTGTATATCGGATAAATGTCGAAAATCTTTAGTCCTGCCCACAAAAATTTTCACAAATGTTATCAAAAAAAGCCGCTTTTTTATAAAAGCAGCTTTTATCCGGCTTTCAGAACAGATTGCCCAGCGCTTCCAGGTTCTCCGCCGCGTTCATCGCTTCCTTGTTCGCCTCCTGAATCTGAAGGTACACTTCCTTTCTGTAGATGGGCACTTCCTTCGGTGCCGAAATGCCGATCTTCACCTGATCGCCCCTGATGTCAAGGATCGTGATCTCAATATCGTTGTTGATGACAAGGGCTTCATTTTTCTTTCTGGATAATGCCAGCATCTTATTCACCCGCCCTTTCTTTCTTTTTCTGCAAAATATCATAGATCATGAACTTCACCGGAAATTCTCCGGCTTCGCTGTCTATAATGATCTGGCAGCCCGTCTTGTTCTCCGCATTCAGAATGATCGGCGCCTGCAGATTCACGCTCATCTGCTTCAGATCTTTCGGCACGGTCACCGTCACGAGTACCAGTATCTCCTCCGGGTCCAGTTTCCCGAGCGGCTTTAACAGTTCATCCTCCACCACCGGGTTGTAGCTCTCCTTCACATAGAGCGGATCCATCACCGGTATCGCGAAAGCAGGCTCATCCAGGGACTGCAGCCATTTGATACCCCCCGCCTTTTCCGCGTCGTAGAGCAGTGTAAACTTTTTCAAGTCCGGAAAGCCTATGATACCGCTGCCGAACGTAATGATCTTGGTATCATCGATCTCAATTTCTCCAAACACTCTGGTCGTTATTACCATACCCTTCTCCTCTTCCATTTGTAATATACATCATACTATATTTTTTAAATGAAATCCATCAGATTTACCTGCATGATCTTACCGGTGGCTTTCAGTGCCGCCTCATAAGTCATCTCCGCGCTGGTCAGCTGCACTACCGCCTCCGAGAGATCCGTGTCCTCGTTCTCGGACTTCAGCGTGTCGAAAGTAGCCTTCGTGGAACAGAGCCTGCTGCTCACCAGTTCCAGCCTGCTGCTCCTCGCGCCGCAGCTCGTCACCGCCACATTCACCTCGTCCAGAAAGCCCTGCATCACGGTAATTCCGCCCTTAAACTTCGCCTGCACCACCTGCCTCTCGTAGGTGAGTGCCTTGTTCGCCGCATCCAGCTGATCGTTGAGTTCTTTCTGCTTGGCAGGATCCGTCTCTTTCTCCAGAAGACCTTTCAGCGTGGTCACCACATCCTCCACCTTCTTCATCTTCTCCAGAGCCTGTATCATATCGTCCACTTCCCTGTTGACGGACGGATTAAAACACTCCTCCGCAATCGTGTTGACCTGCAGGCGCTGGTTAAATCCCACGTCATACTCGATCACCTGACGGTCACTGCCGTGCTCCAGATAACCGGGGTTATATACAAGGTCGTTCGCCGTATCCGGAGCGGCGGGCGTCGAATCCAGAGTCCCGTCTTTTCCCGCTGTCACACAGTAAAAATAGTGCTCCGGCCTCAGATCCCCGTCTTTGAACTCCGATTTCTGGTAGGTCACTCTGAACTCTCCCTCATTAACATTGCTGGTAAGAGGGTCATCCACCAGACCGGAAAGCTCTTTATAGATATCCTCGCCCAGAAGCAGTTCACCGGTGTCGGCGAGATAGATCACATCATTCTCATGACCGGTCTGCCCGATCATCGTATAAGGACTTGGAACATCCGTCGATTTCGCCGTCGTAATACCGACGCCGCCCGGGACGGGTATTCCATCTACCGTTTTCCCATTTCCGTCAATTTTTACCGTCTGCCCGTTCTTGTCAAGGTATTCCAGAGCGGGCATTACATTCTCCTCACACCCTTTATAGGACAGCCTGATGCGGTGGTACTCCGCCTTGTCGATAAGCTGTTCCTTCACATCCACATAGTCGCCCTGCGTTCCCTCACGCAGATCGGTGAGATCCTGCCAGTTTCCCCCCGCATCCTGAAAACTGGTATCCACAAACGTATTGGTCTTCAGATCCTCCGCCGTGAACTGCTCCGTGATCTGATAGGGCTTCTTTGTATTCTCCCCGAACATCAGGGAACTCTCCGTGCGATAGCCGGTAAAGACATAACGCCCCGCGTAATCCGCGTCGCCGGTGGCATACACTTCCTTCTGCAGAGACTTGAGCTGCTCTAAGATAATATCTCTGTTCTGACTGGTCAGATATTCATTGGCGCCCTTATCGTACTGCTTGATCATATCCGTGATGACTTCCGTCACCTGCTGCATCGCGTCCTCCGTCGTCTTCAGCCACGCGTCGGCATCCTTCGCGTTGCGGGAGTAATACTGTGTGATCTCCACCACGCTGCTGCGAAGCCTGAGCGCCCTGATCGCCACGATCGGATCGTCGGAAGGCCTTACGATCTTCTTTCCGGAAGTAACCTGGCTGCTCCGGTAGTCCTCCGCCACCTTCGCCAGGTTGATATTGGAAAGTGAATTATTCTGCATGATCTTATTTGTGATTCTCATACTGTTCTCCTATAAAATGCAAGTTTCCTTTACACCCCGGTCTCCAGGATCAGTCTGTCATAAACCTCCGAAAAGGTGGATATCAGTTTACACGCCAGCGTATAGCTGTCCTGCAGGTGCACCACGCTCAGTGCCTCCTCGTCCTCGTCCACGCCGGAGATGGAAAGTCTCTGATTTTCCAGAGATTTCCTGAGCACCAGATAATTTTCTTCAAAAGTCTCCGCACTGCCCGCCGCCAGCGTGATATCCCCCAGCACACAGGTCAGAAATTCTCCCGCGTTAGCTCCTCTGAAGCTCAGCTTCGAAGCATTTGACAGAGTGTCCAAAATCTCTTTCATATTGTCGTACTGGGATTCCCCGTCCGACTCCGGATCTTTCTTGACGCCCAGCAGTTCCGGGTTGGTCTTCATGGCATCCAGTATCGTAAAGTTTGCCGCCGTCATCCGGAAGTAGGTATCGTCCTGACAGGATATCGTGTAAGACTGCCCCGCTTTGTAATCTCCCGAGAACAGATCCACACTGCTCCCGCCTGCCGCATCCGTGTGATCAAACCTTCCCTCCGTACTGTCCGGGTAATCGGATGTAAACATCAGACATCCCGGTTTTCCGTCGTCCGTATAACCGGACTTCAGAATCTCATTCACCGATCGGGAGAAGAGCCTGAGCCACTCGTTCATCTGCTCCTGATAATAGGGGATACCCTGGTAATCAATGCTGCTCCCGGTGGACGCATTCTTCTCATTGATTTTGATATCGATATGTTCCCCCTCAGCCAGCGTCAAAGTATAGCTGCAGTTTCCGTTCGCATCTCTCGTAAAGGTCCACCCGTCATATTTGTAGAGTGTATTTCCGATATTGACCGTGCCGGATTCCGCCAGCGTACATTTATTCAAATCGGTCAGATGTTCCTCACTCACGCTGACCGTGACAGTCTGAACAGGGCGCCCGTCCTTGCCTATCACGACATTTCCGTTCGCGTCCAGCTTATCCTGCGCGTTGCCGACGACCTTCCCCTGGAAGTTCTCCCCGTTATTGCCGTCCCTAAGGTTCAGAAGCCCCGACAGCGCTCCACCCATCTGGGAGTTCGTGTTGTTGAACATATCGCCGCCCACCCAGTAGATATCATACAGTCCCGCGATATCGCTCTGATTGACCTTGTCGTTCGCCACCCTCGCCCTGCACTCCAACTCAAATCTCATGTTGTTGTCCACCAGCATCTGCCCGCCGGCGATCCGCACCATATAGCGGGTGGCCCCGGTCTCCCTGTCGGGGTCGTTGCTGTCGTAGATAGGGCTCTCCGTCACCTCCACATCCACGATCTGAGAGAGCTGATCCACAAGCACATCCCTCTTGTCGCGAAGCTCATTCGCCTTGCTGCCGGCGAGCTCCACCACGTTGATCTGTTTATTCAACGTCTGGATCTCCTTGCTGATCGAATTGATCTGTTCCACCCGCACCTTGATTTCATCGTTGATGTCCTTCTGCAGCCTCTCCAGATTTTTGGAGGCCGTGTTAAAGTACTCCACCAGCTTTTCCGCTGTCCCCACAAAGTCCTTTTTCGCGGTGGCGTCCCCCGCATTTTTCAGGACTTCCTCTATGCCGAGCACTTTCATATTGTCAAATACCGATTTAAAGCCGGTCTTGCCGTCATCGTTAAAGTAGTTCTGAACCATCTGCATGTAATAGTTCTTCGTCGTATATTCCCCGTAGCTGGTCTCGTTCTCGCGGTATTTGGTGTCGTAAAATTCATCCCGGATCCTCTCGATCGCCAGCGTCTGCACGCCGGCTCCGGAGCAGCCGTAAGTCGCAAAAGCGCGAAGCGGATCCGCCGCCTGCTGCACGACCCTCTGTCTGCTGTAGCCCTCCGTGTCTTTGTTGGATATGTTGTTTGCCGCCGTATTGAGCGCCGCATTCGCCGCCCGAAGTCCCGAGCCCGCTATATTAAGTCCAAAAAATGTAGAAGCCATTTTTCTCTCCTCTGATTTTATGCGCCGAACTGGTTGAGCATATTCTCCAGCATGCTGTTCAGCGTTGTGATATATCTGCTCGCCACATTGTAGGCGTTCTGGAATTTGATCATAAACTGCAGTTCCTCATCCGTGGAGACGCCGAGCACCTGTTCTCTCGCAAAACTTGCCTCCTCCTGTGTGTCGAGCTGGTATTCATAGAGCAGCTTATTTACGTTTCCGGTGTTAGCCACCTGGTACACGAGATCGTTGTAGTACTCCGAAAAGCTGGAACGTTTTTCCGTGTTGGGATTCAACGTGTAATCCTGTTTGGAGAAAGCGTCCTTCAGTTTCCCGGTAGTCACATAGTCCGCCTCCCCCGTCTCCGTCACAAAGCTGAGCAGAGCCGGCTGCTGTAAAAATTTCTCGTTGACCCGGATGTTCCCCACGTGCCAGCCTTCTACGTCGCTGATCCGGACAAAGAGAGCGTCGTCCACCTCCGCGTATTCGTCCGGCGTCATGGTGTCCGGATCCACGCTTCCATCCGTGTAGCCGGCCTCCTTTAAGATCTTGTTGACTTCAATGGCGATATTGCTGATCAGCTTGTCGAACTCCGCCTGAATGTTCATGCAGATCGACGGCGCGATTTTCTGATTGTATTCCTCCGCATTCTCCATCTCGCTGCAGTTGGCAGAGTGATCGCCTCTCACCAGCAGGATGGCTTTCAGTCTGCCGACATCCGTGTTGGCGGCACTGGATATCTCGCTCTCGAGATTAAACACCTGCCCTTTCTTCACCTCTTCCGGGCTGTAGACCACCTCGCCCTTCTCATTGAGGCTGCTCTCTATAATGTGGGGCCAGAACGGGGTGTAAAATCCGCTCTCATTTTCGTCCAGTTTCATCTCATAACAGGTCGTGCGCTTCACAAAGTCCACGCCTTCTATCTGAACCGAGACATAGCCGTCTGTATCTTCCGAGTAAGATATATTGCACAGTTCCGACATCTGATCCAGAATGTAGTTCCTCTCATCCTTGAAATCATTGGCTTTCTCCATGCCGCCGACCTCAATGTTGACGATCTGTTTGTTCAGCTCGGTCAGACGCTTCCCGTACTCGTTCAGCTTATCCACATGTTTTTTTACTTCTCTGTTGAGATTGTACTGGTAGTCCTGAAGACTCTTGTAAACCTTGCTCGCACGCTCCATCAGCGTCTGTGCCTTGGAAACAAAAAGCCCCTGATTTACCGCGCTCTCAGGATGTTCCGCCAGTTCCTGTATAGTCTTCCAGTACTCGTCGATCGCCTCGCCGAAATTCTTGTCGCCCATCTCGCTGAGCAGATCCTGCACATGAGTCAACGTCTCATAGGACACTTCATAGAAAGCGCTCCTGCCCGACTCTCTCCTATAAACCTGATCCAGGAAAAAATTTCTGACCTGCCTTGTCTCCGCATAGCGGACGCCCATGCCGATTTCTTTGGCTGCCACCTTCGTCGTGGCCTCCGAAAGAATGTTGTAATGACGTGTAGACTGAGATACCTGCTGCCTTGTATAGCCCTTGGTATCCGCATTAGATACGTTGTGTGCTGTTGTATTCAAAGCGTCGGAAGCGACTTTCAGAGCCGTAGTTCCGACGTACAGTCCGCTGAATAATGACATACTCTCACCTCAAATGTTATTGTTTCGCATCAAATCTTCCCCTCGCACCTCCTATAACGGATCCGTCGCTGTAAGCGTCTCTGTTATAGTTTGCCGTCTCGGGCGCGGATTTCATTGCCTGATAGACGTTCAGTTCAAACTGTGCCATCTCAAGAGCCTTCTCGATCAGATCCAGATTGTGCTCGTTGATCTGCTTCATACGGTATACTACCGTCTTCAGCCGGTTCTGGCAGGCTTCCATCTGTGCCTTCTCCACCGGTCTCCTCTCGAGAATCCGAATCATATCCGCGAGTTTCAGTGCCTCAACATCCGTGTTAAGTACGCCTGCAATTTCTTTCATCACATTTCGTCTTTCATTCTCAATGCGATTAATTCTGCCCGCTGCAAGCTGCTCCTCGTCCGTGATAGCCTGCAGCGTCTCGAGATCCCCTTTGATGACCGCGGGGGTCTTTTTCATGGATAACTCTACCAGTGCCTCGTATTCATCGCTCTCCCTGTTCAAAGTATCCATTAAATTTTCGATCAGGCTCGCCACTGGTTATTCCCTCATTTCTCAAATTTGTCCCGCTGCTCTCAGCAGCTTGTCAGCAAATTTTTCACCGCTCACATCATAAGTTCCGTTATTCACCGCAGCTCTGATCGGCTCAGTAATATCTGTCCTGATATCCGGCGCTGCTGCCACTGCCTGCTTTGCCGTCTGAATTTCTTTACCGATATTAGAGATCACCAGGCCGTCCTTACGGCTGACAGTCTCGGCTTTTTTCCCCGCCGGCGACTTCTGGTTGTTATACATTTGCTGTACTTGAATATAAGGATTTATTTTCATAACAGTTTCCTCCTTATGTTTTATACTTATTGTATCGGACATTTCAGAAAAGACTTTAGAGCGGAGAGGAAATTCTTCTCATAATCTTTTCTCCGTTGTCTCTCAGCCATTTCCGGCGCTTCCTGTAGTCCGGCAGCACTCGCTCCACCTCCGCCCAGAAATAGGGAGAATGGTTCATCTCCAGCCGGTGACACAGCTCATGTACCACCACATAATCTATAATTTCCGGCGACATCAGCATCAGAAGACAGTTAAAATTCAAATTTCCGGCGCTGCTGCAGCTCCCCCAGCGGGTTCTCTGATTCCGGATCGTGATCCTGCCGCAGCTCACTCCGATCAGACTCGCGTAGACGGCGACACGCCCCGGTATATACTCCGCCGCTTCCTCAGCAAGTCCGCGAAGCTCCTCAGCCGTGAGAATATCCTCCGGCTCCGCTTTTAACGCCTCCTGCCGCTCCATCATCTTCCGCATATTTTTTTCGATCCAGTCGGTTCTCTCCCCGATAAATTTCCGCACAGCAGAATCGGGCATCCGCAAGGGTGCCCGCACTGTCAGCTGCAGATCTTCATCGATCTGAATCGAAATCGTCTTTCTCCTGCTCCGGATGATCCGGATATCCGACGGTATCCACCTGTTTTCTCCGTCTTCCTCTCTTTTTATAATCCGCCTCAATTTTTTCTTCCATCCGTATTTTTCTTTTTCCTCTCCGATCATCCGCCGCACCCGCGCAGAACCGCACATCCCCGGACATCTGTCGCTTCTCAGTCCTTCTCCTTTTCCGGCTCGATATGGGGCAGATTCCATCGGTAATAAGCGGCAAAAAAGCGGATCATCACCACAATCAGCGATGAGATCACCACAGCCGGGATCTGCCCGAATCCCCGGTAGATCAGAGCGCATATCAGCGCACCCGCCACAGAGGCGCAGGCATAGATATGTCTGACAAAAATATACGGCGGGACTCCTGCCATCACATCCCGCAGCAGTCCGCCGCCCACTCCTGTCAACGTTCCTAAAAACGTGAGCAGAAAGGTATTCTCCAGATAACCATTATGGATTCCGGTTGTCACACCGACGACTGTAAATATTCCCAGGCCGACGGAATCCATGGCCAGCATCGCTCTGTCGTACATAAGTCCGAAATTCCCCTGCAGCAGATCTCTTTTCACATACAGAACCGTGAAGATCAGCAGGGCAGTCACTACCGCCACAACCACATAGACCGGTCGGATCAGGGCTCCCGGCACATTTCCAAGGATCACATCCCTCATCATGCCGCCGCCCACGGCAGTCACCACACCCAGCACGCATACTCCGAAAGCATCCATCCGTCTGCTGATGCCCGTCATCGCTCCGGATGCCGCAAAAGCGACTGTCCCGGTTATCTCCATACAAAATATTATAAATGCCTGTACATCCATCTTCAGCCCTTTTTCATCACAAAAAAGTTGTCCACTTCCTTCTTGATCGCTTCCGGCTGCAGGCTTTTCAGCAGGTATCCCGCAGGTTTTAAGGACATCACATTTTTCACGCTGGCCGGATCGCTTCTTCCGGTCAGAAAGATCACCGGCAGTTTCGCAAAAGCCTCCTCCGAGCGAAGCATCTCTAACGTCTGCCTTCCGTCGCACACGGGCATCTCATAATCCAGCAGAAGAAGATCCGGCATATCCAGTGTGATCGCCCGGATCGCCGCTATCCCGGACTCTGCCTGCGTAACCTCGTAGTCCTCCTTCAACAGATCGCTGATGTAATATCGTATCGTTTTGGAATCGTCCACCACCAGAATCTTGGGCCGGGGATGCGCGTTTTTCTCCGCCGCTCTCTCCTCTTTCTTCCTCAGGTACTCTTCCACCTCGCTTATCGCGTTATCCGCCTCGATCGGCATCCCGATGCCTCCCTCCAGCAGATGAGGCGCGACCATGCAGTACGCAAAGTAACCGGCCCCGCCGGTATTAAAGAGCAGACTCACCTGCATGTTCTCCCGCTCGAACACCTTCTGGAACTGCTCGTAAGACAAAAGATTTTCTTCCTTCAGCTCATACTCTTCCACCCCCGGAAGATATTCCATGATCCGCTTTACAAACTGTCTCGCCGTATACCTGGCTGCGTGCATCAGCATCGTATCCATTTTATTTGACTGGATGCCGAGAATTTTTCCGATGGTATTGATCAACAGATTCTCCTCCAACACCAGAAATACCTGCAGACGTTTCTTCCCGCTCTTCTTCCCATAGACCAGGCGGCAATAGACTCCCTCTCCGAATTTTTCCCCCCGGTAGGAATCGCTGATCATCTGAGATTCCAGATGAAACATGTCGAATACCATCTGGATGATCACTTTCCTTATCGCCTCGATTTCCTCCTCCGGGAGAAGATTTTCCCATTTTTTCACAGGCTTTCCCACGATCGCCATATCTTCCGTCAGCGTATGCCCGATCAGCCAGCCGGTGCACACTCCCAGAAAATGATCCACCGCATCGCCGGAATACCCCGTCATCTCCAGTTCCCTCTCCAACGCCGGAAGAGTATTCTCGCGGAATCCTTTATGTATCTTTTTGTGTTCTTTCAGCTCCGCATAGTGTATGGAATCCATATACATCTCTTCGCTGGCGAAGTGTTTCAGCACATGACCTTTGAAGAATTTAATGCCTTCCTGACAAAGCCACTCATTATCCTTTCCTTCCTCCCGGAACGCAAAAAGTTTATTGATGATCTTAAAGAGCTGCTGATGCTCCCTGTCGATAATCTCCACTCCGGTATTAAATTCTTCCTTCCATTCAACTTTGTTTCCCATGCCTATAATCCCCCGTTATATATTTCGCTTCTTCTGCCTGTCTATGCATTCTTCTCCATCGCTTCCGCCACAGCCGCCTCGCAGCTCCGCATCGCCAGGATCGTCTTATCGAAAAGTTCATCCAGCTCCCAGCCGAGCTTCTCCGCCCCCTGGGAAATGATTTCTCGGGAACAGCCCGCCGCAAATCTCTTGTCCTTGAATTTCTTTTTCAAGCTCTTGCACTCCAGATCCATCGTGCTCTTAGAGGGACGCATCAACGCACAGGACCAGATCAACCCCGTCAGTTCATCCACCGCGTAGAGAACCTTTTCCATCTCAAGTTTCGGCTCCTCCTCGCTGCAAATTCCATAGCCATGGGAGCAGACGGCGCGGATCATGTCCTCGCTCACCCCCGCTTCCCCGAGAAGCTCCGGCGCTTTTTTGCAGTGTTCTTCCGGGTAAAGTTCAAAGTCGATATCGTGGAGAAGTCCGGTGATGCCCCAGAATTCTTCCTCCTCCCCATAGCCCAGCTCCTTCGCGAACCAGCGCATCACACCTTCCACCGTCAACGCATGCTGAATGTGAAACGGCTCTTTGTTGTACTTCCGAAGCAATACAAGCGCCTGCTCTCTGGAGATACTGCTCTGTTTCGCCGCAGCCCCGGACGCCTTCCTTGCACCCTTTTCGCTGTCGGAGGATTTTTTATCCATGCTCTTCATCGTGGGGAAGAGCAGCACATCCCGGATCGCCGGTTGATTTGTGAGAAGCATCACCAGCCTGTCGATCCCGTAACCGATCCCGCCTGTGGGCGGCATCCCGATCTCCAACGCGTTCAGGAAATCTTCGTCCGTCGTGTTGGCTTCCTCATCCCCCGCCGCCAGCGCTGCCTCCTGTGCCTTAAAACGCTCCCTCTGGTCGATCGGGTCATTCAGCTCGGAGTAAGCGTTACACATCTCTCTCGCCATAATAAAGAGCTCAAAACGCTCCACATAATCCGGTTTGTCCGGTTTTCTCTTGGTAAGCGGTGAAACTTCAACCGGATGGTCCATCACAAAAGTGGGCTGTATCAGGTGTTCTTCCACAAACTCCTCAAAGAACAGATTCAGGATATCTCCCTTTGTGTGTCGCTCCTCGTAGTGCACTTCCTTTTCGTCCGCCAGCTTTTTAGCCGCCGCCGTGTCCGCCACTTCATCGAAATCGACGCCGGTATATTTCCTGACTGCCTCCACCATCGTGATCCGCTCGAAAGGTTTTCCGAGATCGATGACTTCCTCCCCATAGGGGACTGTCGTCGTTCCGCAGACCTCTCTGGCCACATGCCGGAACATATCCTCGGTCAGATCCATCATCCCGTTATAGTCCGTATAGGCCTGGTAGAGTTCCATCAGAGTGAACTCCGGATTATGCCTTGTGTCCAGCCCCTCATTGCGGAATACGCGCCCGATCTCGTAGACCCTCTCCATGCCGCCCACGATCAGTCTCTTCAGATACAGCTCCAGCGATATGCGCAGTTTTACGTCCTCGTTCAGCGCGTTATAGTGGGTCTCAAAGGGCCTGGCTGCCGCACCGCCGGCGTTGCCCACCAACATGGGGGTCTCCACCTCCAGAAATCCTCTCTCGTCCAGATAGCGCCGTATGGAGCTGATGATCTTTGACCGCGCCACAAAAGTCTTTCTCACGTCCTCATTCATGATCAGATCCGTGTATCTCTGCCGATACCGGATATCCGTATTTGTCAGCCCGTGCCACTTCTCCGGCAGAATCTGCAAAGATTTTGACAGCAACGTCACCTTCTCGGCGTGGACCGATATCTCGCCGGTCTTCGTCCGGAAGACAAAGCCTTCTATCCCCACCAGGTCGCCGATATCATATTTTTTGAAATCCGCGTAGGAATCCTCCCCGATGCTGTCGCGCGCCACATAGCACTGTATCATGCCCTCCAGATCCTGCACATGACAGAAGGATGCTTTTCCCATGATACGTTTGCTCATCATGCGGCCCGCCACCGACACGTGAGTATTCTCCAGCGTCTCAAAGTGATTCCTGATCTCCTCGCTGTGATGCGTCACATCGTACTTTGTGATCTGAAACGGATCCTTTCCCGCCTCCTGCAACACAGAAAGTTTCTCTCTTCTCACTTTCAGCAGCTGACCCAGATCCTGCTGTTTGTCTTTATTCTGATTCTCCGCCACTTTTATTCCCTTTCCTTCTTCCCAATCTTCAGCACCTGATACCGGATCTCTCCCACAGGAGCCTGTATGCTGATAGTCTCGCCTTCAGCCGCGCCGATCAGCGCCGCCCCCAGCGGAGACTCGTTGGATATCATATTCTTATCGGTATCCGCCTCACTCGAGCCGACGATCTGATATTCCAGATCCTCATTGAGCTCCAGATCTTTGATGTAGACCGTACTGCCGATACGGACGACGGAACTGTCCGTGTCTTCGTCCACGACTTCCACGTTGCTCAGCAGATTCTCAAGCTCTTCGATACGGGCATCCGCCTGTCTCTGCGCTTCTTTTGCCGCTTTATACTCCGCGTTCTCCGACAGGTCGCCCTGCGCCCTGGCCTCCTTGATCGCCTGTGTAATCTCTTTATATCTCTCATTTTTCAGATGATAAAGTTCATCCTCATATCTCTTTAAGCCTTCCGCGGTAAGAATATGTTTTTTCTCTTCCATCGTCCTACATTTTCCTTTCCTGATTCGTTGTATTGGAGCTCTGCCGATAATGTGCAGTGCTCACACTGCCTTCGCGCACATTATACCCACTTTCTTTCGACGTGTCAAGATTTCGCGCCAGATACAGGTACTCCGAGACATATTTTATATCGCCCCTGTTCCCGGCTATCTCCGCCCTTCGCTCCGAGACGGACCACAGGTCCTGATAGACGCATCCTCTGGGCAGCATCGCCCAGTCCGCACCGCCCTCCTGTCTGTCATCCAACACCAGCAGCCTCCTGATCTGACAGGTGACGAGTTCCTCCGGCTTTTTCACAAAAATCAACGGCATGCCGTACTCCTGCCACAGATTATCCTCCAGAGCCGCAGCCCGCCTGCTCCTCTCCCCCAGATAAAAGAAATAGTGGAGTTTCCGCAGCAGATCCTCCGGCAGAGGCAATTCTCCCGCCGTCTCCCCGTCTCTGTCGGCCAGATACAAGACACTGTCGATCCCCCGGAACTGCCCGGACATATTTCTCATTATCGCGCCGCACATTCTCTGTCTGCCCGGCGAAAATCCAAAATCCCCCTCCGCCAGTTCCCTCTCAAAATGCTCCTCCAGATAGTAGGCATCCGCAGAGACATACTCGCAGCAATTCTGCATCAGACGCAGGAGCTGTCCGAAATTCCAGGGGACCGGGCAGATCCTGTTCCCCTTTCTCCATCCTCCCCACCTGACCTGGTTCGCATAGTACTCCGGCAGACCACAGAAAAACACTCTCACCCCGTCCTCCGGCTCCCTCTCGTTAAAGAAGAGATTCACCGCTCTTTTTTCCTTATAAAATGCGTTTTCTTTTTTATAAAAAAACAGTATTCGATATCCCACAAATATTACTCCGGCCCTTCAGCTTGTCAACATAATATATGCGGACGACACCAAAAGCTTTACCGGAAAATTTCCCGGATGCACTCCTCCAGAGCCTCCATGCTCTCTATCGCATTGATCTTTCCCCTCAGCTTTGCCGATCCCGGATAGCCGACTGTATACCAGGAGACATGCTTTCTCATCTCGCGGACCGCCGTGTATTCCCCCTTGTACGCAAGCATCAGACGAGCATGTTCCAGAATGCGCTCTCTCTTTTCCTCCTCATCCGGTCTCTCGGGAGCTCTCCCCGTCTCCAGGTAAGACACGATCTCCCGGAATATCCACGGATTTCCTCTCGCTGCCCTGCCGACCATCACTCCGTCGCAGCCGGTCTCCGCAAGCAGCCGCGCCGCGCTCTCCGGAGAGTCCACGTCGCCGTTTCCGATCACCGGTATGGCGACCGCCTCCTTCACTTTTCTGATGATCTCCCAGTCGGCTCTCCCGGAGTAAAACTGCTCTCTCGTCCTGCCGTGGACAGCCACCGCCGCCGCGCCCGCCCGCTCCGCGCGCTTTGCCAGTTCCACCGCGTTTTCGTTCATCCCGTCAAAACCTTTGCGTATTTTTACCGTCACCGGTTTTGCGGATGCCCGCACAACACGGCGGATAATCTCCTCCGCCAGGGCCGGATCTTTCATCAGCGCCGATCCCTCCCCGTTATTCACCACCTTGGGCACCGGGCAGCCCATATTGATGTCCAGTATGTCGAAGGGGCGGTTCTGGATCTGCTCCGCTATCTCCCCCATGATCCCGGGATCCGAGCCGAAAAGCTGCAGGCTGACCGGCCCCTCCTCCGGCGAAATGCGCAAAAGCTCCTCCGTATTTCTGTTCTTATACAGAATGGCCTTTGCGCTGACCATCTCCATACACACCATGCCGGCCCTCTGCCTCTTGCAGAGCAGACGAAACGGCAGATCCGTCACACCCGCCATAGGCGCCAGAATGACATTATTTTCCAGTGTCACATTCCCTATCCTGAGAGTACCCATCCCTACAAATCCTCTTCCGTCAGCAGCGCTGAAATATCTTCGTGTTTTACAAACACCCTGTAGTACAGATCCAGCGATTCCAGCAATTCTCTCCTGGTGCTCCGGATCTTGTTTACCAAAAGCCCGCTGGATATCTCATCATACAGGAAATCATCCTCCGCCGCCTCGGTCTCGATCGAAAGGCTTCCGTCCGGTTCAAAGACAAAAGTGATCACTCCTCCGGCCTCCTCAGTGAACAGCACGCATATGATATGCAGTTCATCCTGAATAGATTTCGGTATCTTCTCAAATATTTTATTGAAATAATATTTCTGTTCATAACTGCTGGCGCCGCAGAGCACGATCCGCTCTTCCCGCTGTCCCATAATAAGCCTCCCCTTCCGCATTGTCACACATATCCGTACAATCCCCGCACTGACACTTCCCCGGAGTATACTTTCTTTACTTCTCCATTCTCCGTCTCCACCAAAAGATCACCCGCGTCATCGATCTGCCTCGCGATGCCTGTGTACTCGCCCTTTGGATCCAGCACTTTTACCGGCGCGTCCCTGTTCACCAGACAGGCATTGTACACATCTCTCAGCAGGGACAGATCCAGCGTCCTCAAAAACAGCCCGTAATTTTTTTCAAAGGCCTCCATCACATGACGGACCAGGGGGGCGCGGTAAATTTTCTGCCCTCCCCTCTCCGACTCCAGAAACAGGCTGGTCGCCTTATCCTGCAGCTCCTCCGGAAAGGCCTCGCTGTTGACGTTGATCCCCACACCGATCACAAGATACTGGATCTCCTTTGTCTCCAGCCCCATCTCCATCTCCGTCAATATCCCGCAGATCTTCTTCCCGTTCACCACCACATCGTTGGGCCATTTGATCTTCGCCGGAAGACCGGTGTATTTCTCTACCGCCTGGGCGACCGAGACGCCCATCACGAGCGTCAGCATCGGAGCCCTGTCAGGCGGAAAATCCGGTCGGCAGAGTATGGACATATAGATCGACTCTCCGGCCGGCGACTCCCAGCCTCTGCCGCGCCTGCCTCTGCCGCTCACCTGCCTCTCCGCCACCGCCAGCGCTCCGTGGGGCGCGCCCTGCCCCGCGAGCAGTTTGCAGTCTATATTGGTGGATCCGGTCTCCTTCTTATAGAAAACTTTCCGCCCCGCCCACTTCGTGCACATGCGGCTTTCCAGCTCATAGGCCTCCATAATATCGGGGCTCTCCACAAGCCTGTACCCTCTGTTCTGCTTCGATTCGATCACATACCCCTCTTCCTTCAACTGGTTGATGATCTTCCAGATCGCCGTGCGGGAAACCTGAAAGCGATCGCAGAGTTCCTGCCCCGATATGTAATCCTTCTTTTCCCGCAGAAGCCTTATCATCTCCGCCTTCATCTGCCCTCACTCCCTTACCGCCATATTTTTACATCTTCTGAAATCCCAGCGTAGCGGCCATCACCGCCTTGATCGTGTGCATCCGGTTCTCCGCCTCATCGAACACGATGCAGGCCGGGGACTCGAACACTTCGTCAGTCACCTCCAGCTCCGTGAAACCGAATTTCTCTCCCTGTTCCTTCCCGACCTTCGTGTTCAGATCGTGGAACGCCGGCAGACAGTGCATAAACACTGCTTTCTCCCCCGCATTCTCCATGATTCTCCGGTTTACCTGATAGGGGGAGAGCGCTCTTATTCTGTCGCTCCACGCCTCGTCCGGCTCGCCCATGGATACCCACACATCCGTATATACCACATCGGCTCCCCTGGTGCCCTTCATGGCATCCTCCTCCAGTGTGACGCTTCCCCCGGTCTGTTCAGCGATCTCTCTGCACTGCTCCACCAGCTCTTTCTCCGGGAAAAATTCTGCTGTCGTACAGGCGGTAAAATGCATCCCCATCTTCGCGCAGGCAACCATCAGAGAATTCCCCATATTAAAGCGGGCATCGCCCATATAAGTCAGCCGGATTCCCTTCAGATAACCGAAACGCTCCCGGATCGTAAGAAGATCCGCCAGCATCTGAGTAGGGTGAAACTCGTTCGTCAGTCCGTTCCAGACCGGCACGCCGGCATATTTCGCGAGCTCCTCCACGATCTCCTGCCCGAAGCCACGGTACTCGATTCCCTCGTACATCCGCCCCAGCACCCGTGCCGTGTCCGCTATGCTCTCCTTCTTTCCGATCTGTGATCCCGCCGGGTCCAGATAGGTCGTCCCCATCCCCAGATCATGGGCGGCCACTTCAAAGGAACACCTTGTCCTCGTGGAAGTCTTCTCAAAGATCAAAGCAACGTTCTTTCCCCGAAAATACTCCGTCAGCTCCCCCTTTTTCTTTTTCTCCTTAAATTCCGCCGAGAGATCCAGCAAATATTTGATCTCCTCCGGCGTATAGTCCAGCAATTTCAAAAAATGTCTTCCCTTTAAATCCATTTTCCGGCTCCTTCACTCGAATATTCTATCCGATCACAAAAATTCCCCCGCAGGGTATCCTTTTATCCTGCGGGGGGCAATTTATAATCTCTTCTCTATTTTGCCATGATCTCTTTCACGGAACCTGCCAACCCCGCAATCCCCTGGATCTCAGAGGGAATGATGATCTTCGTCGCATGTCCGTCCGCCGCCTTGGCAAACGCTTCCAGACTCTTGAGCTTTAACACCGCCTCATCAGCGCCCGCCTCCCGCAGCATCCGGATACCGTCCGCCGTGGCCTGCTGTACTTTCATGATCGCTTCCGCCTGACCTTCCGCCTCACGGATCATCTTTTCTTTCTGGGCTTCCGCGCGCAGGATCGCGGACTGCTTCTCAGCTTCCGCCTCCAGGATCGCCGCAGCTTTCTTACCTTCCGCAACAGTCACGCTCGCCTTCTTCTCACCTTCCGCTCTCGTCACGGCCTCACGGCGCTCACGCTCCGCTTTCATCTGGCGCTCCATGGAATTCTGAATCTCCGCGGGAGGAATGATATTTTTAAGTTCCACACGGTTTACTTTGATACCCCAGGGATCTGTCGCCTCGTCCAGGGACGCGCGCATCTTTGTGTTGATCGTCTCCCTCGACGTCAGAGTCTGATCGAGCTCCAGCTCACCGATGATGTTTCGCAGCGTGGTCGCCGTCAGATTTTCGATCGCCATGATCGGATTCTCCACACCGTAGGTAAACAGCTTCGGATCCGTGATCTGGAAGAACACTACCGTATCGATCCGCATCGTCACGTTATCCTTTGTGATAACGGGCTGGGGTGCAAAGTCAACCACCTGCTCTTTCAGGATCACACGTCTTGCCACCCTGTCAAAGATAGGCATCTTGAAGTGGATACCCACAGACCATGTGCCCTGGTATGCCCCCAGCCTCTCCACCACATACGCATGCGCCTGCGGTACGATCTTAACACTGGACGCCACTACACACACTGCCAGAACAAACAGAATCAAAAATACAAAAACCAAAAAAATACCTGCACTCATTTTCTTCTCTCCTTCTCTTAAATATTATAGTTTTCTTCGCGGTCCACCAGCAACTTTACTCCGTGGATGCCCCTGACGACCACTACCTCCCCGGGGGTTATCGTCTGTCCGTCCACAATAGTCCTCGCTGTCCACTCCATGCCATTTATCGTCACCTGTCCCGTGCCCTGCAGATTATTGATCTCGTTCAGAACGATCGCCTGCCTGCCCACTAACGATTCCGCGTTGGTCTTTTCCCGATCCCGGTTAAAATATTTCATCGCCACCGGCCTTGTAAAGAACAGAAGCACTGTCGAAACGATAAGCGCAACCAGCACCTGCAGCCATACAGGGCCGCCCAATGCCGCCACAACGATCGCCACCAGCGCGCCGCCCGCAAACCAGATCGTCGTCAGTCCCAGCGTAAAGATCTCAATGATGACAAGCAATACCAGAATGATAAGCCACACGACCACAGGATTTGTTATCCATTCCATCTTGTTCTCTCCTTTCCGCCGAAACACCCGGACAGGATTCATCGGCTTCCATATAACTGTTATTCTACACCTTTTCATCCTATTTTACAAATAAAATCAAAAAAAAGATATCCCGGAGAATGTTTCCGGGATATCCTGCATCACATATTCAGTTTTCACTTCGCATCAGTAAAATACATGGTTGCCGATCACAATGCCTTCTTTGTTGCCTGCTCTTCTAAAGTGCAGCGCTCCGTTTACATTGTCCACTCCCATAAACGCCTGTTTTGCCGCCTCTCTGCAGGTATCCTTGATATTGTCATTCGCCAGCAGACTCGCAAACAGCTGGCTGTCCGCAGGGCCGAACTGGTTCGGCTGATACAGCACTTCCACGATCGTATTCGGGTAGCTCAGGGATTTTACACGGTTCATGATAACCGCTCCCACCGCAATCTGTCCTTCGATCGGCTGATTGCCCGCCTCACACTGGATCATGGCCGCCACCATGCGAACCTCTTCGCTCCTCGCCAAAAGTTCTGCCTGATATGCCGCGATAAGCTCTTCGTCGTAACCGATAAACTCCTGATACAGATATCCTTCCGCACCGTTACAGTTCACTTTCGTATATATATCGTCGTTTTCCACTACCACTGCAACGCTGTTTTTCGCGATCGGAGCGACCACTCCCTCATTACAGTCCGGCAATACAAACAGATTCGTATCTTCTGTGCAAACGATATAACTGCCGATCTCGTAATCCTGCCCGGCCTCTACATCCTGCTTTGCCACGACTGCCAGGGTCAGACACATCACCATGCCCAGAAGACCTGTCAGCCATCTCTTACTGTTACACATCTCGATAACCTTCCTTTTAAGTTTAGTCTTTTTTTATTAAGTTGTTACAAATATGTTACATTTGTTACAACCTTATATTAACAAATTATAAACTTATTGTCAAACTTTTAAACAAAAATTTTTAAGGTTTTCTTAAGAAACAATGCATAACAGCTGTTTTTATGCGTTATGTCAACGGGGAAATCAAGTTCACATTTAATATATATTTGTTTCCGATTGACATAATATTGTAACAAAGCCGCCGCGAGACTTTTGACTCTACAGTTTCCTCGTCTTTTCCACGCAGGCGATCACCGCGTCCATCACCGCTCCCCGCATTCCGCCCTTCTCCAGGGTTCTCACCCCCTGAATCGTGGTGCCGCCGGGAGAACAGACCATGTCTTTCAGTTCCCCCGGATGCTTTCCGCTCTCCAGCACCAGTTTTGCGCTGCCGCAGACCGCCTGCGCCGCAAACTCTATCGCCTGTTTTCTCGGCATTCCCTCCGCCACCGCCCCGTCCGCCAGCGCCTCGATAAACATAAAAACAAACGCCGGGGAGCTGCCGCTGACGCTGCCCACGGTATCCATCAGGCGCTCCGGTACTTCTATCGCCTTCCCGAAGCTGGAGAACAGTCTTTCCGCAAACTCTTTCTCCGGCCGGTCTACCTGCTCATTCACGCAGAACCCGGTGCATCCCGCCAGCACCAGCGCCGGCGTGTTGGGCATACAGCGCACCAGTTTGACGGTTTTTGCCTCCCCGCCCCCCGCGAACTGCTCCTCGATATATTTTATGGTCTTTCCCGCCGCCACGCTGATCACCAGCGTATCCTCCCTCAAAATATCCCGGATCTCCGCGATCACTTCCGTGAAAAACTGGGGCTTCACCGCCAGCACCAGCACATCCGCCTGTCTGACCACCTCCCTGTTGTCCGTGCAGGTCTCTATCTTAAACTCTTTCGCCTTTTTTTCTGCGCTCTCCCGCGTTTTCGTGGAACCGATAATATCCTCCGGCGCCGCGATCCCCTCCTTTAAAATGCCGCCTATGACGGCGGACGCCATGCTGCCGAGTCCTATAAAACCGAGTTTCATCCTGTCTCCTCCTGATTCCGCAATATTTGTAACAATAATGCTATTCTACTCTCTCTCCGATAAATATTCAATAAACAAGCGTTACATCCCCCGAAAATCTCCATATATAGACGGAGGCCGGCGCTAAAAAACTGCGCCGGAATGAGGAAACCATGCAATTTGAAGAGATATGCCGGGACAACTACGCCCGCATCCACAACTACATACTGGCGAAAACCGGAAACAGAGAGGCCGCAGAGGATATCACGCAGGATGTCTTCTTTATCGCCTGGCAAAAGGGCGAGACTTTCCTGTCCCATGAAAAGCCGATCGCCTTTCTGTATGCGACCGCCGCGAATCTGGTGCTGGAATACTATAAAAAGACCGGGAAAGCCGCCGCAAGAGAGACGAAATTTGAAGATGCAAAAGCTGTCTCCTCCGGACGTGACACCTTTGAGGAACTCTGTCAGCTGAAATCGGAAAACGTCAACGAGATCTCTTTCCGGGAACAGGTGCTCTCCGGTTTAAAGCCAAAAGAACGGGATCTGTACCGGAAATATTACGTTCAGAAAAAACCGATGAAAGTTATCGCGGAGGAACTGGCGATGAACGAGACGGCAGTCCGCATGAAATATACGCGTATCCGCAGAAAAATGCGCAGAATCGTCGAAAATCTCCATCTCGACGATTTCTGAGGCAGAGTTTTTTATAATCTCATTCCGTTACATCCGTCGGGTAATGCCATATATAGATATAAGGTGAGCGCGCACCCGATACTGCAGTATCAAACGTATGAGCGGCATACAAAGCCTGTATAAAGGAGACTCCTATGGAGAACAACAATGCATTGATTAAAAAACTGAATAAAAAGATAGATTTGTATCTGAAACAGGGCGACTTCGACAAGGCGGACAAAGCATGTCTCGAACTGTGCCGCCTGAGAGGGCAAAAACCGGCGGATCATATGCCGGAGAATTTCCTGTACCAGCTGAAACGAAAGGAGCATGAAAACATGAATATAAGAAAAACGTCCAAACGTCTCTCCGGCATCGCCGCAGCAGCAGCTGTCGCTGTTTTATTGGTGGGTGGGACTGCCAGTGCCGCCGTAATCTACAACGGTAACATTCATTTTTCGACCAGAGGATTTACCGCCGGGGAAGATATACAGATATCCTATCTTCCGGAGGAAGGTGATTGGGTCGACGCCAAACTGCCCGAAATGTCTGAGGAAGATATCATCAGCCCTGTCTCCGAGGAGGGGGGCTCTCCCGCCACTCCCTGGCTCAGCAGGAAAGTCTGGGATGACACCTACGAGGTCTGGAACTCCGATGACGCCGTAAACTGGACAAAAGGGTATCAGACTTCCCGCATCACGGAATACCGATACGCGGACTATTTTACAGCGGCAGACGACGCAGGGTTTGACCGGTTATTCAAGACCAACTACACCGGAGATACCTTCTATTATCAGACCGAACATCTGCCTGATGAATCCGATATTGCCACTGGCATCGGTTCGGAGATGGATTACCGCATCACCGGAGAATTTTCCTGCGGCAGCGGACGCTTTACATTGGAACAGCAGAAATACCGGGCCGCCGAATCCGGCGAGATCGCCGAGACCGCAAGCATGGTCATCACGACCACAGGCGAGACCGGCAATGAAAGAGAATATCTGAACGCGGCGGGCATCACTTTTAAGCTCAGCGATGACACGGAGTCCGGAGAGACGAGAACCACGACCATGTTTACGGGAACCGCTTACGATGCGATCCTTCAATTCACAGGGATGACGGAGGACGAGATCCATGATGTGTTGGATAATATAGCGCCGTAAATGGCTCCGTATTTTTCTCAATCTGATCATCGCCCGATCATCAAAACAAAGATCGGGCGATATTCTTTAATGCACTTTATTCTTTCTCATTTTCTTTCTGCATCGCCTCATTTTTGATATTTTCCCAATCACTGTCCCGCTCTCCTCTGCCTTGCCGCCTCATACACAAGAAGCGCCGCCGACACTCCCGCATTCAGGCTCTCCAGTTTCCCCTCCATCGGGATGCGGATGCGCTCGTCGGCCGCCTCCGCGGTCTCTCTCGTCAGTCCGTTCCCCTCGTTTCCGATCAGGAAAGCGCTTCCGACACGGTAATCCATCGCGTCATAGCACTCAGAGCCCTCCAGATACGCGGCGTATATCTTTACCCCGTTATCCCGCAAAAATTCTATTTCCCGTTTTATCTCCTCACTCCGGTAGAAGGGCACCCGAAAAAGGCTTCCCATCGTGGCGCGCACCACCTTCGGCTGATAGATGTCCGCACAGTCGCCGTTTAGTATCACACCGGTGACTCCCGCTCCCTCCGCGGTGCGCAGAATCGTTCCGAGATTGCCCGGATCCTGGATATTCTCCAAAAAGAGCAAAAGCGGCGATGCGCCGAGCAGTTCCTCCCTTTTATAGTTCTGCTGCCGCAGTACCGCCAGGATACCCTGGGGCGCTTTCGTGTCCGACATCTTACCGAACGCCTGCTCCGAAACCTCCTCGTACCCCGTCGCGGCAAGCCTGTCTCTCATTTTTACATCCGCATGTTCCAAAAAACGCTCCGTCACATAAACTTCCTTTATCAGAGAAAACGGCGCTTCACAAAAGAGCCTGCCGCCCTCTACGACGAACAGACTCTCTTCCCGGCGCAGCCTCGCCTTTTGCTGCAGGGCCGCCACATGTTTTATTTTTTCGTTTGAAATGCTTGTGATCATAAGTGTCTCACTCATTGCTTACAGCTTACTGCTGACGTCATATATATACTGCGGAATCTCCTTCTGCATCTCCAGCGCTTCCTCGATATCGAAGTCCACATATTCCCCCTTCTGGTAAGCCACAACTCTGTTGGACTTTCCGCCGCAGAGGATATCCGCCGCGTACGCTCCCATGACAGAGGCATATACCCTGTCCTTACAGGTGGGAGAACCGCCTCTCTGCATGTAGCCCAATATCGTCGCCCTTGTCTCCATACCTGTGGCCGCCTCGATCCTCCTCGCCATGGACGTGGAATGCCCGATACCCTCCGCATTGATGATGATGTGATGCCTCTTGCCGCGTTTTCTGTTGTCGATGATATTATTGATGATGCGCTGTTCATTGTAATCGTATTTTTCCGGTATCAGAATATCCTCGGCACCGTTGGCAATACCGCACCAGAGCGCGATGTAACCGGCATTTCTGCCCATCACCTCGATGATGCTGCAACGTTCGTGGGAAGAGGAAGTATCTCTCACCTTATCGATCGCCTGCATCGCCGTGTTGATCGCCGTATCAAAACCGATCGTATAATCCGTACAGGCGATATCCAGATCGATCGTCCCCGGAACCCCTATCGTGTTGATCCCATGGCGTGCCAACGCCTGTGCGCCGCGGTAGGATCCGTCTCCGCCGATCACTACGATTCCGTCGATTCCGTGCTTTCTGCACATTTCCGCACCTTCCGCCTGTCCTTCTTCATATTTAAATTCCGAACAGCGGGCCGTACCCAGAATCGTACCGCCCCTCTGTATCGTATCGGACACGCTGGTTCTGTCCAAATCTATGATTTCCTCATTCAAAAGGCCCTGGTAGCCCTTCTTGATTCCTTTCACCTTTACACCGTTACTGATCGCTTTTCTCACGACCGCACGGATCGCGGCATTCATCCCCGGCGCGTCTCCGCCGCTGGTAAGTACACCTATCGTTTTGATTTCCTTTGACATACGAATTTTTCCTCCGGCTTTCCTGCTTTTTTTCGGTCAAAAATTCATCTTCCGCAACAAATTTATCATAATCCATTTTCAGGAATTTTTCAAGTACCAAGGGATTATCTCACTTTCACATTTTCCCTGGAGAGCAGCTCTTCCAGAACCCTCAGCAGTTCCGCGTCCGCCCTCACATTTTTGTTGGGCGGCAGCTTCCTGATCTGCTTTGTCTCTTCTATATAATAGATGACCTGATCCGCTCCCTCCGAGGCATTCAGAATCTCTTCCACCTCCCCGGCCTTTTCCTGATAGAGTGCCATCGTATCAAACTTTAACCACAGCTTCTTCGGTATCTCGTCAAAGCCCTCCACCCTCTCGCAGATCAGCTTGGCGTCCTTCTCCTCCTCCGCCGATACACGCCCGGAGACAAATATCTTTTCGTCCTCCTTCAGCCTGTCCCCATATTTCTCATAGCTTTTCGGGAAGACAATGACCTCCACCGAGCCGACAAGATCCTCCAGCTTCAAAAAGGCCATCACCTTGTTATCCTTTGTATATTTTATGGTTTTGTCCGCGATCATGCCGCCGACCGTCACCCGGCTTCCATCCGCCACGGCAGCTTCCCCACTCTCCTCATCCAGGACAAAGTCTGCTGTCCTCGCCGTAATGTGCCTTTCCAGGATATCCTGATACTCTTCCAGAGGATGCCCGCTGATGTAAGTGCCGAGCACCTCCTTTTCAAAAGATAATTTCAACTCCTTCGGATATTCCCCCACTTCCGGCAGCTTCACGTCAAACTCTTCCTTCTGCGCGCCCTCCAACAGATCAAAGAGCGACATCTGTCCGGCCATATTGTTCTTTTTGTCCTGCGCAATGCCGTCCATGATCTGCACATAGACACACATATACTGTTTTCTCGTCCCTCCCAGGGAATCGAAAGCTCCGGCTTTGATCAGATTTTCCATCGCCTTTTTATTGACTTCTCCGGTCAGTCTGGTGATAAAGTCCTTGATGTTGGTATAGCGCCCCCTCACCTTTCTCTCCTCCACAAGAGCATCGATCGCGGGCCTGCCGATGGAGCGGATCGCTGTCAGCGCATAGCGGATGCTGCCGTTCGATACGGAAAACCCGGCTTCTCCCTCATTGATATCCGGCGACAGGATCTGGATACCCATATTTCGGCAGACCAGAATATACTCCGCCACCTTCCCCGCGTTATTGATGACCGAAGTCAAAAGCGCCGCCATAAATTCCACCGGATAGTAATACTTTAGCCACGCGGTCTGATAGGCGACCACCGCGTAACAGGCCGCATGGGACTTGTTGAAAGCATACTTGGCGAAATCCGTCATATCGTCGTATATCTTCTTCGCTGCCTGCTCCGGAATCCCTCTCGACACGCAGCCCGGCACATTCTCCTCCGCATTGCCGTAGATAAAGTTCTTCCTCTCCTGCTCCATCACATACTGCTTCTTCTTGCTCATGGCACGGCGCACCAGATCGCTCCTGCCCAGCGTATAGCCGCCCAGGTCCCGCACGATCTGCATCACCTGCTCCTGGTACACGATACAGCCGTAGGTCGGCGCAAGGATCGGCTCCAGCTCCGGGCAGATATAGCTGACTGCCGCTTTGCTGTTTTTCCCCTTTACATACCGTGGAATAAACTCCATGGGCCCCGGACGGAACAGAGATATCCCGGCTATGATATCCTCAAAATTCTGAGGCTTCAATTCCTTCATAAAGTTTCGCATCCCGCCGCTCTCCAGCTGGAATACCCCCTCCGTCCTGCCGGTGCTGATGGCGGCAAACACTTTATCGTCGTTGAATTCCATGTGATCCATGTCCGGCGCATCGCTGCCCCCCTCGGCGATCATCCTGCAGGCATTCTGGATCACCCCCAGGTTTCTGAGCCCCAGAAAGTCCATCTTGAGAAGTCCCAGCTCCTCTATCGTCGTCATCGTAAACTCCGTCACGATAGATCCGTCCTGGGCTCTGGCCAGGGGCACAAAATTCTCCGCCGGCTCCTTGCAGATCACCACCCCCGCCGCATGCATGGACATATTCCTCGGAAGTCCCTCCAGCCTCCTGCACATATCGATCAGCCGTCTCACCTGCTCATCGCTCTCATAGAGTTGTTTGAACTCCGGGTTGATCGTCAGCGTCCTGTCGATCGTGATATTCAGCTCTCTTGGAACCATCTTGGCGATGGAATCCACAAAGGCGTAGGGCAGCTCCATCACACGGCCCACGTCGCGGATCACCGCCTTCGCAGCCATGGTCCCGAAGGTGACGATCTGAACCACTCTGTCCTCGCCGTATTTCTCCCGCACATAATCGATCACATCCTGTCTTCCCTCATCCCCGAAGTCCACATCGATATCCGGCATGGAGACCCGCTCCGGATTTAAGAAACGCTCAAACAAAAGCCCGTACTTGATCGGATCGATGTCCGTGATCCGAAGGCAGTAGGAGACGATGCTGCCTGCCGCGGAGCCCCTGCCCGGACCGACAGGGATGTCATGTTCTCTGGCGTAATTGATATAATCCCAGACGATCAGGAAATAGTCCACATAGCCCATATCCCGGATCACCTCCAGCTCATAGGAAAGCCGCTCCGTCAGTCCCTCCCCTCCTCCGGGGTAGCGCGCCTTCAGTCCCTTCTCGCAGAGATGATTCAGATAGGTCCAGGAGTCGAACCCTTCCGGCACTTCGTACTTCGGCAGCTTTGTCACGCCGAATTCGATCTCCACGCGGCATCTGTCCGCGATCCTCTGGGTATTTTCCACCGCCTCCCAGGCATAGGGAAACAGTCCCTTCATCTCCTCCTCGCTCTTGACATAATACTGCCCGCCCTCATAGCGCATTCTGTTCTCATCGGAGAGTTTCTTTCCGGTCTGAAGACAGAGCAGGATGTCGTGGGGTTCTACATCCTCCGCGTAGGTGTAATGCACGTCGTTCGTACAGACCAGAGGAATCTCCAGTTTCCGGGACATATTTATCAGAGCCGCGTTCACCGTGGACTGTGCCGGAATGCCGTGGTCCTGCAGTTCCAGAAAATAGTTGCCCTTGCCGAAGCACTCCTCATATTTCAGCGCCGCCTTCTCCGCCTCCTCCACCATTCCCTTTTGAATATAGCGGGGCACTTCCCCCGCAAGGCAGGCGGAGAGCGCGATGATCCCCTCATGGAACTCCCTCAGGACCTCCATATCCACCCTGGGTCTGTAGTAGTACCCCTCCGTATGGCCGCGGCTCACGATCTTCATCAGGTTCTCATACCCTTTATTGTTCTCCGCCAGGAGCACCAGATGGTAATATCTGTCCTCTCCCCCGGTTATCTCCCTGTCAAACCTGGAATTCGGCGCCACATACACCTCGCAGCCGAGGATCGGATTGATCCCCTCCTCCTTACAGGCGCGGTAAAAGTCTATCACGCCGTACATCACGCCGTGATCTGTTATCGCCGCGGAATCCATGCCCAACTCCTTCAGCCGCTTCACATATTCTTTTATTTTGTTGGAACCGTCCAACAGGCTGTACTCCGTGTGGACATGCAAGTGTGCAAACGCCATATTGATCACCTTTCCGTCATGCTATTCATCCGTTTCATCGTAGCCTTCCTCTATTTCATCATAAGGTTCCCCTTCCGGAAAGATATATTCATATTCCTTTCCGTATAGAGTGAGTTCGACAGGGTACTCTCCGTAAGGCTCGGGAACATCCTTCTCCGGACTGTGATTCCAAAGTTTCTCACGCTCACCCATCGCCAGTATTTTTACATCTTCCAACGCTTCTTCCAGGGTTGTCTCCTCCGGTCCTATCTGATATCCACCATATGTAGTCCAAAGGACTCTATACTCCTCTTCACTCACTGATATGCCGTTGACGGAATAATCATCTCCTCCTGCATATCTTGCACTCGGTTCTTCCAGATGCGCAAGCAGAGTAAAATTCCCTTCTAAATCCGGCAGATAAGCTTCTATAACCACATATCTTACCTGAGAAGAATCCAAAGCCGGATTACCGTCCTGGTCCCTGTATTGCTTCAACAGCAGCCATTCGCCGGATGGCTCATAGGAAACAGTCGAATTATGCGGAACTTCAAACAGCTTCTGCAGGCACCCGCGTGCGGGATCATACGCCACCCCCATCCTGCTGTAGGAATTGTCCAGAATGACCTCACGTGCCCCATCTCCGGTAATATCTCCAAGATACATTCCAAACGTATCTTCATCCACTCCCCGAAACTCGCCAAACGGCATCAGCCCCCCTTCCTGCCTGTCCTCCGGAAGTGTTCCTGTCAGATACCGGTAAAACGCCACATAACTATCCGGGATATAATCTATCTCAAGTTTTGCGGAATCAGCAGACCAGCTCCAGGACATCATATATCCCCTCTCAAAACAATTGAATTTAATATTTCCTGATTCCTCTATCTCCTCATATTCTCCATCCGCATATTCATCATCGGGATCTATATATTCCCCATATTCTTCCAGAAGTTCCCTTGTCACTTCCTGATAATCCCCTTCAAACATCATCCGGTCCGGAAGCATCGAGAAGTGCTCCTTCATTTTTTTGCTGTAACTGAAGATAAGCCTTGACAATTCCACATCTCTGACCTTCTCCATCTGTTCTTCCTCATCCTCCGGCAGCTCACAGTATTTTATAAAAAATTCATTTAAAATAACGTTTTTTGAATCTGTCACATAAATAGAATTGTTGCTGGCTTTGCTGCTCCGGACATATTTATCCCCCGACAATTTCTCCACGTCCCCCACGGTTTTCGGCATAGGAGTTTTCCGACCATCCACATATATCGTCTGCTCCCACGCCACCGGAGATGCTTCCGGCGTATAGGAATCTCCTCCGGCAGACAGCCCTTCAGCCGGCTTTTCCTCTGCCGGAGCAGCTTCTTCCTCGAATTCTCCCGTATCCGGCTCTTCGCCCTCCTCGTCGTCCTCCTCCTCATCTTCATCGTCGACATATTCCTCTTCCTCGGGCCAGCGATCCGCCTCTTCCCTCATATCGCCCAAAGAACCGCAGCCGGTCTGACACATTGCCGCCAACAGAATCCACGCTATAACCATCTTCTTTTTCATCTTTCTTTCCCCCACCCTTTTCTCGAGGCAGTGTCATCTGCCGTTGCAGAAAATTCGCCGCACGCCTTTACAGGCATGCGGCGTTTTCCATTCATCTGCCCATGCTTTTATTTTACAGATATTTCTTCAGATTTTCAACCTTATCTAATCTCTCCCACGGAAGATCCAGATCATTTCTGCCAAAATGTCCGTAAGCCGCCGTCTGTTTATAGATCGGACGTCTGAGATCCAGCATTTTGATAATGCCTGCCGGTCTCAGATCGAAGTTCTCCCGGATGATATCCACCAGCTTCTCATCAGAAATCTTTCCGGTGCCGTCCGTGTCCACCATAACCGATGTAGGCTGCGCCACACCGATGGCATAGGAGAGCTGAATCTCACACTTGTCGGCCAGTCCCGCCGCCACAATATTCTTCGCCACATACCTCGCCGCATAAGCCGCGCTGCGATCCACCTTCGTGCAATCCTTGCCGGAGAAGGCGCCGCCGCCGTGGCGCGCGTATCCGCCGTAGGTATCCACGATGATCTTCCTGCCTGTCAGGCCTGCGTCCCCGTGAGGCCCGCCGATCACGAAACGGCCCGTGGGATTGATGAAGAATTTCGTATCCGCATCGATCATTTCCGCCGGGAGCACCGGATCAAACACATACTTTTTGATATCCTCGTGGATCTGCTCCTGAGTCACATCCGCGTCATGCTGGGTGGAAAGTACGACCGCTTCCAGCCTCACAGGCTTTCCCGCCTCATCATACTCTACAGAAACCTGGCTCTTGCCGTCCGGTCTTAAATATTTTAACGTCCCGTCCTTCCGGACTTTTGTGAGCTGTTTCACCAGCTTGTGTGCCAGATCGACAGGGTACGGCATGTAATCGTCCGTCTCATTGGTGGCATAGCCGAACATCATGCCCTGGTCACCCGCTCCGATGGCCTCCAGCTCCTCATCGCTCATCTTATTTTCCTTTGCCTCCAGCGCCTTGTCCACGCCCATCGCGATATCGGAAGACTGCTCGTCGATGGCTACAAGCACCGCGCAGGTGTTGGCGTCGAAACCATAGTCGGATTTATCGTAACCGATCTCCCTTACCGTCTCACGCACCACCTTCTGCATATCCACATAAGCTTTTGTGGTGATCTCTCCCGTCACCAGCACAAATCCGGTACAGGCCGCCGTCTCGCAGGCCACACGGCTCATCGGATCCTGCTCCATGCAGGCATCCAGAATCGCGTCGGAGATCGCATCGCACACTTTGTCAGGATGCCCCTCTGTCACGGATTCCGATGTAAACAATCTTTTCTCCATTTCTTTTTCCTCCTGTTAAAATTAGGAATCTCTCAACGATTTTGGAACCCTGATATAACAAAAAACCGCCTCAACAATGAAGCGGACTAAGGTTACCCTCAAATCCTCTTATTGTTCGATCATTCATTCGCTCAGGTTGGCACCTTCCGTCTCCGGGGTTGCCGTGGCTTCACAGGTCCTATGTACCTCCACCACTCTGAATAAGAGAGATTCTCTGTGAAATTTTCTACATAGATACGATATCATCTGGCCGGCGGTTTGTCAACAAAAAAATCTTCTCTTTATACCTTCCAAAAGCCATATAAAGCAAAGAGCAGCACAAGCAGACACACAATCCAAAATATTACCCTGCGGCTTTTGTCTTCCCTCTCAATCAGCTGCATCTCCCGAAGCGCCCTATCCTGCAGTCTCCAGGTGTTCATCCTCCTCTCATAGGCAGGATACAGCGCCATCCGGAGTTTTTGCAGACTGCCCTGATACATATAGTTTTCCTCTCCGTCATCTCCAAAGCCATAGGCATCCCAGAAATACTGGCGTATGACGTAGTCATCGGAGAGCTGCCGCTCCATATCCTCGCTGAGAAATTCTACAAATCCCGGGTGCCACTGGATCTCCTGGAACTCTTTTGATCTCAGATAGTATTTCCACCACATCCTCACCTCCGGATTCACACATTCCTCTTTTACCATTTTCCAACTTTCCAGAAAAAATGTGACCTTCTTCCCTCTCTCTTCCCTCAGTTCCTCAAAACAGGCCGCCAGCTCACCCTGATCGAACCTCTCACCGCCGGATGATTCCCTTTCCCTGTCCTCCTCACCACTCCACCGGAAACTGTCATGGCTGTCCTTATGATGTGCGGCGGATTCCACATACCGCAGCGCCATCCGGTATGCCTCATAGAGCCTCATAAACTCCTCCGGCTGCTCCTCCGGGTGGATCTCTCTGGAACGGGCGGCATATGCTTTTTTGATCAGCCTTTTATCTTTGACAGGCGAAATACCCAGTATTTCCCAAATATCCATCCTTATCTCCCATCTCAGTTCCTTTTGTCTCCGGAAAAATTGTCTGCCGCTCCTGCTAAGCTATATTATAATCCACATCCGAACTATGCACAATAACCGGCTGAATTTATTACCCCTCTTTTCTCTTTAAAAATTTTATGCTATAATGTCCACAAAAGCAGTGAACAGTGCAAAAACTGATAAAATTTTCACTGTGCTAATAATCGAGAAAGGGAGGAACGTTCCATGAAAAAGCTTAGATCCGAAGAGCTGATTCCCGGAATGATCACCGCAGAAGACATCTACAATTACAACGACCAGCTGATTCTCCCCAAAGGACTCATCCTCACCGAGAAGGCCATCTCCAAACTGCAGTTTTACGCTATCTATCAGGTGCGCATAGAGGACGAGATGGCGAATGCCGATGCGCTGTCCAAACCGGAAGAATCCTCCATCGGAAATATTCCCGAGCCGGAACCGATCCCGGAAGATATCCCTTCGATGATCTCTTCCGAACCAGCCTCCGTCTCCGAAAAACAGGACGAAACGTCCAAAGAGCAAAAGGCGCCGAGATACCCTGCCATCACCGTAGCACCTGCGTCTGAGACCTTTGAGAAGAACAGGAGCTTCTCGGTCCCTGTCGCCTCCTACCAGGAAAAAATAAAATCCAGCCAGGATTTCCAGCAATTTAAACAGGCGTTTGAGGACGAGGTTGAGGATTTCAAATCCAAGATCAACGAAGTGGTTCTGAAAAATGCCCCTTTGGATGTGAATCTGCTTCTGGATGACGCTCTGAACGTCATCTCTCAGGGAAAGGGTTCCTACAGTATTTTTGATATGCTGCAGTCCATGCGTGAAAACGACGATACGACCTACACCCACTGTCTGAACGTAGGGCTGTTCTGCAATGTCTTCGCGGGCTGGTTAAAACTTCCCGAGGAGGAGACCAGAATCGCGACACTGTGCGGTCTTCTGCACGACATCGGAAAATTGAGAGTTCCCGACAATCTTTTGAAAAAAGCGGAACCTTACACGGAAGAAGAAAAGATCGCCATCAAGGAACATACGCGGGAAGGATATCTTCTCGTCAAAAACCTGGATATCGACAGCCACATTAAAAACGCGATCCTGACACATCACGAAAGATGTGACGGGAGCGGTTATCCTTTCGGGCTCGCCGGTTTCCGCATCGATCCTTTTGCCAAGATGGTGGCCATCGCGGACGTCTACGATACCAGGACATCCCACCGCCCCCACCATATCGCCATGACCCCGTTCCGGGCCATCGAGATGATGCAGAAGGAAGCAATGCAGAAATACGACGTCCGGCTTATCATGATCTTTCTGGAAAACGTGATGAACACCTTTATCGGTCATCGCGTTCTGCTGAGCACCGGGGAAAAGGGCGAGGTGATTTTTATCAACAAGAGTAATATCACACGTCCCACCGTAAAGTGCGGCAACCACTTTATCGATCTGGACAAGGAAAAGGATATACAGGTCGTCATGGTACTTTGAATCACATATTACATAAAACGCAAAAACAGGGCTGTCACACGAAAGTGACAGCCCAATTATTTTTCGAAAAAATTTTCTCTTATCCGATCTTTAATTTAAATTTCTGCAGCTCCCTCTCGGAATCCACCCGCTCCATTATCGCGCCAAGACTCTGCAGTTTTATATGGAAGTCCTCATAGCCTCGCTCGATATACTTTATATCGTCCACGGTAGTGACCCCCTCCGCCGCCAGGCCGGCCAACACCAGTGCGGCCCCAGCCCGGAGATCGGGTGCCACAATGCCGGCTCCCGTATATTTTTGCACACCGCTGATAAACGCGGTATTTCCTTCCACCTTGATATCGGCTCCCATACGGGTCATCTCATCCACATATTTGAAGCGATTCTCGAAAATACTCTCTGTCACGATACTCGCCCCTCTGGCCAGCGCCAGCGCAACCACCATCTGCGGCTGCATATCGGTGGGGAATCCGGGGTAGGGAAGAGTCTTCACCTGTGTGTGCGTCAGAGGCTTGCTCGACACGACACGCACCGCGTCATCAGACTCCTCGATCTCACAGCCGATCTCCACCAGCTTTGCGCTGATCGACTCCAAATGCTTCGGAATCACATTTTTCACCATGATATCGCCCTTGGTGATAGCCGCGGCAAACATAAAGGTTCCCGCCTCGATCTGATCCGGAATAATAGCGTATTCCGTGCCGTGGAGCTTTCCTGTTCCCCTGATGCGGATCACGTCCGTACCGGCGCCCTTGATATTGGCCCCCATACTGTTTAAGAAGTTTGCCACATCCACCACGTGAGGCTCTTTCGCGGCATTCTCAATGATCGTCTTTCCCTCCGCCATCACTGCGGACATCATCACATTGATCGTCGCACCAACGGAAACCACGTCCATATAGATATGGCTCCCGGTCAGTTTCTCCGCCTCGGTGATGATCAGACCATGTTCAATTTTCACCTCCGCCCCCAGCGCTTTCCAGCCTTTGATGTGCTGGTCTATGGGCCTGCTGCCGATATTGCAGCCCCCCGGGAGCGCCACTCTGGCATTTCTGTATTTTCCCAACAGCGCCCCTATCAGATAGTAGGACGCCCTGATCTTCTTTACATAATCATCCGCAATAACAAGATTAGATATCTGTGAACCGTTTATTTTTACGGTATGCCTGTCAACTCTTTCTACAATAGCTCCAATACTCTTTATCGCCTGCAGCAGGATATTCGTATCCCGCACATCAGGCATATTTTCTATCAAAACGGTCTCATCCGTCATGGTCGCTGCCGCCAGGATCGCCAGTGCAGCGTTCTTCGCGCCGCCGATCTCCACCTCGCCCACCAGAGGATTTCCACCTTTAATCACATACTGTTCCATAAATCAACCTCTGATTTTCATTTAACATCCTTGATTAGTTTACCACTTTTATCCCGATTTGTAAACTTTTATAAGAAAATCCGTTTAATTCAGATAATTTAACGGGTTCACAGCGCTGCCGCCTATGCGGATCTCAAAGTGCACATGAGGTCCCGTGCTGACTCCCGTATTCCCGGAGAGCGCGATCTTCTGCCCCTGGGATACCTTCTGTCCCGAGGACACAAGAACTTTGCTGAGGTGGCCGTATCTGGTCTCCTTGCCGTCGGGATGCTGGATATAGACCACATAGCCGTAGCCGCTGCCCCAGCCGGCCTTCGTCACAACGCCGCCGCAGGAAGCCATGACCGCCGTGCCGGTGGGCGTCGCCCAGTCGATGCCCTTGTGGTTCGTGCTGGCGCCCCTCTTCGGCGCTTTTCGGCCGCCAAATCCGGAGGACATGCGTCCCCCCGAGATCGGTTTAATATACGTGGGCGGAATCTTCGTCCCCCGCTCCACGACTTTCGCCACCGCCTCCATATCCACATCTTCCTTGATGATCTCGGTCTCCGTCACCGTGTCGTTCCGGTAGGAAACAAGCGCAACGACCCGTCTGTGCCCCGCGGAGGGCTGCTGCCTCGTCACCTGTTCCGTCGTATACCAGTCGTCGTTGTCTATATAAACGACATCCGCGTCATAATCTTCCTCATAGTACAGCTCTTCCTGCCGCTCCACGGAAAGTTCCGGTTCCGGCACGGAGATGATCAGCTCATCCCCCACCCGTATCACGGAATTCTCGTTCTCCAGTGTCCCGTTCATCGCCACCACGTCTTCGATGGTCATATTGTGTTCTTCCGCAATTTCTCCCAGAGTGTCGCCGGCTACCACTTCATATATTTTATTCGTCTCCTGGTCTTTTGTTACCTCCTCTATGGCAGTTTCCAGCCCGGAAAGATGACTTTCCGGCATGTAGGACTCCACCACTTCCACCGTATCCCCGAAATTCATATGGATCAGTCCGCGGTTGTATTCCGAAAGATCTCTCTCCTCCTCGATGTTGACAGCCTCCGCCGCCTCCTGAAAGACCCCGAAAATCCCGGAACTCAAAAGACTTGACGCGTCAGCCCTGGCCCTCTCCTCCTGGGATTCCTCCTCTTTGGCCTCCGTCTCGCTGTACACTCTGGTTGTCAGAACGTTTAACTCTCTGCCCAGATCCTGTATCATCTCCACGCCGTAACTGTCCGTTGAATCATATTTATTCACCGCCGCCTGCAAGAGCTGCTGTACCTCGTCCATACTGGAAAGATTCACCGTAAAATTATTGATCTTCACGGTATAGGCGTGCTGCATGGTCTCCTCCCTGCCGTTCTTCATGACCCCCTGCATCATGTCGACAACTTCCTCTTCTCTGCTCACTTCCCCAAACAAAACCTCTCTTCCCTCCAGGGAGAGCTCCGTCTTCACAAATACCAGCTCATCACTTTCTTCCGCTAACCTGTATCTGGCCTTCGTCATACAGCTCTCTGCCGTCCCGGCATCCGCCACCTGTCCCACCGGCACGCCGTTCAGGTACACATCGAACATGTTATCCCCGGTGCGCTCGAAAAGTCTGAGGCTCGGCAGGAAAAGGGCCCCAAAAAACAGCATCAGGACCGATGTTTTAAAGTACGCATATTTTATCTTTTTCATCAAATTCACTCTCATGTTTTTCACACAGTCTCGTTTGTAACAATTTTGTAATAAGTTTCATTTTAACAGTATTTTTACAGCTTGTAAAGGTAATACATCTACATTTTTCCCGGAAACTATGTTAAACTATTCCCATGAAACAGACAATTTTTCATATCGACGTGAACTCCGCCTACCTCAGCTGGAGTGCTCTTGAAAGACTAAAACAGGGGGATGAGACCGATCTGCGCACGATCCCTTCCATCATCGGCGGCGATTCGGCAACGCGCCACGGCGTCGTACTGGCCAAATCCATCCCGGCGAAGGCTTACGGTGTCCGCACCGGGGAGCCTGTCAGTGATGCCCTGAAAAAGTGCCCGTTTCTAGTGTCCTGTCCCCCCGACCACAACCTGTACTCCGAAAAAAGCCGCCTTCTGATGCAGCATCTCGCGGATATCTGCCCGGACATCGAGCAGGTCAGCGTGGACGAGTGCTATATGGATTTTACCTCCGTCTCCTCCCACTACAAAGATCCGGTATCCGCCGCCCGGCAGATCAAAGACGGCATCCGTGAGACTTTCGGATTCACCGTCAATATCGGTATCTCCGACAAAAAAGTTCTGGCCAAAATGGCTTCCGATTTCAAAAAGCCGGATCTTGTCCACACACTGTTCCGGTCGGAGATTCAAGCAAAGCTGTGGCCCCTTCCGCTCTCCTCCCTGTTTATGTGCGGGAGATCCAGCGTAGATGCTCTGCACAATCTGGGCATTCTTACGATAGGAGATCTCGCCAGGACGGATCCAGAGATCATTGTCCCTCATTTAAAGAGCCACGGCAAAATGCTCTGGGAATACGCCAACGGCATAGACGATTCCACAGTAGCGCCGATCCCCTCGGAGGCGAAAGGAATCGGAAATTCCACCACGCTATCCAGGGACGCCCTGACCATGACCGATATCCGGAAGTGCCTGCTCTCCCTGTCCGAATCCGTTGGTTCCAGGCTGCGGAAAGCCCACAAAAGGGCCGCCATGGTCAGTGTGGAGATCAAATACAGCTCTTTTCGGACTGCCTCCCATCAGACCACGCTTGGCGAATCCACCAACGACGCGGGCTCCATCTACCGGACGGCCTGCCAACTCGCCGCCGAGCTCTGGAACGGCGATCCTGTGCGGCTTCTCGGCGTCCGCACTTCCAAGCTGGAGGAGGAGGACGCCCCCACGCAGCTCTCCCTGTTTGATCTTGGGGATGAGACTCCGCTCTCCGAAAAGCAAAAGAGCCTCAACGAGGCTCTCGATAAGATCCGCTCCAAATACGGAAAAAATGCCGTTGTGCGGGGTACTCTTCTGAAATAACAGATCATTTCTTTTTTACACTGTAGCCGAAAGTTCCCAGCTTTTTCCCCAGGGAATAGTAAGTTCCGTGGGAATATACGATGGGGTTCGCATCTTCCAGATGAAATTTCTGCCCGGAATCCATATGGGTCTCGTCCACATGCACCGCAAGCACTTCGGCCTGATACATCACGTGGGAGCCCAGATCCTTCCGCTCCGTCACCCTGCACTCTATATTGACAGGACTCTCCTTTATCATGGGGGCTCTCACGATATCCGCCTTCTCCCTCGTCAGATGCATCTCCTTCCACTTATCAACGTCTCTTCCGCTCTTCACGCCGCAGTAGTCCGTGGCGCGGACAAGCTCTTCGGTCGTCAGATTCACTACAAACTCTCCGGTCTCCTCTATCATATGATAAGAATACCGCTCCGGTCTGACCGAGATCGAAAGCATCGGCGGATTGGAACAGGTGGTGCCTGTCCAGGCGATCGTCAGAATATTATCTTTTCCGCTTTCCTCCGCACAGCTCACCATCACCACCGGCAGCGGATAGAGCATATTGCCCGGTTTCCAGGTTATCTTCGCCATATTGTCATCCCCCGTCTCACAAATAGCCCAAAATTCTCAGCACCTCTATCGCCACATTGGCGAGCACGCCGACCAATGTCAGAACCCCTATCACTGCCAGACCCCGGGAAGCGTTCTTTTCTCCCATCGCATTCTTGATTTCCTCCGTCTGTTTCGGAAGTTCCGCCTCGATGACAGCCTGTACATTCCGGTACACCTTCACGGCTTCCTTGTGGTTAAAATCCTCCGTCCCGCGCACCAGTTCCTCCAGGGCAGTCTTCTGGGATTCTATCAGTTCCTGCATACGGCCATTCTGCTCTTCGATCAGTTCACGCTGCTTATCCACAATTTCTGAGAGCTGGTCCCTCTGCTCTTTCGAAAATTCCGCAAGTTGTATCTTCAATCCCGCCAGAATATTCTTTATCTCATCGAACGTTTCCTCCGACCTGGTGGATGTACCTTCCTCCTTCTTCTGCACTTCCTCTATCTTGTGCAGGCTCGCCGCAAGCAGCTCTCTCACTTTCTCCACATTCTCTATATTCTGCAGACTGCACTGTCTCATCTCCTGTATTGCCATCTCGTACTCGGAAATCCTCAATGCCATTCTCTCCTTCTCCTCCGCTTCCGCCATGGCATTCGCTCTGATCATTTCCTGTGCATTTTTTCTCTGCGCAAATTTATCGATAAACCCGTCCATACTTTTCCCTCCGCGACTGTCTGTTTCGGTAACAGTATAGCATTCTTTTGCTTTTTTGGCAATGAGGCAGGCGTTTACAAAACGACGCGTCAGTCATTAGTAAAGTTTACATGTCCCTCCATTTTGCTCTCTTTTATAAGTTGTGCATATTGTATATTTTCTTTTTTTATCAACTTCTCTCTTTGGAAATATTTACCTATTATTTACAATTTATTCATGATTTATTCATATTTTAGTTGTATACTGGAAACAGTTAGAGATTGGTGAATATGTAATGAGTTTCATTACACACATAGATAAATTTTTTCATAATAGCCCGGGTGCCGAAAGGTATCCGGGCACTCCTCATTTTACTGTGGAGGAATCCAGCAAAAAAGTCCTGTGAGCGCCACAGGACTTTTTAGCAGCCGTTATTATACTTCTGCATCTCTTCGTTTAACATCATCATCTGCGTATCCAACATGGACACGATCTTGGAACATTCCACCAGATCATTTTTCAGATGTTCCGGCGCATTTCCCTCGAACTTATAGTTCATCTTGTGCTCCAGGCTCGCCCAGAAATCCATCGCGACCGTCCGTATCTGGATCTCCACCTTGGTATCCAGTATTCTGTCGGATAGATATACCGGGACTGTCACGATCATATGATAACTTTTATAGCCGCTCTTCTTTGGTTTCGTTATGTAATCTTTAACGGATATCACTCGGATATCCTGCTGATTTCGTATAATATCCGCCAATCGGTATATATCTGATGTAAAGGAACATATGATCCGGATTCCGGCTATGTCGTTTACATATTTTACCATATTGTCCAACGTAGATTCGTAACCGTGCTTCTTCAATTTTTTTACAATGCTCTCCGATGTCTTCAGCCGGGCTTTTATATGCTCTATCGGGTTATAGCAATGCACATGTTGGAATTCTTCATTTAATATTTCCAGTTTTGTCTCGATCTGTTTCAGGGCCGATGTGTAAATCAGCATTAGCTCTGTCCAATTATCGACATCATCCGGCCTGTCAAGTTCTATATCCATACTGTTACCGCCTTACTGCCTGAATATATTGCAGTGACGCTCGATTTTGCTTCGCTGCTCGTTACTTATGCACATTATACCATATTTTTCGCTTCGTGTGCATATTTTATAAAAATTTTCGTTTCATTTAACATTTTTCGACGTTTTCGACAACATGCCTTTTTCGCACACGCACTGTAAAATATATGCCCGGTTTTACCCTTTTAGAACAGGCGGGAAGCCTGAGCCAGACTTCCCACAGTTGTACTTTTTCAGAAATATGATATTTTTCCGTCAGTCGTTTCGCGTGTATTTTAACGTAAGGAGAACTTCTTCCTCCGAGCCCTGATCCCCAAACGTAAAACTGATCTCACCGGATTTTACATCGGGCTGCATCTTTTTCTCGTATTCGCCCTCGGAATATTCAAAACCGACATACATATCAATGCTCTCGCCCGGTGCCGTGGTTTCTGTATGATAATTCCTCCGTTCCTTCAGTAAGGCACCATTGACCGTAACCTTGTCCGTATAGAAATGCGCTGTGCCGTCTGTATTGTTTTCTATATGGAGCAGGAAATAATCTTTATCGCTCACGGTCTGCTCCGGAACGGTGACCACGATGCCGTCTGCGTTGTAAAGTTCCTGCGCTTCGATCGAGATTTCATCGGATGTGGCAGTTACAACTTTTTCCTCTATTTTCCTCTCCATCTCACTGATCCGAAATGTGGCAGAGAACGGATACGGCTCTGTTCCATCCTCAAAGTTGGCGGTGGCATGTACGGTAAGTTCCGAATAATTATCGATATTTGTGCCCAGAACCAATGTCTGCGGGAAACTTTGAAAAGCATTCGGATCTATGGTAAAGGTGTCTGCTCCCCGCCCGTGCGCTTCCCAGTTTTCTGCCTCCACACCATCCAGAAGAACTTCCTGATAAGTAAATCCCACAGATTTGGACTCTTTTATGTGGTGGGAGATAACCAGAGTAATCTCTGTTTTATCCTCTTCTATAGACGTGATCCACCCTTCTATAAATGAAAAATCTGTTGCCTCCGGTTTTTCAATGGTTTCCGTACCGGAATTCTCTTCCGGAGCGTCCGGTTTTGCAGTTTCATCCGCTCCTGCACCTATGGTTTCCAAATCATCAGCCTCTGTCGTCTCTGCACCCGTCTCCGCTGCTTCCTCCTGCTCTTCGGCGCTTCCGCAGGCAGCCGTTATAAGCGTCGGCACCAACAGTGCCAGCGCAAGAAATTTCTTTGATCTCTTCATATTATTATTCCTTTCGTTTCAAATATAATGAATATAGTTTTAAATAATTTGAAAATTCATGAAAAAGGCAGAGGATTTATCCCCTACCCCCCACGATACAGGTGCATGATAGAATACATATTGAAATCCTTCCGGATATTGATGTTTGTATAAAAATACGTCATATCACTGTCTGCTTTCCCGCTGATTTTTACAGTATACGTTATCCGTAAGGGAAATGCAATAGTCTGAGTATTGATGGAAAGAATAAAGCTGCCGCCCCACGGATCCTGTTCCGTAAGGCGGCAGCCATTTTATCTCAGATATGTTGTTTCTTTTTTTATTTCCACATTACTGTGCATCCTGCACATCCTGAACGCCCTGCAGTTCCGCCGCCGGGTCCGCCCCTGCCGCAACGTTCTGCATCGCGATCTGGATCGCTGTCTCCACTTCGCTGTTGGACAGTTTGCGGTTTCCCACCGCGTTGCTCACATAGCTGTTCACCTCATCGATGGACTGCTGCTGCAGTTCGCCGTCCACTGTGCCTGTGTAGGATATCTCCTTGGATACCGGAGCGCCCTGCAGTTTGTTCACCCAGTACTGCTGGCCTTCGCCGTTTGCCATGTACTCCACAAACTTCATAGCCGCTTCCTTTTCCTTGCAGTCTCTGTTGACAGCCATCATCACATCGACGCCCGCTGTGCCGCAGATTTTTCCGTCGTCCACAACGGAGGGGAATACGCACATGCCGATCACATCGTTGTTGTTCGCGATCTCCGTCCCCTCTATCTCGCTGTTGGTCGGAGATGTGGGGCCGAGGTGCCAGGAACCTGTCAGGAAGAATACGGATTTTCTTGCAAAGAAATACTGGTCGCGGGCATCGGGATAAGTCGCAACGCCCAGCGCGCCCTCCTCAAAGATGCCGTCGTTGAACATCTGCTGCCATGCCGTCATCGTATCCACAAAACACTGATCCGTCCAGGAGCGCTCCCCTCTGTCTGCCTCGTAAACGGCGCCCTCCTCAAACTCGTTGGAAAGCTGTACAAAGATATCGCTGTTGATCCAGTCGTCCGCAGCGCCGACCGCCACGCAGACATAGCCCTTTGCTTTCGCCTTCTCCGCCGCGTCCTTTAGTTCCTCATAAGTCCTCGGCACGCTCTCAATGCCGCACTCGTCCATCAGTGTCTTATTGTACAGCAGGTCTGTCATGCCCGCCACTAAAAGAGGCATACCTACCACGCTGCCGTCCTCCGTGCTGCACTGTTCCACCGCGTTCTCGCTGATGATATCTGACCAGCCGCTCCAGTTAGCGTCCGCTAACGCCCTCATCTCCTCCGCGAACGGAGCGTACTGCTCCTTCATCGGTCCGGTCGTCAGGCCGAACAGATCGGGACCTGTGCCGGATGCCATCGCAACCTGCAGTTTCTCAAAATAGTCGTCCTGCTCTGTTCTCGTGTAATCGATCTTGATGCCCGGGTTTGCCTCTTCAAACGCCGCGATCATCTCCTCCGACTGGTCCGTCGTGGGAAGCCAGGACCAGAATGTCAACGTCACTTCATCCCCGCCCGCTTCGCTCTCAGCCGGCGCTTCCGTCTGCGCCTCATCACCTGCCTCCTGTGCCGGAGTTTCCGCTGTCTCCCCGGACGGTGCGTCGGAGCCGCAGCCCGCCAGACAGCCGACAGTCATCATAGCCGCAGCCATGACGGCAACTATCTTTTTAAAGTTTTTCATGATAAATCCCTCCTGTAATTTTTGTAACTTCATCATAAAATATTTTGTATATTCCGTTCACTCTAACTTTTTGCGCATTATTGAAATTTTTTGCAATGGGACGATGCCGCCTGCCGGCTCACCCTTTCACCCACATATAATCCTCCAGTGCCAGCCCTCTCACTTCCAGGGTGAGAGGCATTTTTGCCTCCTTCTTTGTGGATAAAACGGATATCCCCGACAGAGTTTTCACTTCCGCCTTCCCTTCATCCATAATTTTTCCGTCCGTCAGAAGATATACTTTTTTATCGGTTTTATAATAATAGAAAGTCATCCCGCCCCGGGGAGACTCCAAGGTACAGAGTTTTTCTTCCCCGTGGTACAGATCCGCCCGACCGTCCGCCTGCACGCTCTTCCAGGTAAACCTTTCCGTACGGACACCGCTGCTGTCTCTGCTTCCATATGTACTGCCATCCCCAAAGGCACAGGTATTACCGGTCAGCCTCATCACATCCCCGTGCCCCCTCAGCGCCCCGTCCTTTATCTCCGCCGGCGAGCAGTCATAGAACTCCGGCAGAAAAACCAGCTCCTCGCCGAACAGTTCCGCACCCTCCGCGATCACGACGTTCTGCACACTCACCGGAGTAAAACAGCCGCCGATACCGATCCTTTCCAATGCTCTCGAAGCCCCTGCCGCCAGGCTATCCGCAAAATCCATACTCAGGTCGTCATCCAGCGTGACTCTGAAGCGATCCCGCTTCCTCTCCACGCCGATCAGATGGGGCACATCGAACCGGTATCCCGCCGGCAGCTCCATACTGCCAAGCCGCGCTGCGATCCCGCCGCGACGGCGGATCACGCTCATCTTCCGAAGGCCGCTGTGCATCTCCAGGGCGATATAATTCTTCTCATCCCGATAAAGCGGATACAGCATATATCTCGCTCCCGCATGGGACATTCCGGCGCTGCACCAGATCTCCATCCTGTAGAAATCCTTTGCCTCCGCGAAAAACACCTTCTCCTTTGCCTCGATCTCTCTCCCGGCAAAAAAGCTCTTCCCCGGCACATCCCTCTCCTCAAAGGACGGTCCCGGACAGAACATCCTGTCCTGAAAATACAGGAGCGGATCGATCCGCATATTCCGCTGTTCCGTTCCCTGCCTGAGCCCCTCCTCGATATCGCGCCCATGGTAGACGATCCAGTCCTCAAACAGATTCGGCGCTTTCGCCACCGTATTGTGCCCGGTTCCCTCCACCACGTCGTTCTTCTTTAAAAGGGGCGTCCACGTATACTCATCGGGATATTTCCTCCACTCCATATCCCACAGACTCCCTTTTATCTCCGCCACCGCGGTTCCCACAAAATAGTAGATGTTTTCAAAGGCGTTGGCGGAATACAGCACCCAGCATTTATCTCCGTGGAAAACAGGACTTGCCCCCTCGATCGTATACCAGTCCCTGCCGTCGCCGAAGCGATTTTCGGCATAGATCTCCTGAGGCAGAGAGGGCAGCACCACCGGCTTCGGATCCCCCGCAAACTCTTCCGGCAATACCATCTTATCGAGCAGAATACAGGTGCCAGCCACCTTCTCCTCCAGTCCCAGCCAGTCGTTCACGGAATAAAACATGTACAGCTCCCCGCCCCGCTTCAGCGGGTGGGAATCGATACTGAACTTCTCAAAAAAAGTCTTTCTGTAGACAAAAGGCCCAAGCGGATCCTCCGACACCGCCAGCTTCAGGTGCTGTTCATGGCAGTCCTCTTCTTCCATCGGAATATTGGAATAATACATATAGAACATCCCGTTCAGATAGATCACCGACGGCGCCCAGTAGTGATGGCACTCTTTCTCACTTATCGCAAATCCCCGGAAATCCCAGTGCACCATATCCTCCGATACGCTCACCTTCACCCCCGCCTCGTCCGTGGCGTAGCAGTAATACCTGCCGCACCACCTCATGATAAACGGATCCGGATTCGTATGCCGCCTCCCGTCCGAAAACGGGACCGGATTGCAAAATTTTTCTCTCATAATTTCCGTTCCTTTCCTCTGTTACCCTTTCACAGAGCCAGCCGTGATGCCGCTCACCAGGAACTTCTGGCTCACCAGATACACCAGGATCGACGGAAGTGTCAAAAGCATCATGACCGCGTAGATCCTCGCCACATCCGTAGGACTCTGGTAGGTGCTGGACATAAAATACTGCGCCGCCAATGTGACCGTATAGTTGTCCTGCTCCCTAAGCACGAGCAGCGGCACCAGATAATCGTTCCAGGAATAGATAAAGGTGAGCACCAGCACATTGGCGATGATCGGCACGCACAGCGGGATCATGAACTCATACCAGATCCGCATCATGGACGCCCCGTCCATCCTCGCGCTCTCCAGAAGCTCATCCGGGATCGTGTCAAAATAATTTTTTATCATCAGAAGCATCATGGGCGCGTTGAAGGCGATAAGCGGCATGATCACTCCGACATGTTTATCCAGAAAACCAAGCGACTTGATCGCCGCAAACAGAGGGCTCGTCACCGCAGCCACCGGCACGGCGAGGCATGCCAGAATCATCCCATATATGATCTTTTTCCCGACAAAATCCATCTTGGAGAACGCGAACGCCGCAAGCGTCGTGATCAGCGTCACCGCCACAGCCGTGGTGATCGCTATGAACATGCTGTTTCCGACCACGCGGAAATAGCTGATCTTCTCATAGGTCAGCACATATTTATAGTTGTCAAACCCGTTCAGATGAAAGGACTTGACTAACGCGACGCCGATCGGGTACAGCCAGATCACACCGCACAGAATTAAAACAAAATAAGCTGCCGGAGCTCCCTTCCAGTTCTTCTTCATCTCCCTAGTCCTCCTTTCCGAATTTCACCTGCAGAAACGACATGATCATGGCGATGATCAGGATAGAGACGCCGATGGCGGCGGCTTCCCCCGCCTTGAAATCTTTAAATGCTTTTTCATACAGGTACACGTTCATCACCGTGGAGGATCTTCCCGGTCCGCCGTTGGTGAGCAGTTTTACAATATCAAAGGTCTTCAGGGAGCCCACGATGCCGAGAATGATCAGCACATTGGTCGTCCCCTTCACCATCGGGAATGTGACGGACGTCAATGTCCTCCAGAAACCCGCCCCATCGATCTTCGCCGCCTCGTACACATCGTCCGGCAGGCTCATCAGGCTCGCATAGTAGGTGATCATGGAAAATCCCATCCACTGAAAGATATTGACGATGATGACCGACAACAGCGCGTACCGCTTATCCCCCAGCCAGCTCACCGCGAACATGTCGAGATGTATCGCGTGCAGGAACTGATTTAACGCGCCGTTTGTGGGATCCATGATAATGCGAAAGATCGCCGTTATGATAGATGTCGCCATGGCGATCGGCATGAAATAGACCGCCTTGAACAGATTGGAACCCGGCAGCTTCTTCTTTAACAGGACCGCCAGAAAGAACCCTACCGCCGCCTGCACAAAGACCGTGCCGAAGAAAAAGATGACATTGTTTGTGACCGACTTCCAGAACGTCGCGTCCTTGAACAGTTTGATATAGTTTTTCATTCCCACAAAGTTCATCTCCGGCGACATGCCGTTCCAGTCGGTAAAACTTGTCATAAAGGTCCGTATGATACAGTAGTACACGACCGCGAACGACAGAAGCATGAGGGGCAGTATGTACAGATATGCCGCCCAGTTGTTTTTCTTTCCCAGTTTCTTCATTACTCTCCTCCTATTCCAGTTCCACAGAATCCCTCTCAGCGCATCCTTTACCCAACTCAATCCGCAGCTGCTCTGCATCTGCAAATTGAGTTATGCGCTTCCCGGGATTCTGCTGTTTTCCAGATTAATTTATAAAATAATCATAAATTATAACTGGAGAAAGAAAGATAATAAAATTTTGATAATTACTCTAAATTTTTGCGACAAACTCCCCGGGTTTCATACCTGTGATCTCCTTGAACACCTTAAAGAAATAATTGTAATTGCGGAAGCCCGAACGCTCCACGATCTCCTTCATCGGCACCTCTCCCCGGATCAGCAGGCTCTCGGCTTTGCTCACGCGTTGTCTGTTCAGGTATTCCACAAAGCGCATCCCCGTCTCCTGCTTAAAGGCGCGGCTTAAATGGGTGTAGCTGCTGTCCAGCTGTGCCGCACACATCTCCAGGGAAATATCCTCCCGATAATTTTTTCCGACAAATTCGATGACCTGGTTGATCAGGGGAGAATACCGATACTTTTTCTTTTCTTCCAGGATCCTCTCGCGATTCATAAAATCCATGATATCCTCCCGAAGCAACTCAAATATCTCATACCCCTTGATCCGCTCCGACAGCTTTTTGCATTCCGCCGCCTCCTCCGGACACAGCAGACGCATCAGTTCCAGGCAGCATTCCGTCACCCTTTTATGCGGCAGCCTCTCCTTCTCCATGAAGTCAAAAAACTCGTTCAAGGTGGACATCTCCGCCACACCCTGTCTTTTCTTCTCGAACTCCATCTGCTTCCACAGCGCCGCCGGTATCTCTCCGTTTCCGTATGTTATCTTTCTGGCGAGAGGCGCGGAGATCAGCCTGTTTCCGCCCAGATACAGTTTGTCCTCCAGGATCTCATCCAGCTCCTCGGATTCCGCCAGCGCGTTCCCCAGCCCCGTATGTACAATGCCCATGGCGATCGTCGAGGTCAGATCCAGTATCCTGATGATCTGCTTTTGCAGCCTGGTGGTCAGCTTTTTCATGATATTCATCATATATAACGTACTGTTGACCTCCTGAAAACACAGAAGGACCAGCAGATGAAACTTCTTCGTCTGACAGATGACGAACGGATACTCCGTCCCCAGGATCTGCGCGAGAATATCCATGATCGTGCTGCACACATCCCGCTTGAACTCCTCGGGATTCACCCTCTCCGAAAACCGGTAATCCGGCGAGATGGCGAGAGAAGCATAATTGCCGGCGCCGAACTGGATCTTCTGCTCCCTGACCATCTTCTCAATGCCTTCTTTCGTGTAGTCCTTCCTGTCATAGATACAGTACCCGGTCCGCCTGCACACCGCCTTCTCCTCCGGTACGATATGGTATTTCTCCCTCACCTGCTCGAGCACCTGCAGGAGGCTTTTCTCCGTCAGCTCATGCTTCAGCAGATAATTTGCCGCTCCGTTCACAAGACTCCCGCGCACATAGTCGAAATTGTCAAAGCCGCTGATCACGATGACCGGCAGATATTCATGAATGACATGGATGATGCGCAAAAGATCCACCCCGTTCATCTCCGGCATCTGCATATCGCACAGCAGGATATCGATCTCATTGCAGCGAAGCCACTCCACGGCGGATTTCCCGTCCGCAAAATCCGCCGCCACTTCATACTGCTCGTTGCCCTGTATCAGTTTCTTGATCATGTTTCTGCTGATCAGCTCATCGTCAATGATCGCCAGTTTGATCTTCTCCATAGCCTATTCTCCCTCTCCCTTTATGACCGGCAGCGTAAAGATAGCCCTCGTGTACTCTCCGACTTCGCTCTCATACCGCAGGCCGTACTTATCTCCGAAAAACAGCCGGATCCTCTCCATTACGTTCGGAATACCGATGCCGTTAAAATGCTTCTGCCTCTCCGTTTTTTCCCGCATAATCCTCTTAATCTGCTCCTCCGTCATCCCGCTGCCGTTGTCCTCGATCGTCAGAATCAGTTTTTCGTCCTCTATATAAGAGTGGATCAGGATCCTCTCCTGCCTGGACAGGCTGCCCGCCAGCCCATGGTTGATCGCGTTCTCCAGGATCGGCTGCAGGATAAAACGCAGTACCAGCAGATTTTCGGTTTCCTCCGCGATATCTTCCTGCACCTCGCAGTCAAATTTCCCGCTGTACTCCACGATCCGCAGATAATTCTGCACATAGCTCAGCTCGTTTTTCAGAAGGATCATATCCTCCTCCTGATGCATCACGTTCTGCAGCATGGAATTTAACGATTGCACAAGCGGCACGATATTGTCAGCGTGCTGTATCTTCGCCATCCATGTCACATTGTTTAAGACATTCGATACAAAATGGGGATTGATCTGCGCCTCCAGAAAGGAAATCTCCACAAGCCTTTTTTCCTTCTCCTCCTCGGCTATCCTTTTTACCAGCGTGTCAATACGGGATACCATGTGATTGAAAGTCTCCCCCATCTGAGCGATCTCATCCTTCCCCCGCACTTCGTACACCACATCCA
>CANRWP010000005.1 GCA_947643595.1 uncultured bacterium | reverse complement strand
AAAACAAGGTAGTATTTTGGATTCCAGACAGACATTGCGATTCGCCATTACTTAAATCAATGTTCCTTGTTGTGATAAACCGTCATGCCGCAACAATACGGTATTCGTCAACATATTCTGAAAGTACACGCACAATTATACCTATCGGCTTATATGCTATGAATGGACTTTGGTATTGCCCCGCCTATTGTACAACGGCAAATCAAATCAGAGTATTCCGGGTTGACCGTATTAAAGAAATCATAGAGGAAAAGCCCTATCCAAAAGGGAAATACCCTATTCCTACGTCTATTCAAGAATATCTTGAAAAAACAGATGTTAGGAATGATTACCATATGAAAATCCAACTAACGGATATAGGCGTTAAACGCTGTGAAAGTGAATGTTTACTTGCAAGCGGATTAACAACATTTCCAACGGGCGGCGGGATAATCGACATGGAAATAAATCATGCAGCTTTAGAATGGGTTGCCGATTATATATTGCCATTTGGGAACAACGCCACTGTGTTAGCACCATTGGAGCTAATAAAACTAATGCAGCAAAAAATATATGAATTACATCAGCATTATTGCAGTTTGGAAACAAGTATGAATGAATGAGAGGGATTCCGTCGTCATCGGCATTGTGGGAATGTGTATAACTGGCTGTCTCATGGAATTGTGGGTAACTCTGTTTGCAGGACGTGGGAAAGCTGCACTTTAGCTTTTCCATGTGCTGTGAATAGAGTTATCCATGATTCCATAGCCTGTTATGCACATTTCCATAATGCTTGTCTTTTGGTCTTTAGCTTCTTTGATTCGGAATAGTGTGGTGCTGGCGGTCTATCTCTTGTTTTCGATTGCTTACTTCTTTACCGTACATGAGCATTACCTGTTGGAATGTAGCTGATTTTGTTTTATAATGATATGCAGGAAGGGATATAACAGGGGGAATATAGCGAATTTTAAAAGGATGGGATTTTTGTGACAGGACGAAAAACAGTATTAGAGAACATAGACAAAAAGTATGAAGAATTGTTTAAAAAAGAAAAAAGGTAGCGGATTTTATAATGGAAAACCCTGATAAGGTTATTATGATGAATGTTGCAGAGTTTGCTGATGAGTGTGGGGTGAGCGATGCAACTATTGTTCGTATGTGTCAGCATGCGGGATATCAGGGGTACCATCAGCTCCGCCTGTTGCTCTCCAGAGACGTTGGAAGAAGAGGTGAGGAACAAATGGTTCAGGACGAGGAAAGAAAAGGTCGGTCCAGGGAGGAAAATGGGGATTTTATAGATTATGTAATAAATAAAAATATGGAAAGTGTGATACAGTTTTCTCAGCAGATAGATAAAACAGTTCTGTTTTCGGCGGTAAAACTTATTATGGAGGCAGAATCTGTATATATAGTGGCTATTGGGAACACTATACCAGTTGCAGAGGATCTGGGATTTCGTCTGGAACGGTTTGGGATAAAAGCATATACGGCGAATAGGAGTGAGACTTATTTAAATTATATTAGTCTTGGGAGCGACAGAGATATTTTAATCGCAATCTCTCAGTCTGGTGTTTCGAAACTGGTGATACAGGCGGCGGAAATGGCACAGGAGATCGGTATGAAAATTATCGGTATTACAGGAAAACAGATATCGCCTTTGGCACAAATTGCAGGTTATACACTTTTAGTGGGGGATGGGAACGGATTATTTACATGGGGAAATGAACCGGTATCTCATGTTTGCGAGATGATTATAAATGATCTTATCTTATACACTATTAAATGTTTCATTAAAAAATCTTCAGGGACTAAAGGAAGAAAAACTTTTATTGATGAAGTATCAGAGATTACTTCCAGTGAAAAAATGGAGCTGTTGAAAAAGTAGATGAATGATCACTACCGAAGCAACAGCTCTGTTTTATGCCCGTTTGCAACAATTAATAAGTTATGATGAGTAACATAAAACATATGTATATCCCGGTTTTCCATTGAGAAAGTCTGCAGTTACTTTTTGCTTTCTATTTAAAGTCTGCTATGTTACAATATGAATAGCAGCGTGTTTATATATAAGGGTTATAAAGAAGAATGACAATAGATAAGGCGAGGACAGTCAGAACAGGCAGGGTGAAGTTGGCCGGGAGCGGTCAGGACATTCGGCCGCGTTATGAGCAGATCGAAGTCAAATCCGCGCATGAAGGATAGGGCCAGAGAGCTGAAAAAGATCGCGGCGGAAAGGCTGCGGGAAAAAAGGGAACAGGGATAATATTTACAAAAATCTGTTTCTTATGTCCCTGAAATATGGTATACTGTAAATTATGGAAAAAGAGAGAAGAAGGGAGAGTGAGAGATGTACTCATTTGATGAAATACGGGCGGTGGATGCGGAGATTGCGGATGCCATCGTGGCGGAGCAGGAGAGACAGGAAAACCATATCGAACTGATCGCCTCCGAGAACTGGGTGAGCAAAGCGGTGATGGCGGCGATGGGAAGCCCGCTGACGAACAAATACGCGGAGGGCTATCCGGGGAAACGTTATTACGGCGGATGCGATTGTGTGGACGTGGTGGAAAATCTGGCGAGAGAGCGGGCGAAAAAGCTCTTTGGCTGCGATTATGCGAATGTGCAGCCTCACTCCGGCGCGCAGGCGAATATGGCGGTGTTTTTCGCGGTGCTGGAGCCCGGCGATACCTACATGGGAATGAATCTGGATCACGGCGGACATCTGTCCCACGGATCACCGGTGAATATGTCCGGAAAATACTATAAGTGTGTGCCCTACGGCGTGAATGACGAAGGGTTTATTGACTATAATAAAGTGAGGGAGATCGCTCTGGATTGTAAGCCCAAAATGATTATTGCGGGAGCATCTGCTTACGCGAGAACCATCGACTTTCCAAAGTTCCGCGAGATCGCGGATGAAGTGGGAGCGGTGCTGATGGTGGATATGGCACATATCGCTGGTCTTGTGGCAGCCGGGGTACACCCGAGTCCGATCCCCTATGCGGATGTGACGACTACGACGACCCACAAGACGCTGCGCGGTCCCAGAGGCGGTATGATCCTCTGCAGTCAGGAAACGGCCGACAGGTTTAACTTCAATAAGGCGATCTTCCCGGGGACGCAGGGCGGCCCGCTGATGCATGTGATCGCAGCGAAGGCAGTCTGCTTCAAGGAGGCGCTCGCGCCATCGTTCAAGGAGTATCAGCAACAGATCGTGGACAACGCCCAGGCGCTCTGCAAAGGGCTGATGGCGAGAGGCGTGGATATTGTCTCCGGCGGCACGGACAACCATTTGATGCTGGTGGATCTGAGCAGGAAGGGATTGACAGGAAAGGCCATTGAGAAACTTCTCGATGAAGCGCACATCACGGCGAATAAAAATACGATCCCCAACGATCCGCAGAAACCGTTTGTCACAAGCGGTATCCGGCTGGGGACGCCCGCGGTGACATCCCGCGGCATGAAGACCGAAGATATGGACAGGATCGCGGAGGCGATCACGCTGATCATCGACGGCGGCGAGGAGAAAGTGCCCGAGGCGAGGGCAATCGTAAAGAGCCTGACGGATAAATATCCGTTAAACTAAATAAAAAGCATCTGCAAGGATAGATGCGGAAATGGAATAGGAGAATGAAAGATGACAAACTTGGAACTTCAGAAAACAGCTAATGAGGTTCGTAAAGGAATTGTGAAAGCCGTTCACAGTGCGAAAGCCGGACATCCCGGCGGATCCCTGTCTGCGGCAGATCTCTTTACCTACCTGTACTTCGAGGAGATGAATATCGACCCGAAAAATCCTAAAATGGAAGACCGCGACCGCTTCGTGCTCTCCAAGGGACACACGGCTCCCGGCCTTTACTCCACACTGGCGAACAGGGGATTTTTTCCGGTGGAAGAGCTTTTGACATTGCGCCATGTGGGTTCCAGACTGCAGGGGCATCCCTGTATGCAGGAGACACCCGGCATCGATATGTCTTCCGGTTCCCTGGGACAGGGACTTTCCGCAGCGGTAGGTATGGCGCTGGCGGCCAGGATGGACGGCAAGGAGTACAGGACGTATGCGCTTCTCGGCGACGGCGAGATTCAGGAGGGGCAGATCTGGGAAGCAGCTATGTTCGCGGGAGCCAGAAAACTGGACAACCTGGTGGTGATCGTGGACAACAACGGTCTGCAGATCGACGGTAAGATCGAGGACGTATGTTCCCCTTATCCGATCGATAAGAAGTTTGAGGCATTCAACTTTCATGTGATCAATATCGACGCCCATAATTTCGATGAGATCCGCGCGGCGATGAAGGAGGCCAGGGAGACAAAGGGCATGCCCACAGCGATCGTCATGAAGAGTACAAAGGGCAAAGGCGTATCCTTCATGGAGAACAACGCGGGATGGCACGGCAAGGCGCCCAACGACGAGGAGTTTGCGACCGCGATGGCCGACCTCGAAAAAATCGAAGAAGAATGGAAGAAAGCAGGTGAATGATCATGGCAGATGTAAAGAAAATTGCAACAAGAGAAAGTTATGGTAATGCACTTGCTGAATGCGGTGCGAAATATCCGAATCTGGTGGTTTTGGATGCCGATCTGGCGGGCGCGACGAAGACCGGCGTCTTCCTGAAAGCATTCCCTGACAGACATATCGACTGCGGTATCGCGGAATGCAACATGACAGGCATCGCGGCAGGCCTTGCCACCTGCGGAAAGATCCCGTTCATCAGTTCCTTTGCGATGTTCGCGGCGGGCAGAAACTTTGAACAGGTTCGCAATTCCATCGGTTATCCCCACCTGAACGTGAAGATCGGTGCGACCCACGCGGGCATCACGGTGGGCGAGGACGGCGCCACCCACCAGTGCAACGAGGACGTAGCGTTGATGCGCACGATCCCGGGCATGACCGTCATCGTTCCGGCGGACGATGTGGAGGCGAAGGCCGCAGTGGAAGCTGCGATCAACTATGAGGGTCCCGTCTATCTGAGATTCGGCCGCGCGGCAGTGCCGGTGATCAACGACAACCCGGACTATAAATTTGAGATCGGCAAGGGCGTTGTGCTGAGAGAGGGAAAAGATGTGACCATCGTCGCTTCCGGTATCTGTGTGGCGGAAGCTCTGGCGGCGGCGGAGAAACTGGCGGCGGACGGCGTGGATGCGGAAGTCATCAATATCCATACGATCAAGCCGTTGGATGAGGATTTGATCGTTGCCTCTGCAAAGAAGACCGGCAAGGTCATCACCGTGGAAGAGCACTCAGTGATCGGGGGCCTGGGCAGCGCTGTCTGCGATGCACTGTGCGCGAAACAGCCGACTCCGGTCCTGAAGATCGGTGTCAATGATACTTTCGGAGAATCCGGCCCTGCGGCGGCGCTTGTGGTAAAATACGGTCTGGACGGCGAGAGCATCTATCAGAAGGCGAAAGGGTTTTTAGAGTAGAATAGTATGGCGGAATATCAGGGGGAAGCGGAATACTTCCCCTTGTTTTATGTGCGGACATCCTGGACAAAGAGAAAGGAGCGGTTGCTGAAATGGAATGGAATAAAATGCTGCATGGAGGGGACTACAACCCGGAACAATGGCTGGACAGGCCGGATATATTGGCGGAAGATATTGCTCTGATGAAAAAAGCAGGTATAAACTGTATGACGCTGGGAGTTTTTTCCTGGTCGATGCTGGAGCCGGAGGAGGGGGTATACCGGTTCCAGTGGCTGGAGGATATCATCGACAGATTGTATGAAGCAGGGATCAGTACGATACTGGCGACGCCGACAGGCGGGCTGCCCCATTGGCTGACGAAAGATTTTCCGGAAGTGATGCAGGTAAGGGAAGATGGCGAAAGGAATCTGCCGGGAAAAAGGCATAATTTCTGTTATACTTCGAAAAAGATGAGGGAGAGGACGAAAGAAATAGATGGAAAGCTGGCGGAAATGTCCCTGCGGCATCCGGGAATTATCCTGTGGCATATTTCCAACGAGCTGGGGGGAAATTTTGCGGACGGCGCCTGCCATTGCGACGAGTGCCAGAGGGCGTTCAGGGAATGGCTGAAAAGAAAGTACGGTACGTTGCAGGAGATGAATAAAGCCTGGTGGACGACGTTCTGGAGCCGCAGATATACGGACTGGGAACAGATCCATAGTCCGACGCCCGGCGGGGAGTGCCTGGTTCACGGGTTGAATCTGGACTGGCGCAGGTTTGTGACCTGTCAGATGACGGATTTTCTGAGATGGGAGAAGGCGGCGCTCAGAGAGTATTCGTCTCTGCCGGTGACGACAAACTTTATGTATTTTTTCAAACCCTTAGATTACTATGAAATGCAGAAGGAAGTGGATGTCATATCCTGGGATTCTTATCCGTTCTGGCATAAGGAAAAGGACGAGGTTCCGATGGCGGTGAAGGCGGCGGCATATCACAGTATGATGAGGAGTATGAAAAAGAAGCCGTTTTTATTGATGGAGAGTACGCCTTCTGCCGTAAGCTGGAGAAACTATAATCCGCTTAAAAGACCGGGTATGCATATGCTTTCGTCAATGCAGGCGGTCGCCCACGGATCAAATACGGTGCAGTATTTTCAGTGGAGGAAAGGAAGAGGAGCCTTTGAAAAATTCCACGGGGCGGTACTGGATCATAAAAACGGGGAGAATACAAGGACATTCCGGGAAGTGGCGGAGGTGGGACTTCGTCTGGCAAAGACGGAGAAGCAGATCATGGGTTCCTGCAACCGGGCGGAAATCGCCATTTTTTCAGTGGTATTTGTTTCCAGGCGCACGGGGGACAGAAATTCATCCGCTATAAATATGTGAGTGTGCGCAGAAAGAGGATGTAGATGGCAAAATTTTCTGTTGAAAAATTCAGGTATGATATGGTGAAGGATCCCACTTGTTTTGCGGTAAACAGGGAGAGAGCCCATGCGGATTATCTTCCGTGCAAAAGCGTGGAGGAGGCGCTTGCTGAGAAGAGCAGCTTCAGGCTGTCGCTGAACGGCGTCTGGAAATTTCACTATGCGAAAAATTATAAGAGCGTGATCCCCGGATTTGAGAAGCCGGATTATGACTGCGAGGACTGGGACGATATCCGAGTGCCCGCCCATATCCAGATGGAGGGGTATGATGCGCCCCAGTATGCGAACACGCAGTATCCCTGGGACGGCAGGGAGGACATTGTCCCGGGGCAGGTGCCGGAGCGGTTCAATCCGGTGGCGAGTTATGTGAAATATTTCGAGGTCCCCGAAAATTTTGACAGGGAGAGAGTCTATATATCTTTTCAGGGGGCGGAGAGCGGTCTGGCGCTGTGGTTAAACGGTCAGTTCGTGGGTTACAGCGAGGACAGTTTTACACCGGCGGAATTTTTCCTGAGTCCCTATCTGAAGGAGGGGAAGAACAAGCTGGCGGCCCAGGTCTTTAAGTGGACGGCGGGGAGCTGGTGTGAGGATCAGGATTTTTACCGTTTTTCGGGCATTTTCCGGGAGGTCTATCTGTATACGACGCCGGAGGTTCACGTGCGTGATCTGAAGGCGGAGACTCTGCTCTCCGACGACTATGGGGAGGGAACGCTTCTTGTGACGCTCGATATCGCGGACAGAGCGGGACACGTCAGCTTTTCGCTCTACCGGCCCGGAGGGGGATTCGGGAGAGAGGGGCTGGACGATGATCTGTGCGTGCTGGTGAAAAAGGATGTCTTGGCGGCGGGAGAGAGGCAGTATGCGCTATGCGTCAGGGAGCCGAAGCTCTGGAGCGCGGAGGTGCCGGATCTGTACAGGCTTCTGATCCAGGTCTACGACGAAAATCTGGCATTGCAGGAGGTGATCCTGCAGGATATCGGCTTCCGGCGTTTTGAGATCCGGGACAGCATCATGTATTTGAACGGAAAGCGGATCGTGTTCAAGGGGGTGAACCGGCATGAATTTTGCAGTGAAAGCGGAAGGGTGGTCTCGGACGAGGATACGCTGACGGACATTCTGACCATGAAAAGACATAATATCAACGCAGTGCGCACCAGCCACTACCCCAACAGTTCCGCGCTCTATAAACTCTGTGACAGATACGGGCTCTATATGATCGCGGAAAACAATCTGGAAACCCACGGAAGCTGGGATCCGATCCTGAAGGGACAGGCCGGGCAGGATTCGGCGCTGCCCGGAGATAAACCGGAATGGCTTGCTAATATGTTGGACCGGGTGGTATCCTGTTACCAGAGGGATAAAAATCATCCGTCGATTCTGATCTGGTCCTGCGGGAATGAATCTTACGGCGGCAGGGTGATCTATGAGATGTCGCAGAAATTCCGCGAGCTGGACGATAAACGTCCGGTTCATTACGAGGGGGTCTACAATGACAGGAGATATAATGAATCCTCCGACATGGAGAGCCGGATGTACGCGACGGCGGAGGAGATCAGGGATTTCCTCTCGACGCACAGGGATAAGCCCTTTATCTGCTGCGAGTATACTCACGCCATGGGAAATTCCTGCGGCGGGATGGAAAAGTATACGGATCTGACGGAGGAGGAACCCCTGTACCAGGGCGGTTTTATCTGGGACTATATCGACCAGTCCATCGCCAGAAAGGACAGGTACGGAGAGCCCTTTCAGGCTTACGGCGGGGATTTCGGAGAGCGTCCGACAGACTTTGAGTTCAGCGGCAACGGCATTGTGTACGGCGGGGACAGAAAGCCTTCGCCGAAGATGCAGTATATAAAATATAATTATCAGAATATCTCTGTGTCGATCGACGCGGAGGGGGGAACCTTTGCGGTGAAAAACAGACACCTCTTTGTAGACACGGATGAGTTTGACTGTGTAATCCGGCTTTCCCGGAACGGAAAGGTCGTCTCGGAGGAGACGCGCAGGATATCCGTGGAGCCTCTGGGGGAAGGGACATTCCTTCTGCCGGCGGAATTCGCGGGACGCAGAGAGAAACCCGGCGTCTACAGTGTGGTCGTGTCCTTCTGTCTGCGAAAAGATCTTCCCTGGGCGAAGGCCGGTCATGAGACGGCGTTCGGGGAGGCCATCTTCCGGGTGGAGGAGAACCCGCGGGAGGCAGGCGCTGGCATTCCGGCATATGGGACCGGGCGGAGACTCTGTGTGAAAAAACCTTTTGCGGTGGTGCGCGGATACAACAATATCGGCGTCCGCGGGGAGGAGTTTGAAGCGCTGTTTTCCACCCTGTACGGGGGACTTGTCTCCTATCGCTATGCGGGAAAGGAGCTGCTCGTACAGGCGCCAAAGCCCAATTTTTGGCGGCCTATGACGGACAATGACAGGGGATGCCTGATGGCGGAGCGCTATGGTCAGTGGAAGATCGCCAGCATGTATCTGACTTACAAGGAGGAGGTCCCCTGCCCGTGGAAGCATCTGTACGGCAGTATCCTTCCCCAGGTGGAGGAGCGGGAGGACTGTGTGGCGATCACCTACACCTACCGGATGCCAACCGCGCCGAAGAGCAGCTGTCAGCTTGCCTACGAGGTCTATGGGGACGGGACGGTGAGGACGACGCTGTCTTACGATCCGGTGCCGGGATTGGGAGATATGCCGGAGTTCGGGGTGTTGTTTAAGCTGGACGCGGATTATGACACCGTGAGGTGGTTCGGCCTGGGGCCGGAGGAGACCTACGCGGATAAACAGCGCGGCGCGAGACTCGGCATCTATGAAAACCGGGTGGAGGACAATATGGCGAAGTATCTCATCCCTCAGGAGTGCGGCAATAAGATGGGTGTCTGCTCGGCGTCCGTGACGGACGAAAGGGGCAGAGGACTTCTGTTCGCGGGGGACAATATGAATTTTTCCGCGTTGCCCTACACGCCCCATGAGATCGACAATGCCTCCCATTCCTACGAACTGCCCAGGCGTCACTGCACGGTGGTCCGGGCGGCTAAGGGACAGATGGGAGTGGGCGGAGACGACAGCTGGGGAGCATGGCCGTTGCCGGAGACGCTGCTCGATGTGAGCGGAAAGATAGAGTTTACTTTCTGCTTCAGAGGGATTTGAGAGACAAAATAATATGAAAAACGGGAGAAAGGTATGATGAGTGAGATGACAGAAAAAATGGAAAACAGGGGCCGGGTTACGATCCCTACGGATGTGGACGTGGTGCCGGAGACGCTTGAGCTTCTGGAACGCTGGGGGGCGGATGCCATACGCGACTGCGATGGTACGGATTATCCGGAGGAGCTGAAAAAGGTGGATGCCAAAGTGTATTCTACCTATTATACGACCAGAAAGGACAATGAGTGGGCGAGAGCAAATCCGGATGAGATCCAGCAGTGCTACATTATGACGGGATTTTATATGGCCGGGGAGGAACCGCTGAAAATCCCGCTGATGAAGGGGATCAGCCGGGAGCTTTTGCGGGTCAATACCAGGGATGATATCAAGCGATGGTGGGAAGTGATGGATCGCAGTGCGGGATGTCCCGTATCCCCCGAAAAGTGGTATTACAATGAGGAGGAAGGCTGTGTGGTTCTGCCGGAGCCGGCAGCCTGGCATGAGTATACGGTAAGCTTTCTGGCTTATCTGATCTGGGATCCGGTGCATATGTATAATGCGGTGATCAATGACTGGCAGGGGGTGGAACATCAGATCACATTTGACGTGCGTCAGCCGAAGACACATGCCTATACGCTGGCGCGTCTGCGCCGGTTTGTGGAGGAGCATCCCTATGTGGATGTGATCCGCTATACGACGTTTTTCCACCAGTTTACTCTGATCTTTGACGAACTGAAACGGGAGAAATATGTGGACTGGTACGGTTACTCGGCTTCGGTCTCCCCCTGCATTCTGGAAAAGTTTGAGAGGGAGGCCGGGTACACTTTCCGGCCGGAGTATATTATCGATCAGGGTTACTATAATAATCAGTACCGTATTCCCAGCCGCGAGTACAAGGATTTCATGGCTTTTCAGCGCCGCGAGGTGGCTGCTCTGGTGCGGGAGATAACGGATCTCACCCATGAGCTTGGAAAGGAAGCCATGATGTTTCTGGGGGATCACTGGATCGGAACGGAACCCTTTATGGAGGAGTTTCGGAGTACGGGGCTGGATGCGGTGGTTGGCTCCGTGGGCAACGGATCCACTCTGCGGCTGATCTCGGATATTCCCGGTGTGCGTTACACGGAAGGGCGCCTTCTGCCCTACTTCTTTCCGGATACGTTTCATGAGGGAGGGGATCCGGTGCGGGAGGCTAAAGAAAATTGGGTGACGGCCCGCCGGGCTATTCTGCGAAAGCCCATCGATCGGATCGGTTACGGCGGCTATCTGAAGCTGGCCTGTCAGTTCCCGGAGTTTATCGATTATGTGGAAAGCGTCTGCAGGGAGTTTCGGGAGCTATATGAGAATATTCGCGGCACGGAAGCCTTTTGCCAGAAGCGTGTGGCTGTGCTGAACTGCTGGGGGCGGATGCGCTCCTGGGGATGTCATATGGTACACCATGCGCTGTATCAAAAGCAGAATTACAGCTACGCCGGAGTGATAGAGAGTCTGTCGGGGGCACCCTTTGATGTTGTATTTCTGTCCTTTGACGATCTCCGGGAGAACCCGGAAGTTTTGGACGGAATCGACGTCATATTCAATATCGGCGACGGCGATACCGCTCACACGGGCGGCGCGGTCTGGGAGGATGAGAAAGTGTCCTCCGCGATCCGGCGGTTTATCTATGAGGGCGGCGGCTTTATCGGCGTGGGAGAACCCTCGGGCCATCTCTGGCAGGGACGCTTCCTGCAGCTCGCGGCGGCCCTCGGAGTGGAGAAGGAGACGGGATTCACGCTGGGATATGACAAGTATAACTGGAAGGAGAACAGAGAGCACTTTATACTGGAAGACTGCGGGGGAGAGATCGATTTCGGCGAAGGGAAGAAAAGTATCTATGCGCTGGAGGGAACGGAGATTTTAGTACAGCGCGACAAAGAGGTACAGATGGCGGTAAACGAGTATGGAAAGGGACGCACCGTCTATATTTCCGGCCTGCCTTACAGTTTCCGGAACAGTCGTGTTTTGTACAGGGCCGTGCTCTGGAGCTGCCACAGCGAGGGACAGCTCAGACAATGGTTTTCCGATAACTGCAATGTGGATGTCCACGCCTATGTGAAGAATGGGAAGTACTGTGTGGTCAACAATACCTACGAACCGCAGAGCACCGTGGTATACAGAGGAGACGGGGAGAGTTTTTCGCTGGAGCTGGAAGCGAATGAGATCAGATGGTACAGCATTTAAAAATACGGATGGAGGAAAAAGCTATGGTCAGAGAAGACGAGAGGATCATGCGGATTGCGGAGCAGTTTGAGGCGGAGGGGACGGTGGAGAGCGCCGTGCCCCACGGCAGCGGACATATCAACGACACGTATCTGCTGGTGTGCAGAGATAATGACAAGTATAAAAAATACACCATACAGAGAGTCAACCATGAGGTGTTTAAAAAGCCCTGGGAGCTGATGGAGAATGTGGTCAGGATAACGGAGTTTCTGCAAAAAAAGATTGCGGAGGCAGGCGGAGACGCGGAGAGGGAGACGCTGCATGTGATCCGGACCAAGGATGGGGCTTCCTACTGCAGATGGGAGGACGGCACTTACTGGAGAATGTATGATTTTATCGACGGGGCGACCAGTTACGATGAGGTGAAGGAGCCGAAGGATTTCTATGAGAGCGCGGTGGCATTCGGGCATTTTCAGAAGCTTCTCTCAGATTATCCGGCGGGGACGCTCCATGAGACCATTCCCAATTTCCACAATACGATTGACCGTGTGAAGAACTTTAAGAAGGCGCTTGAGGAGGACGCGGCGCACCGGGCGATGGAGGTGCAGGAAGAGATCCGGTTTGTGCTGGACAGGGAGAGCGACTGCCGTGTGCTCTGCGATATGCTGGCCTCGGGCGAGCTCCCGCTGCGGGTGACGCACAACGATACCAAGCTGAACAACATCATGATAGACGACGAGACGGGGAAAGGGATCTGCGTCATCGACCTCGACACGGTCATGCCGGGTTCCGCCCTCTACGACTACGGGGATTCTATCCGCTTTGGCGCAAGCACCGGCGCGGAGGACGAGACAGATCTGTCGAAGATATCCTGTGACGTGGAATTGTTTTCTTTATACACGAAAGGATTTATAGAAGGGTGTGAGGGTTCTCTGACAGAACAGGAGATACGCATGCTGCCCATGGGTGCGAAAGTGATAACGCTGGAACAGGGAATTCGTTTCCTGACCGATTATCTGGAGGGGGACCGCTACTATAAGATCCACCGCCCGAAGCATAACCTTGACCGCTGCAGGACACAGTTTAAACTGGTGAAGGATATGGAGGAGAAGTGGGATATCCTGCAGGGGATCGTGGAGGGGTATCTGTAGAAGCATTTTTTCTTGCATATATATGATATTCATGGTACAATAATTCGCGGCAAAACGGTGATATTTTTGACAGATACAGAGAAAGGCATGGTCATTCATTATGATAGAAGCGGCAATATACGGATACGGGAACATCGGCAGCGGTGTGGCGGAAGTGATCGAAAAAAACCAGGACAGGATCGAGAAGGCGGCAGGCCAGGGAGTACATGTGAAGTATGTGCTGGATCTGCGGGAATTCGAGGGCGATCCGGTGCGGGAGAAACTGGTGCACGATGTGGACGTCATTGTGAACGATCCGGAGGTGAAGATCATCTGCGAGACCATGGGCGGAAATGAGCCCGCCTACACGTTTACAAAGAAAGCGCTCATGGCGGGAAAGAGCGTCTGCACGTCCAACAAGGAGCTGGTGGCGAACCACGGCGCGGAGTTGATAAAGATCGCGGAGGAGCACCGGTGCAACTATTTCTTTGAGGCCAGCGTGGGCGGCGGCATTCCGATCATCCGGACGTTGAACAGTGCGCTGAAGCAGGAAAACATTTTAAGCATCAGCGGTATCGTGAACGGGACGACCAACTATATTCTGACGAAGATGGAGAAAGACGGAGCGGCTTTTGACGAAGTGCTGAAGGAGGCCCAGGTTAAAGGGTTTGCGGAGAGAAACCCGGAGGCGGACGTGGAAGGGTACGACGCCTGCCGGAAGATCGCTATCCTGTCGTCTCTGATGAGCGGAAAAACCGTGGATTATAAGGACATCTATACGGAGGGCATCACGAAGCTGACGACAACGGATTTTCTCTATGCGAAAAAGATGGAGATGACGGTAAAGCTTCTCGCCATGAGCAGGCAAACGCAGGAGGGATGTCTCACCATGGTGACGCCGATGCTGATCGGACCGGAAAATCCGCTCTGCAGCGTGAACGGTGTTTTCAACGCGATCTCGGTGAAGGGAAATATGCTGGGAGATTCCATGTACTACGGCAGAGGGGCGGGAAAGCTCCCCACGGCCAGCGCGGTCGTGGCTGACGTGGTGGAAGCGGCGCGCTTTATGGGAACGCATCTGCCCATCGACTGGAGTGAGGAGAAGGCGGCGTTAACGAAGATGCCTTTGTCGAGGAGGCGCTTCTTTGTGCGGCTTGACAGAAATAAAGTGCCGGAGGCGAGAGCGGCGGCGGAGTTTGGCAACGGCAGAGTGGTGTTTTTGGAGCAGTGCCCCGATGAGTACGGGTATATCACGCCGGTGATGAGCGAGGGAGAATTTGCGGAGAAGTTTGAAAAGCTGGATGGCGCGATCACCAGGATCCGTATGGAGGAATGACAGAAGGAGGTCTGTGACTTCAATGAAATATATTGTAGTGTTAGGCGACGGCATGGCGGATGAGCCCATAGAGGCGCTGGGAGGTAAGACACCGTTGGAGTATGCCGCTACGGAGAGGATGGATGCCCTCAGCAGGAAGGGCGAGGTCGGCATGGTACATACCATTCCGGACGGGATGAAGCCCGGTTCCGACACGGCGAATCTTTCGGTGCTTGGGTACGATCCGAAGAAGTATTATTCGGGGCGTTCTCCTCTGGAGGCTCTGTCCATCGGCGTGCCTATGAAGGAGACGGACATCGCGATCCGCTGTAATATCGTGACGATCTCCGACGAGGAAGAAAGATTTGAAGAAAAGACGATCATCGATCACAGTGCCGATGAGATCGGTACGGAGGACTGTGCGGTCCTGTTGAAGGCCGTGCAGGAGAAGCTGCAGGATGAGACCTATCAGTTCTATGTGGGAACAAGCTACAGACACTGTCTGATCTGGGATAAGGGACAGGTGGTGGAGCTCACGCCGCCCCATGACGTGCTGGGACTAAAGATCGGGCAGTATCTGCCGGAGGATGTTTCGCTGCGGCGGATGATGGAGGCGAGCTATCAGATCCTGAGAGATCACCCCCTGAATGTGGAGAGAAAGAGACAGGGACTGCATCCGGCGAACTGCTGCTGGTTCTGGGGCGCGGGGACAAAACCGATGCTCTCAGGTTTCACGGAGACCACCGGCAAAAAGGGACTGATGATCTCCGCTGTGGATCTGCTGAAAGGGATCGCTGTGGGAGCCGGTATGGGAGTCGCCCATGTGGAAGGGGCAAACGGCGGTCTGCATACGAACTATGAGGGAAAAGCCAGAGCGGCGGTGGACGGTCTGCTGAAACAGGGGTACGACTTTGCCTACATCCATGTGGAGGCGCCGGATGAGATGGGGCATCAGGGCAGCGTGGAGAAGAAAGTGCAGGCGATAGAGTATCTGGATGATAGAGTGATTCGCCCGGTGACGGAGGCGATGGACAAATCGGGGGAGGATTACCGGATGCTTGTTCTGCCGGATCACCCCACGCCGATCCGCGTCAGGACGCACACGGCGGACAATGTGCCCTATCTGCTCTACGACAGCAGGAAGGACTTACAGTCCGGGCGTCTGTACAACGAGAGGGAAGCGGCGGACGGTCCTTTCCTGGAGAGAGGACACGAGATCATACGGTATTTGTTTTCAGAATAGACCGAAAATTAGGAGAAAAATTGTGAAAAAAGTTGTCAAATTCGGAGGGAGTTCCCTCGCCAATGCGGAACAGTTTGAAAAAGTGGGAAATATTGTCTGGGCGGATGAGAGCAGACGCTATGTGGTGCCGTCCGCGCCGGGAAAAAGGCATTCCAAGGACACGAAAGTGACGGATATGCTCTACGAGTGCTATGCGTTGGCGGAAGTGGGAGATAGTTTTGTGGAGGAGTTTGCGGCGATCCGGGCGCGCTATCAGGAGATCATCGAAGGGCTTCACCTGGAATTTTCGCTGGAGAAAGAGTTTGAGGAGATCGAAAAGAACTTTAAAGCCGGGGCAGGCAGAGATTACGCGGCTTCCCGGGGGGAATATCTGAACGGTATCATCATGGCGCAGTATCTGAATTTTGAGTTCATCGACGCATCCGAGGTGATCCGCTTTGACGAGAACGAGGAGTTTGACGCGGAGACGACAAATAAGATTCTGAGCAAAAGACTGCAGAAGACGGAGTACGCGGTGATTCCGGGCTTTTACGGTGCGAAGAAAGACGGGACAGTGAAAACATTCTCCCGGGGCGGCTCCGATGTGACGGGCTCCATCGTGGCCAGGGCGGTGCAGGCGGATGTGTATGAAAACTGGACTGACGTGTCAGGGTTTCTGGTGGCGGATCCCCGGATCATCTATAAGCCGGAGCCTATTGAGATGATCACCTACAGGGAGCTGCGGGAGCTCTCCTACATGGGCGCGTCGGTGCTGCATGAGGACGCGATCTTCCCGGTGCGCAAGGAGGGAATCCCGATCAATATCCGCAACACCAATAAGCCTGAGGACGAGGGCACCTGGATCGTGGGCAGTACCTGTCAGAAATCCAAATATACGATCACCGGCATCGCCGGAAAGAAGGGCTTTTGTTCGGTCATGCTGGATAAGGATATGATGAACTCGGAGGTCGGGTTTGGCAGGAAGGTGCTGCAGGCCTTTGAGGATAACCATATCTCCTTTGAGCATATGCCCTCCGGCATCGATACCATGACGATCCTCGTGCATCAGGACGATTTTGTGCACAAGGAGCAGTCGGTAGTCTCCGCGATCCACAGGCTGGCAAACCCGGATCACATTGAGATCGAGGCGGATCTGGCGCTGATCGCCGTGGTGGGCCGGAGCATGAAATCCTCGCGGGGTACGGCGGGGCGGATATTTTCCGCGTTGGCCCACGCCAATGTCAATGTGAAGATGATCGACCAGGGTTCCTCGGAGTTAAATATCATTATCGGCGTGAAAAATGAGGACTTTGAAGTGGCGATCAAGGCGATCTATGATATTTTTGTGCTGGCGAGAATATAGAGGGGGACGCGGACGTTATTTCTTGATATAGTATCTGAAATACGTTCCGTCTATGATCTGTGTCGCGCCGTATTCTTTTTCCACCCATCGGATGATCCACTCCTCGTCGTTCCAGTGGAGTTCCCCGTACCAGCAGGGAATGATCATCACATCCGGGTATTTATCCGGGTACATTTCCCAGTATTTCAACAGGGTGTCGTCGTACCTCGGATCGGAGATCGTCGTGTAGGAAGCGATCTCCAGATCCTGAAACAGATAACCGGTGGAGTCGTTTTCCAGCAAAAATACTTTATCTCCGGGTTCCACGTACTCCTGCATCTCAGAATAGAGGCTCTCGTGCATGGCGCACTGCATGTACTCCGCCAGGATGCCTTTTGCCGGACCCACGGAGATGATTCCTCTCACTCTGGTGATGTTCTGCGGCAGATCCTGGTCGCCCCGGTATTCCCATCCTTTGATAAAGACAGAGGCAAAGCACCAGATGAGAACGAAGGCTTTGCCGTATTTTTTGCAGATATCCGGCGCGTACTGCCCGGAGTAGATCAAAATGGCGGCGATCCCCATCACGATCCCGGGAAGGAGATAGCGGATGGAGGTGAGAATACTCAGGTCCGTCAGCAGCAGAACGGCGAGAAGGACCAGCGCGCTTCCGCTCATCCAGAGAACGATCAGTCCGCGGCTTTTTTCCTCTGTCCTGCGTAGAAAGGCAAAAACAAACAAAAACAATGTGAAATAGACGGTGTGGATGTAAAAATAATTGTTGTTTGTGGGAGTGAGCAGCCATCGAATCAGCGGAAGGACTGTCGCCAGGATCAGGGTCAGATACATGACCCCGGTGAAAGCCTCCGTTTTGTTTTCGAAGGATACTCTGCGAAACTTCAAAAGCCCCCATGCCGCCAGCACATAGCCGCCGCTGATCAGAAGAGCGCGCACGGTCTGAAGGGCATAGGCGGAGAATTTCTGAAGAAGAGTCACATTAGTATGGCCGCTGTTTCCGAGCATCATGCAGTGCAGATTATAAAACAATTCATCTGCAGACATATAGCTGAGCAGATATCCCAGATAGAGCGCACCGCCTGCCAGGCAGACCGCGGCAAAGGCGAGAGCGTATTTTTTTCCATTCTTTTCCCGTTTCCATAAATACCATGCGAAAAAGGGGAACACGATCAAAGCGGAAGGGTAGGACAATACCATGCCGCACATCCAAAGCCCGCATCGCAGAGAGGCAAACAGTCTTTTCCTGTCCCCTTCCTGCTGCTCCAGATGAAACAGGTCGAGTAAAAGCAGCGTGAAAAACCAGATCAGCAGATTCGAGAATTCCGGCGTCACATATCCTTTCGGAAGAAGGTTAAAATAGAGGAGGGCGAGATAAAAACTGTACTCTTTGGAAAGATGACGGCGCAGCACACGAAAAACACCGAAGGAGAGTGCGCCATGGATCAGAGTGCCAAAGATGCGCAGCCAGATCGCCACTCCGGCGGTGGTGCGGAAGAAGAGCGTGTAGATCCAGATCAGAAACGCCGAAAAAAAGGCGGAAGTCTGGTGGGGGTCCCATATCTGTGTGATCAGTTTATCGCCGGAGAGGGTCCGGCAGGACATTACTATGGCATATCCTTCATCCATCTGATAACCTATAAAAATACATTTCATGGCGGCGAGAAAACTGCCGACGAGCAGCAGTATACAGAGTATATCCCGTTTTTTCTTTTTTGTGGGTTCCTGATTCATGGCGCGTTGTCCTCCGCAGTCCTTTCTGTTGCTTTTTCGCCCATCATAGCATAAATCATACAGAAATACAACTTTAGTAGTATGGTATTTTGCCGTGGAATGTGTTAATAATGAGGCAGGATGCATCCGAAAAATCATAGGGATAAAAAGAGAAAAGGAGATCAAAATATGTATTTATTATCTATTCTGGCAGTTATTTTATGTTTTGTGGTTGTGCAGTGTTTTCAGACATCCATGGGGATCCTGCAGTTTCTGGACATTATCAGCATACTGTTTCTGGTGATGCTGATCGTTCCGATCATGATTTCGGCGGGGCTTTTAAAAGATCTGAACAATGCTTTCAGGCTGGTACTCGGAAAGAAAAAGGAGGTCGCCCTGCTCACCATAAAGAGGGCGAAGCTGGCGGTGGACACGATGCTGAAGATCGTGGTCTACGGAAGTGTGTTCGTGCTGCTGCTGCAGCTGATCGTGCTGCTGCACAATATGGCGGATCCGTCCACTCTGGGGCCGATCATATCCGTGACGTTTCTCACGTTGCTGTACGCGATGGTGATCTGTCTGCTCATGATGCCGATCAGGGCGAGGTTGGAACAGATGATCCTGGAATACATGTCTTCCTGCGCGGAAGACGGAGAGGCATCTTAAATATGACAAAAATTCTGAAAAAGTTTGCGGCCGTTGCCTGTTATCTCGTTCTGATGTCGATCCTGTTTGGATTTCAGATGGAAAGACTCTTTGACGGAAAACAGTTTGTGATCTGGCTGCTGGGGACGGGGATTCTTCTTCTGCCTTCGCTCGGAGAGAAAGAGCCGGGGGAGACGCACAGACAGAGGCGTCAGCGTGTTGCCTCCTGTGCCCTCTGGGCGAGCGTTCTGGAAAGTTTTCTGCTGTGCCTTGCGGCGATGGAGCGCATGGGCGGCACGCAAGAGCTGATGCCGGAGTTCGCGCTCTGTCTTCGCCCTGTTCTGTACGGTCTGTGTGTCTGGAGCATATTTGCGGGGGATATGGGAGAAGAAAGACAGGAAAAAGACGTAGAGTCCGATAGTTTCCGGGAGATCACGGCGAGTGAGAGCTACGATATTTTTCGGAGGAAGGGGCTCACAAGGCGGGAGAGCGAGATAGCTCTGTTGGTCTGCCAGGGGATGAGCAACGGGGAGATCGCGGAGAATCTCTGTATCTCGGAGGCTACGGTGAAGAAACATATTTCCAATATCTTTGAGAAGTTGGACTGCAGCAGAAGGGAACAGATCAGACAGCGGCTGTTTGAGTAGAATGTGAAAAACACACTTGACAAAACAGAACATATGTTCTATCATGTCAGTATGAGTACAGAAAAGAAAGAACTATCGGAAAAAAATACAGTGAAATATCCGGCGGCCGTCGGGGCAGGGCAGCTTTCCGTGATGGAGAAACTGAGGATTCTGACGGATGCGGCGAAATATGATGTAGCCTGCACCAGCAGCGGAGTGGAGAGAAAAGGCAGCGGGAAAGGCATGGGAAATACAAAATTTGCCGGCATCTGTCACAGTTTTTCCGCCGACGGAAGATGTATCTCGCTTTTGAAGATACTGTTTACCAATTATTGTATCTACGATTGCAGATATTGTATCAACCGAAAAAGCAACGATGTGGAGCGGACTGCCTTTACACCGGAGGAGATCTGCGAGCTGACGATGAATTTTTATAAGCGGAATTACATCGAAGGGCTGTTTTTGAGTTCGGGCATCATAAGGGACCCCAGCTACACGATGGAACTGATCTGCGCGGCGATCAGCAGACTTCGTCGGGTGTACCGCTTTGAGGGATATATCCATGTGAAGGCGATTCCGGGGGCGGATCCGGAGATCATCTATCGTCTCGGGCTTTTGGTGGACAGGATGAGTGTCAATCTGGAACTGCCCACGGCGGAAGGCCTGCGCAATCTCGCCCCGAATAAAAACCGGAGCATGATCTTAAAACCGATGAGGCAGATCCAGAACGGCATCGTAAACAGCAAAGAGGAAGTGGCGATCTATCGGAATGCGCCGCAGTTTGTGCCTGCCGGGCAATCGACACAGATGATCATCGGAGCCACGCCGGAGAACGATTATCAGATCGTCTCCGTGGCGGAAGCGCTGTATCAGAAATTCGGCTTAAAGAGAGTGTTCTATTCCGCGTTTGTCAGAGTGAATGAGGACAGGATGCTGCCGGCGCTGCCCGGCGGACCGCCGCTGCTGCGGGAACACAGATTATACCAGGCAGATTTTCTGCTCCGCTACTATGGATTCGGGGCGGGGGAGCTGCTGTCGGAGGACAGACCGAATTTTAATGTGCTGCTGGACCCGAAGTGTGACTGGGCGCTGCGCCATCTGGAGCTGTTTCCGATGGAGGTGAACAGGGCGCCCTACGAGATGCTGCTGCGGGTGCCGGGGATCGGTGTGAAGTCGGCAAAACGGATCGTGAAAGGGCGGCGGCTCGGGAATCTGCAGTTTGACGATCTGAAAAAGATCGGCGTGGTGCTGAAGCGGGCACTCTATTTCATCTGCTGCAACGGAAAGATGATGTACCGCACGAAGATAGACGAGGATTATATCACCAGAAATCTGCTGGATACGGAAAATAAGCGCCCGCCGCAACCCGATTTGATAGACGGCAGGGAAGTCACTTACAGACAGCTGTCCCTCTTTGATGATGTGACGGCGGCGGGAATGGTGCCTCCGCCCGGCGGCCAGATATGCGCCGGGGCGCGGTGAGGAGAACGGGGAGATATGGGAAGATGGAGATCGTAGTGTTTGTCTGCGAGGAAAGTATAGAGGGAATCTTAACCGGGGTGTATGACGCCTGGGTGGAAGCCCTTTCCTCCGGCCTGGGGCATGCCCATTGCAGGCTTGCGGTGAATAACGGGAATGATTATAATCTGGAGCTGTTTTGCAGCTACCGGGATACGCCGGCAGATACGGTGAAAGCGGGGAAAGTGATCAGGACACTGCGAAAACGGCTGGGGGAGGAAGTCTATGAGTGCCTTTGCTACGCCATGGCCTCCAGAGAGCCGGACAGGGCGGAGGCGGTCTACAGGACCATTGTGGCAGGACTGTCCATGGAGCAGAGATACAGGGTACTGGATAAAGTGACGGATCCGCATGTGGCGAGGTGTTTTGAGTTAAAGCGGAATGTAGGGGGCGAGATCCACAGAGAGCTGGAATTTCTGCGGTTCAAAGAGCTGGAGAACGGCGTCCTTCTGGCGAAGATCCATCCGAAGAACGATGTGCTGATGTATCTGGGGCCTCACTTTTCGGACAGGCTGCCGTCAGAAAATTTCCTGATCTACGATACGAACCGCCGAAAGGCGCTTTTTCACGAAAGGGAGAAGGACTGGTATATGATGGATGCGCTGGAGCTGGATGAAGAGATGGCGGGGCGCATCAGCACGGAGGAGGAGTATTACCAGGATCTGTTCCGGATGTTCTGCCGCACGATCGCTATCGAAAGCAGGGAGAACAGGGCGCTGCAGAGGCAGTTTCTGCCGCTTTATTTCAGGGATGTCATGCCGGAGTTTGCTAAAAAATAGGGAAAAAGATGTACAAATACTGTTTTATCATATACAATAGTTTTATGATAATAAAAAAACTTACGTCTGAGGGATATGATATGGCAGAGAAACAAAGTAACCGGCAGAGAGGAACATTGGAAGCTATTTTGATAGAAAGCATTCATACACTGGTGTATGAGAAGGATATCAATGTGGCGCTGAACTGTTTTCTGGAGACGATCGGCAGATATTACGGATCGGACCGGGCTTACATTTTTGAGTTTGATCCGGAAAAGGGGACAACAGATAACACGTTTGAGTGGTGCGCCGAGGAGATAAAGTCTCAGAAAGATAAGCTGCAGAAAGTGCCGATGGATGTCCTGGAAAACTGGATGCAGAAGTTTTACGAGACCGGTGAATTTTATATTGCCGCGCTGGAGCAGGATGTCGCCAGCAGCAGGGCGGATTTTGAAATTTTGAGAGCCCAGGGGATCAACAGCCTCATGGCTGCGCCTCTTCTGTGGGAGGAGGAAGTGGTAGGATTTCTGGGGGTGGATAACCCGTCGGATCATATAGGAGATATGACGCTTTTGCGTTCAGCGGTGGATTTTGTAACGGCGGATCTGGAGAAACGCCGCCTGATCGAAGAACTGCGCCATGCCGGCAGCATCGATATGCTGACCGGACTGAAAAACAGGAACGAGTACACCAGACGGTTCAATGAACTGAAGAGGGCGCATCTCCAGACGTTTGGGGTGGTGTTTATCGACATCAACGGATTAAAGCAGTTAAACGATACGTACGGACATGAACATGGCGATGCGGTTATCCGGGAAACCGCAGAGTGCATCAGGAAACACTTCAAAGAATACGCCTACCGGATCGGCGGGGACGAATTTATCGTGCTGTGGGAGGATGTGAAGGAGGACGTGTTCAACGGGAAGGTGGCGCAGCTGAGAGCGGAGTTTGGCCATGTGGAGGAGTACAGTATCTCGATGGGCGTTGTCTGGCAGAAGGGGGATATTGACGTCGAACAGCAGGTAAAGAAGGCGGATGCTTATATGTACAAGGCGAAGCAGGCGCACTATCAGAACGGGAGCAACGACAGGCGAAAGAGAAGATAACATCCTGAAATAAAAATATCTTCGCACGATTGTACGAAGATATTTTTTAGTCCAGATTTAATTTTTTCGTCATGATATAATTACAGGTACAGTACAGACCAAGGCACAGAGCGCCCATGACCAGCAGAGAGACCGGGATAAAGACAAGCCATGAGCCGAAAGAGATGTATTCCATCTGTGGGATCGAAAATATTTCGGAGAGCGGCAGCGTGAAAAGCTGGCGAAACAGCCTGAAAATAAACCGGAGAACGAAATAGGAGATGATGGCGCCGCCGATTTTGTGTCTGCCCCAGAGCTGGCCGAGACAGATGCAGGTATAGATGAATAGAATACTGAAGATTTGCTCGCAGATTGCGAAGAGCGCGATCCAGAGGAACAGAACAGGCAGAGGTATCGTCAGATAGCCCAGTGAGAACAATTCCCGGAAGAGATCTGTAAATTCCCGGAAAAACTGTACGATACCCGTATCGGACAGGCGGGATACCGCGACGGAGGCAATGCCCACAATGCTGAGCCATATAAACAGAATGGAAATAAGCCGCCAGAGGACGGCGACGAGCAGTTTGGAAAGCAGAAGTTCGGAAGTTTTTACCGGAAGAGTAAACATCAGATACCCTTCGTCGGTGAAGAAATTTTTGTAAAAGCGGATAGCGGTACAGAGCGTAATACAAAAAGAAAACGCGGCGAGGGAAAAAATATAGGCCAGGATGGAAAAAAAGGCCAGAATTTCCACAAAAATATTGTCCCCGTCATCCCAGAAAGAAGTCATAAAGGTACCCATGACAGCCAGCGTGAGAACCGTGAGGATGATCAGGGTGACTGTGGGGGCGGGAAAAAATCTTTTCCACTCTTCCTTGAATAATTTTTTTAACATGCGAACACCTCCCTGAAGTATGCATCCACCGTTTTACCGTGCGCTCTGCGCACTGCCTCGGCGGGGGCGTGCATAATGGCCTGCCCGTAGCGTATAAAGATCACTTCATCCAGGATGCTCTCGATGTCGGAGATGAGATGAGTGGAGAGCAGGATGGAAGACTGGTGATCGTAATTTGTCATGATGGTATGTAAAATATAATCCCTTGCCGCCGGGTCTACGCCGGCGATGGGTTCATCGAGAATATAGAGCTGCGCCTGCCTGCTCATCACAAGGATGAGCTGGATTTTTTCTTTCGTGCCCTTCGACAGCGTTTTTAACTGCGCCGTGGGCGGAATCGCCAGCATCTGCAGCATATTGTAGGCGCGTTCTATGGAGAAGTCCGCGTAGAACTGTGCAAAAAAGGAGAGGATGTCCTTTACTTTCATACCGGCGGGCAGATAGGTGCGTTCCGGAAGGTAGGAAATGACAGCCTTGGAAGCCGGACCGGGAGCTTCTCCGTTTATCAGGATCTTTCCGCTGGTGGGAGTGAGCAGCCCGTTTATCATTTTGATCATTGTAGTCTTTCCGCTTCCGTTGGGGCCGAGCAGTCCGATAATGCGCCCTCTCGGAATGATCAGGTTCATCTGATTCACTGCCAGAGTGGAGCCGTTATATACCTTGGTTAGCCCCTGAAGTTCAATCAGCGGTCTGGATATATCCATGGTGTTTTCTCCGTTTCACATATATTATTTTTGAATTGCTCACCTTAGTATACCGCATTTTTCGCATTTAGACAACTGTGGCGAACAGTCTTTGCTTATTGCGAAAGCACGAGGCTTGATATATACTTAAGGGACAGGGGATGAAAGAGACATGAGGGAAGTTGTAGACAGAATCTTAGAGGAAAAATTTGAATATGAAAGAGGCGGACTGGAATTTTCCGAGAGCAGGATCGAGCTCCATCTTCAGGCGGGGGAGGACTGTGAGGGGAGTTTTCGCGTGATTGGAAAACCGGGGTGTGTGACCAGGGGGTTTATCTATACTTCCGATGACAGAATGGAGTGTCTGGCGGAAGAGTTTTTCGGGACAGGGGAGGAGATCGGTTACCTGTTCCATGGAAAAGGTATGGAGAGCGGCGACGTGCTGCAGGGGAATTTCTATGTGGTCAGCAACCAGGGGGAGTATGCGCTTCCCTTTGTGGTGATGGTGTCAAAGCGCACTATGGCAACCAGTCTGGGGGCGATGAAAAATCTGTTCCATTTTGCCAATCTGGCAAAAAGTGACTGGGCGGAGGCGGTCCGTCTTTTCTATCAGCCCGGATTTGAGATACTTTTTGAGGGGAGCGACAGAAAGTACAGAGGTTTGTACCGGGGACTTTCCCGATATTTCGGAAACGAGAGGAACGTGGAAGAGTTTCTGATCGCCATCCATAAAAAACAGACGACCAACTATATCATCGACGAGGATAAACTGCGGCTCGAGGATGTGGCGGAAGGCATAGGACGCCATGAAGTGCTTCTGACAAAAAACGGATGGGGCTATACGCGGCTGCAGGTGGAGGTGATGGGAGATTTTCTCTCCGTGGATAAGGTAGAGCTGAGCGATGATGATTTTCTGGGAAATCGCTGCATGTTCTATTATTATGTAAACAAAGATAAACTCCACAAGGGAATTAACTGCGGCAGTCTGCACTTTTATAACAGTTTTATGGAAACCTCTGTGCCCGTGGAGGTAAGGGTGGAGGACGAGGAGTACAGACAGGGATCGTTCCATCGGAAAAAACAGGAATTGCTTGTACAGATCATGGAATATTACGGCGCTTTCCGGATGAAAAAGATCAGCACGAGGACCTGGCTTACCCGGAATTATGAGATCATGGATGCCTGGGCTGAGCTGAACGACGCGGACCCGGAGCCGAAACTCTACCGGGCGCACCTGCTGATCACGGAGGGAAGGGTGAATGAGGCGGGATGGATGCTGGACCAGGCCCGCAACTCGATCCTGCAGAGCAGAGATATGGATAATGCCGTCTGGTGCTATTATTTGTATCTGAGCACGCTGCGGGGCAAAGACGAACATTATGTAAATAAAATTGCGGAGGAGACAGCATCCTGCTATGAGCGGGAGCCGAACAACTGGCGGATCGGATGGCTCCTTCTCTATCTGTCGCCGGAATACGGAATGTCCTACGCAAAAAAGTGGATGTTTATCAAACAGCAGTTTGAGAGAGGCTGCAACAGTCCGGTCTTTTACATAGAAGCTCTTTTGCTGATCAAGTCGGAACCGTCGCTTTTTATGGAATTGGGAGATTTTGAGATGCAGATGCTGCGATATGCGGCAAAACATGATCTGCTGACGGATGAGATCATTATGCAGCTCCACTATCTTGTGCCGAGAAAGCAGGGAAATCTGAGAGGGATTCTGCCCGTGCTCAAAAAGAGCTACGAGAAGCGGGCGGATGGGGAGACGCTGCAGAATATATGCACTCTGCTGATCAGAGAAAACAGACGGGGAACGGAAGAGTTTCCGTGGTATGCCGCCGGCGTGGAGGAGAATCTGCGGATCACAAAACTGTATGAGTACTATATGTACAGTCTGGATATGGAGGAACTGATCAAACTGCCGAAGGTAGTCTATATGTATTTTGCCTACCACAACAATCTGGACTGGGAGAGAAGCGCCTATCTGTACGCCTCTCTGCTGGAATATCGGAGCGAACTGCCGGATCTGTATGAAAAAGAACGCTTCCATATCCAGGAGTTTGTGGTGCGTATGATAGGAAAGGGACTGGTGAACAGACATCTTGCTTTCCTGTACAAAAAAGTGATCGTCAGTGATGTCATGCTGGAGGAGACGGGGGAGAATCTGGCGCCGCTGCTGTTTTCCGTGCGTTTAAAAACGGCGGACACCCGGATGAGAAAACTGATCCTGCAGTATACGAGGGAAGTGGGGGAGAAGAGCTTTGCTCTGACGGACGGACAGGCGGTAGTACCTCTTTACGGGGAGGAATATACGCTGCTTCTGGAGGATGGGACGGGAAACCGATATGTGCCGGGGGACGGGTTTGAGATGGAGCGGTTCTTCACGGAGGACAGACTGCTCTCCGAAATACAGGGGCGGGATTTTCAGACCATCTCCCTGCAGGCATATCTCTGCGGCGCCGATATGTCGGGCATTACGAAGGAAAACATAAAGCGCTATGAGCGCCTTTTGGCGGGGGAGGAAGTGGATCCGGATTACAGGCAGGCCATTGTCCCGGGGATGGCACAGTTTTATTATGACAATGACATGATGGAGGAGCTGGACATCTTTCTGGACGGGCTCTCACCGTCTCTGTTGGACGCTTCGAAGAGAGGGGAGATCGTCCGGTATCTGGTCCTGCGGGAAAAACTGGAGAGAGCGGTGGAGTGGATACGGGAGTACGGAGTGAACGGCATCGCGCCAAAGACGCTGCTCAGGCTGGCCTCAAAGATGATACAGGATTCCAATCAGATCGAGGATAAGGAGCTGTTGTTCATCTGTTATTATACTTTCCAGAAGGGAAAGACGGATCTGCTGACGTTGGAGTATCTGCTGGCATATTTCCGGGGGAGCACAAAACAGATGCGGGATATCTGGAAGGCCGCCAGAGACAGAGGACTGGATCTGCGCGGGTTCAGCGAGAGGATTCTGGTCCAGATGCTGTATTCGGGCTACTTTGTCGGGGAGATCGCGGCTATCTTCAGCGCGGCGATAGAGCGGGATGCGGATATTTCTGTGGAAAAAGCGTTTTTGTCCCAGTGCTGCTACGACTATTTTGTGAAAGATAAGATGACGGAGGCGGTCGTATTCGAGGAGCTGGAACGGCTTCTTCGGATGGGAGAACCGATGCAGAAAGTATGTCTTCTCGCCTACGTCAGATATTATGCGGAGAACAGAAGCAGGCTGAGGAGAGAGGGCAGAAAGGTCCTGGAAAACTGCCTTTGCAGACTGGTGGAGGAGGGGGTGGTTTTGTCCTGCTTACTGGAATATACGGGTATGTTTCCCTTTATGCGGCGCTTTTGTGATAAAACGGTTCTGGAGCATGTGACGAAACCGGGCAGAAAGGTTTTCCTGCACTATATGTTCCAGGAGGAAGCGGAGGACGAGGATTACCGGAAAGCGGAGATGAGGGAAGTGTATGCGGGTATATACAGCAGTATGTTCGTTCTGTTTTTCGGGGAGAAGATGGTTTACTATATCACGGAGGAATACACGGATGAAAACGGGAGGCAGGAGGAACTTACCAGCAGCGGCAGTATATCCCGCAGTGAGGCGGAGACGGATACGCCCGAGGGCAGGTTCCATCTGCTGAACGATATCGTGATAGCGGAAGCGCTGCAGGATTATGATACGCTTGACAGTATGCTGATCGAATATGAGAAAACGGATGCCATGCAAGAGGAATTGTTTCACATATGCAAATAAAAAACAGTATGGAGAAAAATAATAAATATATGGTGGGATTTGATCTGGGAGACCGGGATGCCCAGATCAGTTTTTGCAGTGTGCAGCAGCCGGAGGCGGAGACGGTGCCGGCGGTGGCGGGGACACAGCAGTACAATATCCCCACCGTCCTGTATAAGCGCAGGGGCATGAGTCAGTGGCTTTACGGCAGGGAGGCGCTGCGCGTCGCACAGGAGGAAGAGGGAACTTTCGTGGAACATTTATTTTCCGGTGCGCTGGAAGATAAGAAAACGGTGATCGAAGGGACGGAGTACGATGCGCTTACGCTGCTCACGCTGTTTGTGAAAAAGTGTTTCGGACTGTTTTCCGTGATCGCGCCGACGGACAGGATAGAGATCCTGATGTTTACGGCGAGAAGATCGAACGGACGTGTGGTCGAAGTGATCAGCCAGGTGGTGGACGCTCTGGGGCTGAAAAATACGAAGGTGTTTTTCCAGAACCATGAGGAGAGCTACTATTACTATCTGCTGCATCAGCCGTCGGAATTTCGTCTGTCCGGATCGGTCATACTGGACTTTCAGGAAGTTCTGAGAGCCTATCTGTTAGAGTGGAACAGAAGGACGACGCCGGTGGTGTGTTTTGTGACCGAGTATGAATTTCCGGAATGTCCGGAACCCGTCTGGGAGTCGGAGGAGTCGGAGAAAGCCGGACAGATGGAAACGCTGGATGAGAAGGTCCTGGAGAAAATAATAGGAATTTTTCAAAACAGAACGATCGGCTCGGTATTTCTGGTCGGGAGCGGTTTTCAGGAGGACTGGGCGAAGCGCAGTCTGCAGTACATCTGCCGCGGCAGAAGAGTGTTCAAGGGGAACAATCTCTACAGCAAGGGCGCTTCCTACGGCGCGTCAGAAAAGTTCTGCCTGACGAAAGAGGGAAAAGAATATATCTTTTTGGGAAACGAAAAACTGAAGACAAACATCGGACTGCAGATCGTGAGGGAGGGAAAAGAAGTCTATCTGCCGCTTTTGGACGCCGGCATGGAATGGTCCGGGGCGAAGTGTGAGAACGAATTTTATCTGGAATCCGGCAACAGCTTTCAGGTGACGCTCACACCCCTCACCAATGTGGCCCCTGAGAAGGAAGCGGCGGGGAAATATCCGGTTCGCTATGAGAAAGTGGAGCTGTCCGGATTTCCCGAGAGGCCTGCGGGAGCGGCGAGAGTGCGCGTTTCGATGAGCATGCGCGACGCGTTCACGCTCCACATAAAAACGGAGGATCTGGGTTTCGGAGAGATATACCGGAGCTTCGGACAGGTCTGGGAACAGGATATTCCATTACAGTAAAAAGAGGCGGACATGGGAAGATTGATTGAGGCGGTGGGGAGATACGCGGAGAATCCCTACTATGTGGCACAGACAAATACATATGTCTATTGTGTGGAGGAGCTTTGTTTCACGCTCAGCCAGAATACGTTCCTGTTAGACAGAGGAATACTGGATCTGAAGCTGGCGAAATGGCTGGACGAGGAGTGCGGACTGCGGGAGCTGGCGAAACCGTTGTACACACTGATAGGACAGAACGGATCCCCCAGTGCGTTTGTGGGGATCATACTGGAATACGCTCATTTCGGATCGGAAAAGAAAAGGCAGGAGACGGAGGAACTGCTGCGCGTGAGCGCGGATATGGACGCGACCACACGGAGAAAACACTTTGCGGATTATCTGCTGGAAAAAAAGCGCTACGCGCAGGCAATTCTGGAATATGAGAGCGTGCTGGAGGAAATTCCCTCCATGAACCATGTGATGCGTTCCCAGCTGCTTCACAACAAGGGAGTGGCGTTTGGCAGGCTGTTCTGCTTTGAGGAGGCGTCGGAGGCTTTTTTTCAGGCAAATCAGGAGAATCCGGAAAATGGGGAGGAAGTGGTCTGCTATTTGACGGCCCTGCGCATGAGCCTTTCGGAGGAGAAATATCTTGCTTTTATAGCGGATCATCCCATGTGGCATGAACAGTCTCTGGAAGTGGAGAGGCGGATGAAAAAATGCGGGAGCGAATACGAAAATTCCGAGGATTACGGGAGATTGACGAAGCTGCTCGAAAACCGGGACACCGGCTACTATGAGGCGGTGTCGGAAAAACTGACACAGATGCGGAAAAAATATAGAGAGATGGTGGCAAAACCATGAGTTTTTGGAAGAGGATTTTCAGGAGAAAAAGGACGGATGGCGTTTCCGGCGGGATGGAGGAGAACGTCGAGAATACGATTCCGGTGTTTCACCGGGAAAAGATCAGTATGCACAACAGGCAGGAGAGGGAACAGTATATCCGGAGCATCCTGGAGCAGATAGCCGATGCGGAGAGACAGCTCCACCATCTGGATTACGAGTACGATATGGTCACCTCGCACCTGACCGACATCGAGGAGCTGGAGCGGGCGCCGGAAGTCATGCGTCTGGAGATCCGGGAGATGGCGGAAAAGCTGTCCGCGTTGGAGGAGGAACAGACCGGTTATACCCGAAAGAAAAACCGGATATCCGATTCGGATTTCGAGAGGATGGAGCAGCTGGAGAACGATGTGGAAGAGGGCATCCGGAAACTGCAGGAGGCGGAGGAGTATCGAAAACTGGTGAAAAGCGACCTGCGGCGGTTAAATGGGGAGCGCCATGCGTACGAGTACAGACAGGAGGAGCTGGAGAGGGAACTGAAAAATGCTTCCGGCGCAGCGGGCATTTGCTTTATCGCGCTGGTCGTCGCTCTGATCATACTGTTTATTATGCAGGTTGTGTGGAAGTATGATACAAAGCTGGGGTACGCGGCGGCAGTCTGCTGCGCGGCGGCGGTGATCCTCAAGCTCTTTATCAGGCACGGGGAGGCCGGACGGGAGATCGTCCGGGTGGAGAAAGATATCAATCGCCTGATCCTGCTGCAGAACACGGTCAAGATACGCTATGTAAATAATAAGCATCTGCTGGACTATCTGTGCCTGAAATTTCATGTGAAGAAAACGGCGGAACTGCAGTCGTTGTGGAATCGATACAGGGAGGAGAAGGAGGAGAGGCGGCGGCTCGAACAGGTCTCCAAGGACTATGTCTATTATCAGAAAGAATTTCTGCGGCTGCTGCGCCAGGCCAGGATCCGTGACACCAGCGTGTGGCTCCACCAGGTCACAGCGGTTTTGGATGAGCGGAATATGATGGAGTTGCGCCAGGGGCTTGTGAGCCGCCGGAAAGTCCTGCGGGAACAGATGGACTACAACAGGGAGCTGGCCAGGGCGGCGCAGGCGGAGATAACGGATATCAGCGGGAAATATCCCCGGTACAAGGGGGAGATTCTGGTGCTGATCTCGGAGTACGAAAAAAAGCAGAAGAAGGCGGGGGCGGTCAGAAAAAGATAAAAAACAAAGAATTGACAGTCTTCGTGTAGTGTGGTACGATAAGAACGCTTTAGTCTGATAAATTACTAAAGGAATAAAGTGGAGACGAAATGAGGAGGAATATTATGAAAAAAACGACGGCACTTTTGTTATGCGGCGCGCTTGCGGCGGGAATGCTGACAGGCTGCGGCGGCAAGGAGGAGGAGGGAAAGACTTTTACGGTAGGGTTTGACGCGGAATTTCCGCCTTACGGCTACGCGGATGAGAATGGCGAATACACAGGGTTTGACCTGGAGATGGCACAGGCGGTCTGCGATCTGGAGGGATGGGAGCTGGTGAAACAGCCCATCGACTGGGACTCGAAGGATATGGAACTGTCCTCCGGAGCCATCGACTGTATCTGGAACGGGTTTACGATGGACGGACGTGAGAACGAGTATACCTGGAGCGATCCCTATATCGATAACAGCCAGGTCTATGTAGTTGCGGCGGACTCCGGTATCAGCACCCCCGCGGATCTGGCGGGCAAAGTGGTGGGCGTACAGAAGGATTCTTCCGCCCTGGCAGCGCTGGAGAGCGAGGAGAATGCGGCTCTGCTCGCAAGTTTTGGGGAGATGACCCAGTATGCGGATTACAATACGGCTTTTATGGACCTGGAGGCCGGCGGGATCGACTGTCTGGCGATGGATATCGGTGTGGCGGCCTATCAGATCGAATCCAGAGGGGACGGCTATGTCATGCTGGAGGAGCGTCTGGCTTCGGAGAAATATGCGGTCGGCTTTCTGAAGGGCAATACGGAGTTGTGCGAGCAGGTACAGAAAGATATCTATAAACTCTACGACGACGGCAAAGTGAAGGAACTGGCGGACAAGTACGGACTTACGGAGTTTCTCTGTATGGAAGAATATAAGTAATCGCGAAGGACAGGGCGGGATTGGAAAATGGATCTGGGAACAATACTTTTACAACTGGGGAGCGGTCTTATCGTATCGGTGGAGATCTTCTTTTTGACGCTTTTGTTTTCTCTTCCTCTGGGACTGATCGTGGCCTTCGGGCGTATGTCCCGTAACGGGATCGTGCGGACTGTCACAAAAGTGTACATATCCGTCATGCGGGGAACGCCGCTGATGCTGCAGCTCATTGTGGTGTATTTCGGCCCGTACTATCTGTTTGGCCTGAGGATCTCGGCAACCTACCGTTTTATCGCGGTGATCATCGGGTTCGCCATAAACTATGCCGCCTATTTCGCGGAGATCTACAGGAGCGGTATAGAGTCCATGCCGAAGGGACAGTACGAGGCGGCAAAAGTGCTGGGGTACGGCCGGATGCAGACGTTTTTCCTGATCATTCTGCCGCAGGTGATCAAGCGGATCCTGCCCTCGGTGACAAACGAGATCATCACCCTGGTGAAGGATACGTCCCTGGCTTTTGTGATCGCGGTGGCGGAGATGTTTACCGTGGCAAAGCAGATTGCGGCGGCACAGACCACGGTGGTACCGTTGATGATTGCGGGAGCATACTACTATGTGTTTAATCTGCTGGTGGCGCTTGCCATGGAGCGGATCGAGAAACATTACAGGTACTACGAAATGTGACGGCGGAGAGGGCGAAGAATGGAAAATTTACTGGAAATAAGACATATGCGGAAAGCGTTCGATGAGCTGGGTGTTCTGAGAGATATTTCTCTGACCGTGAAAAAGGGGGAGGTGGTTTCCATTATCGGACCTTCGGGTTCCGGGAAGTCCACGCTTCTGCGCTGTGCTGCTCTTTTAGAAAATATGGACGGCGGGAGTCTCTCCTACCTGGGGCAGACCGTCTGCAGGCCGGAGGGGGATGCCGCCGGAGATTCCATCTATGTCCCGAAAAAGGAGCTGAGAAAGTTTCATCGCTGTTTCGGACTGGTGTTTCAGAATTTTAATCTGTTTCCGCACTACAGCGTGCTGAAAAACATTGTGGATGCACCGGTGAGAGTCGCCGGCATTCCAAAGAAGGAGGCGGAGGAGACCGCCAGGTCGCTGCTCGCGCAGCTGGGACTTGAGGATAAGGCGGACGCCTACCCCTGCCAGCTTTCCGGCGGACAGCAGCAGAGGGTTTCCATCGCCCGGGCGTTAGCCCTGAAGCCGGAGATCCTGTTTTTTGATGAGCCGACTTCGGCGCTTGACCCGGAGCTGACCGGGGAGGTGCTGAAGGTGATCCGCCAGCTGGCAAAGGAGCATATGACGATGATCATCGTCACCCATGAGATGAGTTTCGCGAGGGAAGTTTCCGACAGGATCATCTTTATGGAGGAGGGATTGATCCAGGAGGAGGGGACGCCGGAGGAGCTCTTCCATTCCTCCAAGGAGCGGGTGCAGGAGTTTATCGGGAAACTGGCCGCTTCCTGACAGAAATACAGAGATTGGAAATGCCCTGCTGTTTGAGAAGATGGCAGGGTATTCAATTTTAGGCATAACGACGATTGCAATAACTTGTCTCATGCGTTATGATAAAGAATGGGTAACAGGAAATTTGGGATGGCGGCAGACCAGACCCGGAATCAGGAGGAAAGTATGGAAAAATTAGAGCAGCTTTATGAGGGAAAGGCCAAAAAAGTATTCAGGACCGACAACGAGGACCTGCTGATCGTGGACTACAAGGATGACGCGACGGCTTTCAACGGGGAGAAGAAAGGGACGATTGTCGGGAAGGGTGTTATCAACAACCGCATGACGAACAGAGTGTTTCAGATGCTGGAGAAGGAGGGGGTGCCTACCCACTATGTCGAAGAGCTGAGCGACCGGGAGACGCTTGTGAAAAGGGTGGAGATCGTGCCGCTTGAAGTGATTATTCGGAACGTGGCGGCGGGTTCTTTCTCGAAAAGGCTCGGAGTGGAGGAGGGCACAGCCCTGAAGATTCCGACCATAGAATTTTCCTATAAGAACGATGATCTGGGCGATCCGCTGATCAACAGTTATTTTGCGGTGGCGCTGGGGCTGGCGACCTGGGAGGAGATCGACACGATCAAAAAGTATGCTTTTAAGGTCAACGATGTGCTGAAAGCCTACTTCCTGCAGGCGGATATGAAGCTGATCGATTTTAAGATCGAGTTTGGCCGCTGTCATGATGAGATCATTCTGGCGGATGAGGTGAGTCCGGATACCTGCAGACTGTGGGATGTACATACCAATGAAAAACTGGATAAAGACCGTTTCCGGAGAGATCTCGGGAACGTAGAGGAAGCCTATAACGAAGTATTCAACAGATTGGGATTATAAGAATGCCGGAAGAAATTTTTGTAAAGGAAGAGTTAAACGATAAGCTGCGGGAGGAATGCGGTGTTTTCGGCATCTACGATTTCGATGGCGGAAATGTGGCGGAGACGATCTACTATGGTCTTCTCTCCCTGCAGCACAGAGGGCAGGAGAGCTGCGGCATCGCGGTCTCCGACACGAACGGCCCCAAGGGAAAGATTCTTTCCAGCAGGGATATGGGGCTGGTTAATGAGTCTTTCAGTTCAAAGAAACTGGGAAAGCTGGTGGGCGATATCGGTGTGGGACATGTCCGGTATTCCACGGCGGGTTCCTCCACGAGGGAGAATGCCCAGCCGCTTGTGCTGAATTATGTAAAGGGAACGTTGGGGTTTGCCCACAACGGAAATCTGGTGAACGCGCCGGAGCTGCGCCGGGAACTGGAATATACGGGGGCGATCTTTCAGACGACCATCGACTCGGAGGTGATCGCCTACCATGTGGCGAGGGAGAGGTTGAACTCCAGGACCGTGGAGGAGGCTGTGGCGCGCGCCATGGCGAAGATCAGGGGAGCCTACGCCCTTGTGATCATGTCGCCCAGAAAGCTGATCGGGGCGAGGGATCCTTTCGGTTTTAAGCCGCTCTGCATCGGGAAGCGGGACAACACCTATATCCTGGCCTCGGAGAGCTGCGCGCTGGATACGATCGACGCAGAGTTTATCCGGGATGTGGAACCGGGGGAGATCGTGACGATCAGCCCGGAAAAGGGGATCGAATCGGACAGGAGCATGTGCATCAGTCCGGAGAAGCACGGCAGATGTATTTTTGAGTATATTTATTTCGCGAGACCGGACAGCCGCCTGGACGGCGTCAGCGTCTACCAGTCCAGGATCCTCTCGGGGAAATATCTGGCGATGGACTCCCCTGTGGAGGCGGATCTCGTGGTGGGCGTGCCGGAGTCCGGGAATGTGGCTGCCCTCGGGTATTCCCTGCAGTCGGGGATCCCCTACGGGCAGGCCTTTGTAAAAAACACCTATATCGGCAGAACGTTTATCAAGCCGGGGCAGAAGAGCAGAGAGAACAGTGTGCAGGTGAAGCTGAACGCGATCAGAGAGGCCGTGGACGGCAAGCGGATCGTGATGATCGATGATTCCATCGTCCGGGGAACGACCTCCGACAGGATCGTGCGCATGCTGCGGGATGCGGGAGCCAGGGAGGTGCATATGCGGGTCAGCGCTCCGCCCTTTTTGTGGCCCTGCTATTTCGGGACGGATGTGCCTGCCAGGGAACAGCTGATCGCCCACAACAGAACGACGGAGGAGATCCGGCAGGTCATCGGCGCGGATACGCTGGGGTACCTGCGGCTGGAAAGACTGAAGGAGATGGTGGGCGGCATCGGCATCTGCGAGGGCTGCTTTACCGGGAAATATCCGATTGAACCGCCGAAGGAGGATATCAGAGGGGAATTCGAGGCATAAAAACAGCGGAATAAGATGTGATGCAGGAGATTCCGCGGAACTGGAATAGGAGATGAAGATGGCAACAGACAGATACGTGAGCCCGCTCTCGGAGCGGTACGCCAGCAAGGAGATGCAGTATATTTTTTCGCCGGACAAGAAGTTCCGGACATGGAGAAGACTCTGGATCGCCCTGGCGGAGACGGAGAAGGAGCTGGGACTGGATATCACGCAGGAGCAGATCGACGAACTGAAGGCGAATGCGGACAATATCAACTATGATGTGGCGAAAGAGCGGGAAAAGAAGGTTCGGCACGATGTGATGAGCCATGTGTATGCCTACGGGCAGCAGTGTCCGAAGGCGAAGGGCATCATTCATCTGGGGGCGACTTCCTGTTATGTGGGGGATAACACGGACATTATCGTTATGACCGAAGCTCTGCGCCTTGTGAAGAAAAAACTTGTCAATGTTTTGGATGAACTGGCACAGTTTGCGGATACTTATAAAGACCTGCCAACCCTGGCCTTTACGCACTTTCAGCCGGCGCAGCCGACTACGGTGGGGAAGCGCGCGACGCTGTGGATGCAGGAGTTTTGCCTGGATCTGGAGGATTTGGATCATGTGCTGGAGGGGATGAAACTGCTCGGCTCGAAGGGGACCACCGGCACGCAGGCTTCCTTCATGGAGCTGTTTAACGGGGACCAGAAGATCATAGACATGATCGATCCGATGATCGCGAGGAAGATGGGCTTTAAGGAATGCTATCCGGTGTCCGGACAGACCTACTCCAGAAAGGTGGATACGAGAGTCTGCAATGTGCTCGCCGGGATCGCGGCGTCCGCCCACAAGATGAGCAACGACATCAGACTGCTGCAGCACCTGAAGGAGGTGGAGGAGCCTTTTGAGAAAAACCAGATAGGATCTTCCGCGATGGCCTACAAGAGGAATCCGATGCGCAGCGAGCGGATCGCTTCCCTCTCCAGATATGTGATGGTGGAGGCTATGAATCCGGCGATGACTTCCGCCACCCAGTGGTTTGAGAGGACGTTGGACGATTCCGCCAACAAGCGGCTTTCGATCCCGGAGGCGTTTCTGGCGATCGACGGGGTGCTGGATCTGTGCCTGAACGTGGTGGACGGCCTGGTGGTTTACCCGAAAGTGATCGGGAAGCGTCTGATGAGCGAACTGCCTTTTATGGCGACTGAGAATATTATGATGGACGCGGTGAAGGCGGGGGGCGACAGACAGGAGATCCACGAGAAGATCCGTCAGCTTTCCATGGAAGCGGGAAAGAACGTAAAGATGGAGGGCGGCGAGAACAATCTGCTCGATCTGATCGCGGCGGACGAGACTTTCGGTCTGACAAAAGAAGAGCTGGAAGCCTGTATGGATCCGTCCGGATACATCGGAAGGGCACCGCAGCAGGTGGATGCTTTCCTGAGCGATGTGGTACTTCCGATCATGGAGGAGAACAGAGAACTGCTGGGAATGAAAGCAGAAATTAACGTATAAAAGATGGAGGAAAGACATGGTTAAAGCGGTTGTAGGAGCAAACTGGGGAGATGAGGGAAAAGGCAAAATTACCGATATGCTGGCGGAGAATGCGGATATCATCGTCCGCTTTCAGGGAGGTGCAAACGCGGGACATACGATCGTGAACGAATATGGTAAATTTGCACTGCACACGCTGCCTTCCGGGGTGTTCTACGGACATACCACAAGCATCATCGGAAACGGTGTGGCACTGAATATTCCCGTGCTCTTTAAAGAAGTGAAATCTATCACGGAGAAAGGAGTACCCGCCCCGAAACTGTTGGTCTCCGACAGGGCGCAGATCGTGATGCCCTACCACATTCTGTTCGACCAGTATGAGGAGGAGAGGCTGGGAGGAAAGTCCTTCGGCTCCACAAAGTCCGGCATTGCGCCTTTCTATTCCGACAAGTACGCGAAGATCGGCATTCAGGTCAGCGATCTGTTTGATGAAGAGCTGCTTCGGGACAAGCTGGAGAAAGTCTGCGCACTGAAAAATGTGACATTGGAGCATCTGTATCACAAACCGCTTTTGCAGCCGGGAGAACTGCTCTCCACGCTGCGGGAATACAGGGAGATGGTGGAACCCTATGTCTGCGACGTGTCCTTGTATCTGCACAGGGCGCTGAAGGAGGGGAAGACTATCCTGCTGGAAGGGCAGCTCGGGACACTGAAAGATACGGACCATGGCATCTATCCCATGGTGACAAGTTCCTCCACTCTGGCGGCCTATGGCGCTATCGGTGCGGGGATCCCGCCCTATGAGATCAAACAGATCGTGACGGTATGCAAGGCCTATTCTTCCGCGGTGGGGGCCGGCGCTTTCGTCTCCGAGATATTCGGGGAAGAGGCGGATGAGCTGAGACGCCGGGGCGGAGACGGAGGAGAGTACGGCGCGACCACGGGGCGGCCCAGAAGAATGGGCTGGTTTGACTGTGTGGCGTCCAAGTACGGCTGTCGTCTGCAGGGGACGACGGATGTGGCGTTCACGGTGCTGGATGTGCTGGGATATCTGGACGAGATCCCGGTCTGCGTGGGCTACGAGATCGATGGGGAGATCACGACCGACTTCCCTGTGACCTGCAAACTGGAGAAGGCAAAGCCGATCTTAAAGACGTTGCCCGGCTGGAAGAGCGATATCCGCGGGATCAAAAAGTACGGGGATCTGCCGGAGAACTGCAGAAAATATATCGAGTTTATCGAAGAACAGATCGAATATCCGATCACAATGGTCAGCAACGGTCCGGGAAGAGAGGATATCATTTATCGGGAAAGTTCTTTAAAATAGACGAAAAAGGACAGATTGTTTATGGTGAAAAATATTATATTTGATATCGGCAATGTGCTGGCGGATTTCTGCTGGAGAGATTTCTTTATCGGGTTCGGGTATGAGGGAGAGACGCTGGAGAGGCTGGCGGAAGCCACGGTGAAAAGTTCTGTCTGGGATGAAGTGGACAGGGGAGTCTGGAGCGATGAGGAACTGGTGGATGGGTTTGTCAGAAATGATCCTTCCCTGGAGGAGCAGCTGCGCCGGATCTTTGCGAATGTGCACGGTATGGTGGTGAAGAGAGAATATGCCATCCCTTGGGTAAAGAGCCTGCGGAAAGCGGGATACGGCTGCTATTACCTCTCCAATTTCAGCCGCAAAGCCCATACGGAGTGCGCGGATGCGCTGGATTTCCTGGAATATATGGACGGCGGCATTTTATCCTATCGGGATAAAGTGATCAAACCGGATGCGGCGATCTATGAGCTGCTGTTGAACAGATATGGATTGAAAGCCGAGGAATGCGTATTTCTCGACGACACGGAAAAAAATCTTGTGACGGCCGGGGAGATGGGCATCCATACGATCCTGTTTCAGGACAGGGGACAGGCGGTGAAGGAACTGGCGGCGCTTGGCGTGCGCACGGACTGAGGCGAATCCTATGCCGATCGGCATTTAAAAGGAGATAGAAAGAACAAAAGTAAGGAGTAAAATAGTATGGCTTTATTGAAAAAATGGCGTGACGCCGCGTATTCGGAGACAGCAAACAAGGGAGATCTGCAGAGACTGTGGAACCAGTATTTTGAGGATGAGAAAGGGATATACGCGCAGCTTCTGAAAAACCCGGACGAGGTGGTGACCGGTACGGTCAAGGAGCTGGCGGAGAGGTATGACGTGACCATAATGACCATGACCGGTTTTCTGGACGGCATCAACGACAGCCTGAAGGAGAAGAACCCCATCGAGGAGATGGAGGAGGATACGGTGGTCAATCTCGGCTTTGAGAAGGAGCTGCTGTACAAGAACATGGTGGCGGCGGGAGCTGACTGGCTCTACAATCTGGAGGAGTGGGAGCCGATCTTTGACGAGGAGAGAAGAAAAGAGCTGTACAAGGAGCAGAAGTCTTCCACGACGGTCGTGAAGGAGGACAAGATATATCCGAACGATCCCTGTCCCTGCGGCAGCGGTAAGAAGTATAAGAAGTGCTGCGGGAGAGGAAAATGAGATGGCGGAGTTAGGGAAAAAGGAACAGCTTGTCTTTGAGATCACGCAGTTGGAGTGGGATATGTTCCAGCATGTGTACAATACCGGCGGCAGGGCTTCCTGCCAGGACAATCCGGACACGTTCTTCAAGATGCGGATGAGCCAGTGGCTGGCGTACTCGGAGGAGGTGCTGGAGAGTTACAGGGCGGACTGCGTCAGGGCGATCGAGAACGGCGACAACCTGCTGTGGCAGAAGTACGCCCGCATGATGGAGACCACCTATCCCGAGGAGTATGAGAATGTGAAGCAGTATCTGCCGGAGATCTCCGACGAGAGCCGGGAGAAGGTCGAGGAGATCGTGAAGATCCATATGGAGTGGGACGCCTGTATGGCGGAGCACTACCCGAACATCAGAGAGCGCGGGCGCGTGGCCACCACCGGGGAGGATGATCCCGCGGCGGGGTCTTCCACGGAGAGCTATCTGCGCTGTGAGCTGATGTCCTATTCCGAGAGGACGAGGGATCTGATCTATCAGGAAACGAAGGAGGCTTATGCCCAGGGCGAGAATACTCTGAAAGAGATCATAGCCAATGAGACGAGGTTTTACGGGTATGAGAGCCTGGATGAGGCGGAGAGAAAGCACGGGGAGATAAAGATCTGAGAAGTGCTAAAAATGCAGCCTTCTTCTCGCCTCCTCCCGCACTCTGGGCAGAAGCAGGATCGTGACGATGGCGATGATAAAGACCACGCAGACCGTCAGCACGATGGCGGACCAGGTGAGGCGCATCGGATCCTCCAGGAAGTTGCGGCACAGCAGTTCGATGCCGATGCAGGATAAGGAGATCAGGGAGAAGATATAGAGCGTCACCGAGAAGAAGGAGCGGTTGACCTTCAGAGTGAACAGCATAAACAGTTCAAACAAAAAAGTAAACAGGGCGGTGATGGGAAGCCCTAAATAGCGGAGCCAGTCCGTGGAACCGGTCAGACGGGAGATCAGGTACAGATAGAAAGAGACTGCCAGTCCGTCCAGAAAAACGGCGAGGTAGGGGGACAGCTTTCTGTAGAAGATGAAAGGAATGCAGATCACCCAGACAACCAGACAAAAACCGATCACGAGAAGAGACCAGAGATTTCTGGAGAAGACCAGTCTGTTCAACAGACCGCAGGTGATGCTGATCGTGAGGAGAAGGACGCTGACAAAGATCGCGGCGTCCTTTCTGCGGGCGGGCTCGACTTTCCCTCTTCTGTCCGGATAGGGGGAGGAGGCCTCAGACCAGGGGATATTGTTGGGATCCAGCACAATGGTGTTGCACATGGGGCATTTTCTCAGAGAGGGATCCAGTTCTACTCCACAGTGTACACAGTATGACATAATCTATTACCTTTCTTTTTCGGTTCTTTTATTTTCGGTTGCTTTCTATTTTCACATGGATACCGTCCCGCACCAGTTTTTGGAAAAAGTACCGTTCCACGTCGGCCTCCTTGATGCTGCTGGCAAAACCGATGGTCAGGGTGTCCTGAAAGCTGATGATAGCGCAGTTGGTCCGACTCGAAAAGGGCTGTCCCATGCAGATGTCAAAGCGCTCCAGATACGGTGCCATATCCTCCGGCACTTTCAGGGCTCCCATGTTAGTGAGACCGGCGGAGGAGTTTTTGTCCTGCACTCTGGTGTAGAAGAGACGCACGACAAAGTCCTTCAGAAAAAGAGGGACGATCCGGATAAAAGGATTCCGCTGGGTGGCCGCGTTGGTGGTGATATCTCCTCTCAGAAACTTCTCATTGATATAATACTGCATATAATTATGGACATGGAGAACGATCTCCTCAAAGCGGTATTCTCCCAGCCGCGGGTCGATGGAAGGGTAGATCATCGTGATGAAATTCCGCAGCGTTTTGGAAGGGAAAAACCGCCGCAGGTTGACCGGCATGGCGATCCTGACCGGCAGAAGGCGGTAGGGATTTTCACTCTTTTGTTTCTCCAGGAGGGCGTGGAGCAGTACGGCGTTCAGGTATTCCGTGATGGTGACATGGTATGTCTTCGCCACTTTTTTGACCTCGGAGGAGGAGAGGATGCCGTTCACGATATTCAGTGTATAAAAGGGTTCTTTCGTGCCGCGCACCCGGTACGTTTTTTCGCTGGGGCGGGGCGGTCTCACCTGCGCGCTCGCGTAGCGCATGTAGGCATCCTCCAGCTCTCCCGGATCGGGCGCCTGGCGGATGTCCAGCACAAAACCGCCGCAGGCTATGGAGGCCCCCAGAAGTCTCAGATATTCGGCGGTGATGGTCTGCAGAAGATACATGCCGCCGGTGCCGTCTCCGAGAGAGTGATGTGCCTCCAGGGAAATTCTGCGGTCATAATAGTAGACACGCAAAAGATAACGGTTGTTTGCCTTGAAGGGCATGGGCATACAGGGATTGTTGATATCCCGCTGCACGAAAGGTCCGGGTCTGTTGTTGGGCTCCAGATAGCGCCAGAACAGGCCCTTGCGGATCGCCGATTTGTAAGTCGGAAAGCGGGGCAGTGTCCTGTCGACGGCTTTCTGCAGAATATCCGGTTTTACGGGTTCCTTCAGTATGACGGAAAGTCTGTACACCGAGGAGAAGTCCCGCCGCTGCAGCGTGGGATAGACGATCGCCGACAGGTCCAGTTTATACCAGGTGCTCCGCACCGTTTTTTTATTGTCTGTTCTTTTTTTTGTCATTGCGTGAGAGCGCTCCGGTTTTTGAGTTTATGATAATAATCTCGTCTGTAAACAGTATACCCCAAAAGGAGAAAGGATAGCAACAGGCAATTATTTTGTATCAGAAATGTATCACATTAAAAAAATTTGCGATAGCTATTGAAATTCGGAGAAAAATCATACATACTAACATATGGCGGCAAAAAAATATTAAATAACTAATGTTATGTATATGTGGTTTTAGTCAGGATAAAGGAAATAGTGTATGGCGATCAGCAAAAAAAATCAGGGACTGTTAAATCTGGTAAAGAAAGTACATGGTGTTGTGGAGAATGTGGATATTGAAAAGCACAGGCAGTCCCAGGATCAACTCGGTGCACTGTTCGGGCAGAATAAAGCTGTCGTGATAAAAGAGGTGGATATCAAAGGTACATACGGCGAATGGCTGTGTGTGAACAGGGCGCATATGAAAAAATATGTAATCCTGTACTGCCATGGCGGCGGGTATTCCACCGGCAGCTGCCTTTACGGGAGAACTCTGACCACGAGACTGGCTTCCTCCACATCGATGGATGTGCTGAGCTTTGACTACAGGCTGGCGCCGGAACATCCCTATCCGGCGGCGCTGGAGGATGCCGTAAAAACATGGAATCACCTGATGATGTACGGCTATGGGGCGAGGGATGTCATACTGGCAGGGGACTCAGCGGGTGGAAATCTCGCGCTTGCTCTGACGCATCAGTTGAAAAGGGAAGGAAGGCTTCTTCCGAGGGGAATCGTGCTGTATTCCCCCTGGACGGATATGACTTCGTCCGGAAAGAGCCACCGGACGAAAGAAGGAATTGACCCGGTACTGAGTGACGCCTATCTGCGGGCGGCGATAGAGAACTATCTGGGGGAGGATTATCCGGAGGAACTGCTGAAGGATCCGCTGATTTCTCCCCTGTACGGTGAATTTGAGGGGTTCCCGCCAACCTATATTCAGGTGGGGGACCAGGAGATTTTACAGAGCGACAGTGTGCTGCTGCAAAAGAGGATGAGCCAGGCGGGAGTGAATGTGACGCTGGATGTGTTCAAAGGCATGTGGCACGTGTTCCAGATGGCTCCGTTTAAGACAGCCGCGGAGGCGATGGATAAGAGTGCAGAGTTTATATTCAGCATATGCAGATGACGGAATACGGAGAAGAAAAAAATGATGGAGATGGAATTTTTGAGGAAACTTCCGACGCCTCAGGAGATCAAGGAGGAGTTTCCTTTATATAGAGAAATAGAACAGATAAAAGCGGAGAGAGATCAGATTTTAAAAAATATTTTTGAGGGAAAAGACGACAGGCTGCTGTTGCTCATCGGCCCCTGCTCGGCGGACAATGAGGACGCGGTGCTCGACTATCTCGTGAGGCTGCGGAAGGCGGCGGAAAAGGTGGAGGACAGGATTTTTATCGTGCCCAGGATCTACACCAATAAACCGAGGACGATCGGAGCGGGTTACAAGGGGATGCTGCATCAGCCGGATCCGGAGCGGGGGACGGATATGCTCAAGGGGATCATCGCTATCCGTGAGATGCACATGAGAGCCGTGAAGGAGACCGGTTTTACCTGTGCGGATGAGATGCTGTATCCGGAAAATCACAGGTATCTGTCAGATCTGCTCGCCTACGTGGCGGTGGGAGCCCGATCTGTGGAGGACCAGCAGCACAGGCTGACGGCCAGCGGTCTGGGAATCCCCGTGGGGATGAAAAATCCCACGGGCGGCGACCTCACGGTGATGATGAACTCGATCATCGCGGCGCAGAGCGGCCACACTTTTTTATACCGCGGCTGGGAGGTGCGCACAAAGGGGAATACTTATGCCCATGCGATCCTGCGGGGTTATGTGGACAAATTCGGCAGGAATATGCCGAACTATCACTACGAGGATCTGCGGTATCTGCTGGAGCTCTATCACGAGAGAGAATTTCAGAATCCTGCGGTCGTCATTGACGCCAATCACTCCAATTCCGGCAAGGAATATATGGAGCAGATCCGCATCAGCAAGGATGTGGTGCACAGCTGCCGCGCTTCGGAGGAGATCAGACGGCTGGTGAAAGGGCTGATGATCGAGAGCTATATCGAGGACGGCGCGCAGAAAGTGGGAATGCACTGTTACGGAAAATCCATTACGGATCCCTGCCTGGGGTGGGATAAGTCCGAGCGGTTGATCTATGAGCTGGCGGAAATCTGGTAGAGAGGGAGATAGGAGATGGTATTCAGCAGTCTTGAATTTCTGTTCCTGTTTGTCCCCCTGTTTTTACTGGTATATTACCTGCTGCCTCTGAAGGCGAAGAATGTTTTTTTGTTCCTTGGCAGTCTGGTTTTTTACGGTTTTGGGATATCCTGGAACGCATATTATATGGGGCTTATCATCGCCTCTGTCGTCGTCAATTTTCTGGCGGCAAAGGGGATCGAGCATTGCAGAAGAAGAAGGAGAATAAAGAAGGGAGAGGAGATTGCCGGGGAGAGAAGCGCCGGGGAGAAGGTGATCCTGATGCTGGGACTGTGCTACAATTTCGGCTTTCTGCTGTTCTTTAAATACGCGGGATTTTTTGTGAAGGATATCGTGCTGCCCATCGGAATCAGCTTTTACACGTTCCAGATCACGTCCTATCTGATCGATGTGTACAAGAGGAAAAACCGGGCGGAGCAGGACATCATACGGCTGGGCGCCTATCTGACGATGTTTCCCCAGCTGATCGCCGGACCGATCGTGACCTACAGGGAGGTGCACAGGCAGCTTCGGAAACGGAAGATCACGCTGCTTGGGTGCAATCACGGGCTGCAGATCTTTACGCTGGGGCTGGGATTCAAGGTACTTCTGGCCAACCAGCTGGGAAACCTCTGGGAGGATATTCAGACCATAGGCTATGAGAGCATTTCCACGCCGCTGGCCTGGCTTGGTATTCTGGCGTTCAGCCTGCAGATCTATTTTGATTTTTATGGGTATTCCCTGATGGCGGTAGGGCTCGGAAAACTTCTCGGTTTCCGGATTCCCGACAATTTCAGGCAGCCCTATATGTCGCTGTCGATGACGGAATTCTGGCGCCGCTGGCATATCACGCTGGGGCGGTGGTTTCGGGAATATGTGTATATTCCGCTGGGCGGAAACAGAAAGGGGAAGACGAGACAGATTTTTAATATGCTGGTGGTCTGGCTTCTCACGGGACTCTGGCACGGGGCGAACTGGAACTTTATTCTCTGGGGATTTTTTCTGTTTCTGGTTCTGTGCATAGAGAAGGCGGGGCTGATCCGGTTGCTGGAGCGCTTCAAAGTGATCGGCCATCTCTACATGTGCTTTTTGATCCCGTTCAGCTGGACGCTTTTCGGCATTACGGATTTCATCCAGCTGAGGGTCTATCTGTTGAAGATGTTTCCCTTTCTGGCGGGAAACGGCGGGAATCATGTGATCGTTTTTGAGGGGGACTTCATAAAATATATCAATATGTATGGCGTCGGAATGCTCGTGGGACTGATCTGCTGTACGGGGCTTGCGGAAAAGATTTTTATGAGGTGGAGAAATAAGTTCTGGATGTCCGTTCTTCTGCTGATTATTTTTAGCGCGTCGGTTCTTTGCATGTACCGCGGACTGAACGATCCGTTTTTATATTACAGATTTTAGGAATGACTGGAGAAAAAAATGCGAAAATACTATTATCTGATCGTGTTTGTGATCGGATTTGTCCTGCAGTGGCCTTTTGTACTGCACAAGCTGTATATCGAACAGGAAAAGAGTATAGGGGCCTTTGCAGAGAGACAGGAAAATGCAGACAAGTGGCCTGAGGAGATAGATCCCGGGCCGGAGCAATCGGTGGTTTCCGAAGTGGCGGAGGGAGAGGATCCGGGAAAGAGCCCGGAGGAGGAGTCCGTGGAGGAGCCATCGGGGGAGCGCGAACCCGAAGAGGGAGCGGCGGAGGAACCTTCGGGGGAAGAACCTGAGGAGGAAGAACAGGACGAACCGGAGGAGGAAGAGCTGCCCCCGGAAGAATTTTTTCAGAATACGCTGTTCATCGGGGATTCGAGAACCATGGGGCTGGCGGAGTACGCCGATCTGACGGGCGCGGTGGTTTTTGCCAATACGGGTATGAATATCTACAGACTCTATTCGCTGAAAAACGGTGTGCGCGATCAGGAGGCTTATCTGGAGGATGTTCTGGCAAAAAATCAGTTTCGCAAGATTTATCTGATGCTGGGAATCAATGAGCTGGGGTATGACGAGGGGCAGACGGTGAAGCGGTTTGAGGAAGAAGTGCTGAAACTGCGGGAATTGCAGCCGGACGCCAAAATCGTTCTGGAGGCGAATCTGCATGTGACGTCGGAGCGCTCGGAGCGGGATGAGATATTCAACAACGAAGGGATCGACAGGATCAACGGAAATATCCGGCAGATCGCGGAAAAGTACGGTTTTTCCTATATCGATGTAAACGAAATCTTTGACGATGAGACAGGCGGTTTAAACGCGCAGTACACCCACGATGAAGTGCACGTTCTCGGAAAGTATTACCAGCAGTGGGCGGACTGGATCCGGGAAAATAAAATTTAAAGAAATATAAAAATCTTTTTGAAACTTTTGGCGGCAGGTATCCGTCTAATGGGTACGAAAGCGAAAAAAGTTTTGAAAAGATTTTTTTTTGACAGGAGGTTGGAATGAGAAGTGACAGGGAAGAGTTGGTGAGGCGTATTCTGTTGGACAATTACGAGAGTTATTACAGGCTGGCCTTCAGCTATGTGCATCAGGAGGCGGACGCCATGGATATCGTGCAGGAGGGAGCCTACAGGGCGATGCTGAAAGCGGATACATTGCGGGAGGAGGGCTTTGCGGAGACCTGGGTGTATCGGATCATGATAAACGAGGCGAAAGAGTTTCTGAGAAAGAACAGGAGAGAGTACGAAACGCCGGATGAAAACCTCCCGGCGGCGGAACAGTACAGGGATCCGGATCTGAGGGAAGCGCTGCACGGACTGCCGGAGGCGGAGAGGACGCTGATTATTCTGCGGTATTTTGAGGACAGGCAGCTCTCGGAGATCGCGGAGATATTGCAGGAGAACGTGAACACGGTGAAGAGCAGGCTTTACAGGACATTGACAAAGCTGCGGGAGCGGCTGTCGGTGTCGGCATAGGGAAGATATCGTTTGGAAGCAGCTTGGTGACGAGCGGAAAGGCAGGGTATGAGAATGGGAGAATTTAACAATATGGAATACAGGGATACGGAGGAGAGGATTTTGTCGGGACGGGAAGATTATAGGAGGATCCCGGTGCCCGGGGAGATGAGAGACAGGCTGGAGGCCGGGATCGCACGGGCCGAGGCGGAAAAAAGGAAGAGATCAAAAATGGGAAAGAAAAAGAAAGCCGGTTTCCGCATTGCGGCGGCGGTTGCGGCAGCGGCGGCGCTGTTTGTGGTTTTGCCGAACACAGGGGCGGATGTCGCTCACGCGATGGGTTCCCTCCCGGTGGTGGGGAAACTGTTCCAGGCGGTGACATTCCGGGATTATCAGTATGAGAGCGACCGGTTTGACGCCAGTGTGGAAGTTCCGCAGATCGTGGCGGAAGACGCGGCGGATGACGCGGAAAAAGCGGAGACGGTGGAGCAGATCAATTTTGATATAGAGAAAGTGACGAATCAGCTGATCGAAGAGTTCCAGGCTTCGGCGGATCTCGGGGAGAGTTACGGTTCCCTGAAAATAAACCATGAGACGGTGACGGACAATGAGAACTATTTTACCCTGAAACTCTCCATCTATCAGGGCGCAGGCAGCGGTTATGAGAGCTATAAATGCTATACGATCGACAAGAAAACCGGAAAGCAGGTGCAGGTCGGCGACCTGTTCCGGGAGGGGAGCGATTACAACGAGCTGCTCAGTGAGAATATTAAGGATCAGATGCGGGCGAAGATGGCGGAAGATGAGAACAATATCTATTGGGTGGATTACAGTGATGTGCCCGAGTGGAACTGGAAAGAGCTGAAGGAAGACCAGAATTTTTACTTTGACGGGGACGGTAACCTGGTGGTGGTGTTCGATGAGTACGAGGTAGCGCCCGGGTATATGGGGGCGCAGGAGTTCACGGTGGAGAGGAGCGTGTTTGAGGAGATTTTGAAGTAGAGTAAAACATTTCGTAAAAAACGATGCGGGAGAGGGGGCTAACGGTGCCCTCTCCTGACGTTTCTTGTAAAGCTGACACAGGTCAGCGCAAAGTAGACCAGGTAGATCCCGAAAAACAGGGCGATGCTCTTCAGGAAGAAGGAGCCGGAGGAGACCGGTACGCCGGTCATCATCACAAAGCGTTCCCCGGCAAACAGTATCATCTTTCCGCTGATCAGGATGGCGAGCAGAGCGGGACAGAGGTAGTATGCCGTCAGCTGTCGGAAGATCAGGCTGTGGATCTCGGACTCTTTCAGTCCCAGTTTTGACAGAACATCATAGCGGAACCCGTAGTTTGCGGAATCGCTCAGCTGCTGTACCGACAGTACGGTTACTGCCACGCACAAAAATACCAGGCTGATGTAAAACAGCGGGATCGTGACAGAGGCAAGCATGTAGGCCATGGATGCCATCAGGTTGTCCCTCACCGCATTGACGGCGCCAAAGACGATCAGCGTATCGGAACCCTGCCTCATGCTGTCTTCCGGAGCCGGGGCGGCGCTTCGGAAGGCTTCTGTCCCGGCGGTTCTCAGAGAATCCAGCTCTTCCCGCAAAAAGGGCGGCGCCGAGCCGTCGATATCCACGGCGAGCTCCGAATAGTAGGGGTGCATGCGCCCCAACACTTTGTCCGGCACGATGATTAGGTAATCGCATCCGTTGTGCCCGTCCTGGGAGAAGGGGTCCGCGTATATTCCGCCACAGACGAGAAGGGGGCTGTCTGCGTGTAGATTTCCTGCGCCCGGGGAGCCGGGGGCTTCGGGGATACCGGAGAGCTTCAGGCTGTCGGCAATATCCTGCACATCTTGTGCGAGGCGGGATTTGATCTGCAGGGCATACTCGTCCTCCTTCAGAGTGATTTTCTCATAGCCCAGCATGCCCCGCAGATGGTTGTAATCGGAGAGTCCCATGTAGGTATCACAGACATAGTAAGTATTATAATTTTCCAGCATGTTCTCGATATCCGGCATGTTGGGGTCCCCGTCCGGATTTTGGTACATTGTTCCCCAGTTGGACAGGTGGGTCAGCATCCAGGCGTTTACCCTGTTATCTCCGTCGGTGTAGATGCGGTAGGGGTAATATTCCAGGGACGTCACCTTCTCTTTCAGAAACTGCATCTCCCTCTCGAAGGTGTCCGCGGGATCCGGGCTGTAGAGCAGGATGTCGAAGGGGTATTTGATCTTCAGCAGGTGGGTCTGCCAGCTGCCGAGCATCAGGGCGAAGGAGGAGCCCATAAACGCCAGCGTGAACAGGGCGGTGAGAGTGCCCATGGTGAACTGCATGGTGCGGACTTTGGAGGCAAACTGCCGCAGGAGGAAGAGGTTTTCGCCGCGGTAGATCAGGGAACCTTTCTTTCGGATGTAGCAGACGATAGAGGCGGAGAGCCCGATGTAAAACAGAAAGATCGTGGAGACCAGCCCCACCAGAAACAGGGCGGTGTCGCCGTTGCTCTGCAATGCGCCGAAGAACCTCCAGAACAGAAGGATAAACAGGACGGACAGCAGCAGCAGGAGGCGCTTTGCCTGCTCATACTTTTCTTTGATCTCCTCGTTCTTTTGGCTGGCTTTCATCAGGTCGCGGATGTTCATCTTTTTAAATTTCCGGCGGCAGCGGAACAGGGAGAGCAGGTAACATCCGCCGAAGCTGAATACGGTCATGGAGATGGTGCCCGGGTGGAAGGCGACATGGAGATGGTATGTCATTCCCAGCATGGAAAACAGGGCTGCCATCAGAACCTGCTGCAGAAAAATGCCGAAGAACATGCCCGACAGCAGGGAGATGGCGCCGAGCAGAATGTTTTCCCGCAGGTACAATTTTGTCATGGCGTTTTTTTTCATGCCCAGCAGAAGATAGATGCCAAATTCCGTGCTTCGCTTTTCCATCATAAAGCGCACCATATAGGCGATGAGCCAGGCGGTGACCAGCATGATAAACACGGTGGCGAGACAGACCATGACCTCCATCATATCCTCGGTGTTCCAGTACTGTCTAAGCTCGTTCTGGAAGAGCAGGCCGTTGAAGGTGTACATCAGTGCACTGACAAGAGTCATGGTGAGAAGGTAGACCAGATAGTCTCTGGCGGATCGTTTCATATTGCGGAATGCGAGCTTTAAGTACATGTCGTGATACCTCATTTCTATTCTGTTTTCCCACCGGTGAAAGACAAAACGTCCAGAATCTCCTGCAGAAAGAGCTGTCTGGGCTTTGCCCCGCGAAGCAGCTCATGGAAAATTTTCCCGTCTCTCAGGAACAGGATGCGGCCGCAGTAGCTGGCGGAAAAAACGTCGTGGGTCACCATCAGGATGGTTGTCCCGAGATTTTGGTTGAGTGTCGTGAAGGTTTCCAGCAGAGTCTGGGAGGAGAGGGAGTCCAGGGCTCCGGTGGGTTCATCTGCCAGCAGGAGTTTCGGATCGTTGGCTAACGCTCTGGCGCAGGCGCAGCGCTGTTTCTGACCGCCGGAGGTCTGGTAGGGGAATTTGTCCCGCACCTCCTCGATATCCAGAAGTTTTAAGAGCTTTGCGGTTGCTTCCTGCGCCCGCTTTTTGCCGCTGCCCCGCAGCGTCAGCGCCAGGGAGATGTTCTCCTCTATGGTCAGTGTGTCGAGAAGATTGTATTCCTGAAAGACAAAGCCCAGATTGTTTTTCCGGAATTCCGACAGGGCGTCCTCGGAGAGGGCGGTGATGTCGGTGTCCCCGTAGAAGATATGGCCGGCGCTCACCCTGTCGATGGTGGCGAGCAAATTTAGGAGCGTGGTCTTCCCGGATCCGGAAGCGCCCATGACGCCGACGAACTCGCCTCTGTCCACGGTGAAGGAGAGGCGGTCTACGGCTTTGGTCACATGGGATGCGTTTCCGTAGTATTTTTCGATGTCGCATATTCGGATATAACTGTTCATGGTGTACCTCGTTTTTGTATAGAATCAGGATAAGAGAATAATAACACATGGGAAGAAGCTGGGGTATCAGGATAGGTTAAAGTTATCTTACATTTTTGAAAGATTTGAGGGGTTTTATTTGACAGATTCTGTTGCGGCAGGTATAATATGTTTAACAAGGGAGCCGATACGATAGCTTACACCTATCCGTTTCCGGCGAAAATATTGGTAAAAAATAGCACCTTTACTTTGTCAGAGCGGGGGTGCTATTTTTTATGGTTGACATATTCCAAAATGGCAACGATAAGAACCGCAAAAGAAAGCAATACCATAAATTCTTTTAACTATACCACGTGCAGGGTGGAAAGTACAATAAAAAGAAAAGATTTTATATTATGTACGTACAATATAGCTGCTGACGGGAAACGTGAGTATCATTTCTGTTCCCCTGCCGTATGCAGACCGCGCCGTGAGAAGGATGCCCAGCCTGTCGCAGAGCTTTTTGCACAGGTACAGGCCCATGCCGGTGGCTTTCCCGTGGTCGCGTCCGTTGCTGCCGGTAAACCCTTTCTCGAAGATCCGCGGGAGATCCTCGGCGGGAATGCCCGCCCCGTTGTCCTCTATCGTCAAAACGATATTATCTTTACTGCGGTGTGTATAAAAGCGGAGGGACGGCGTTTCGGAGCGGTATTTCACGCTGTTCAGAATCAGTTGATTCAGGATGAAGACGATCCATTTTTTGTCGGTATAGACTGTCTCGTCGCAGGAGACATCCGCCTGTATTCCGCTTCGGATCAGCAGCAGGCGGTCTTTTTCCAGGGCCTCGCAGACCACTTCCCGCAGATCGGTCTCCCGGATCCGGTAGTCTTTGTAGACCTGCTCCGAGCGCGCCTGATAGAGGACCATATCCACACAGTTCTCAATCTTTCTGTTTTCGAGGCGGATGTCGCGGATGAGTTTATTTATAACAGATGTTATTTGTGCGCCGGAATTCGTGTGCTTCGCGTTCTCACAGAGGAGCTCTACGGCAAAGATGGGCGTTTTGATTTCATGTACCCAGCTCTCCAGGTATTCCCTGTATTCCTTCTGGGCGTCCTCCAGCATACGGATCTTTTCGATGACAGACTGGGTGGAGATGCGGATCATCTCCCGGTAGAGCCTGTCCTCCAGGGCGAAGGAATCCGGCAGCATCTCCCCGAACAGACAGCGGTTGTCGATGTCCTCGAGGAGGCGGAAGGCTTCCCGAAAATAACTTTTTCTCCGCAGATATGTGGTGAGAAACCACACGCTGAGCAGCAGAAGCCAGAAGATACAGATCAATGTGATGTTCGCGGCGGGATAGCCTGTGATATGTAAAAAAGCGGAGAGCAGAGCCATGCACACCAGATGCAGCAGCAGGAGCAGTCCTTTGTCTTTCCCAAAAGCAGATAGTTTCATATGCGGTATCCCAGTCCTCTCTTCGTCTCTATGAAATCACGCAGTCCGATCATTTTCAGCTTTTCCCTGAGCCTTGTGACATGGACGCTGAGCGTATTGTCGTCCAGAAAGATGTGGTTATCCCACAGATATTCGATCAGATCTTCCCTGGCCACAAAGGCGCCCGGCTGCAGAAACAGAAGGTGCAGGATCTTCATCTCGGTCTTGGTCAGATCTGTGTTTCTGCCGTCGAAGGTCAGCCGGCAGGCGGCGATATCCAGCGCTGCGCCTCTGTGGGAGAATTTTGCGGCGTTCCGGCTTTCTGCCGCTTTGACGGTGCGCTTTAAGACGGCTGAGATCCTGGCGAGCAGGATGGCGGGCAGAAAGGGCTTGGTGATATAGTCGTCGGCACCCTTCAGCATGCCGGTCAGCTCGTCCATGGAGTCTGTGCGGCCGGTCAGAAAAATGACAGGAGTGTCGGATCCCTGGCGCAGCTGCGTGCAGATATCGAAGCCGGAGCTGCCGTTCAGGTTGATATCCAGCAGGACAAGGTCGGCCTTTTCGTCCGCCGCCGTCTGCGGGATCCGGTCGAAAGTGTCCGGCGCGGCGACCTGATACATGGCGTTTTTCAGCAGTATTTTCAATTCGTTTCGGAGGATCGGATCATCCTCCGCGAGCAGTATCTTGTAGGGCATATTTTTCCTTCTTTCAGCAATGCGGCACAGACAGATCAGTTCAGATACCGGATCTGCTGGGTATCGATCAACTCATGGATGCACAGGGTTTTTCTGCATTTTTCCCTGTCTGTCATGCGCAGCGCGGTGATCTGGCTGTTGTTATAGGTTTTATAATAGTAGATTCCTCTGGTGGCGTTTATACAGCAGGAGTAGGTGGTGAGGTCGTCCAGGCCGTCCTTTGTCAGCGAAGTTCCCTTTACGACGGAGACGGAATCCAGGATATGAAAAAACTGGGTGACAGAGCTCTCCTCGTCCTCCTCACAGACGGAATTGAACTTGGCGAAGGATGCCCTCACAAACCGGGAGGCAGGGGAGGTATCGCCGGGAAGACCGATGGCGCCCATGCCCATTCCGTACTGCTGCAGGTCTAACCGGTCGGAGAAACGGTTTTCCGGGCAGCAGGGGGTGAGGTTCATGTAGTTGTTGAGGTTGGCGAGATGGTAGGAGAAGGGCGGATTGTTCGTCAGAATACCGACAGGATTGTCATAAATTTTAAGCCCGTCCTCCATCTGTTCCAGAATAATGCATTCGGTGCCGTCGCTGATCATCCAGTGCAGCTGTGCGACCGGCAGATCTTCCGCCAGGGGAGTATCCGCGATATTCAGACGGGACAGAATATCCCGAAAATCGGCGATTTTCGTGTAGAGCCCCAGAAAATAGGGAATCAGTTCATAGGGGCAGAGATTGAATCTGTCTTTGTTCCGGCAACAGAAGTGCGCGTTTTTCGGGAAGTAGAGTCCGGCCATGGACAGTCCCTTCTCATTGGTCGCCTCCGCGTAGAGCGGATAGCGGTCCCGGACGGAAGCCATGCCGATCATGGCGTATTTGGTATGGAGCGCGGAACCGTTTTTCAGCTCGAATCGATAATTCCTCGGCGTGATGACGACCTTTTCGTTAAAACGGTATTCCAGGTCCAGATTTCTGCCGAAGTAATGGTCTTTCGTTTGGAAATCAATACAGGTGCACATACCATAGTCCTTTCTGAACGTTTTTATTATTATATACAATATTGCGGTTCCATAGCTATAAAAATTTCAGAAAATAAGTTATACTGGAACGAAAGGAGGCGGAGACAGGATGAGCAATCTGAAAAAAATACCGGGAATAGGCGACAATATGGAAAAACATCTGCAGAATATCGGGATCCATTGTATTGCGGATCTGAGGGGGAAGGATCCGGAGGTTTTGTACGAGATGGACTGTCTGCACAAAGGGTTTCGGGATGACCGGAGAAGTTTTTATAGAAAAATGTCGAAGATTTTGTTATACTGTTGTGAAGATGCCGGGGGCATCGTGTGAAGTGGCAGCGGGAGAACACGGGAAATATAGATGACGGTACAGCGGATGAAAAAAAGGATCAGAATAAAGGCAGCGTTCACTGCGGTCTTGTGTGCGGGAATGCTCTGCACGGGCTGCGGCGGCAAGGAGAAGAACAGCAATATCAGTGCGGGAATGGCGGCCATCGAGGAACTGCGCTATGAGGACGCGCTCGCCTGTTTTGACAAGGCTCTTGTGTCGGGGGAGGACAAAAGACTGATCTTCCGGGGGCAGGGGCTGGCGAATCTGGGGCTGGCGAGGTACGCGGAGGCGGCAGCGGCGCTGGAGCAGTGCCTTTCCTCGGGCAGCTGTATTCCGGACGCCATGGATTACGATGTGAACTATTATCTGGCCACTGCCTACTACAAGGCTGGGCGGTCGGAGGACGCGAAGAAAGTCTATGACGCGGTCCTGGCGCTGAAGGGCGATGCGAGGGAGGCCTATTTTATGCGGGGGATCGTGCAGATCCGGATGGGGAATTATGAGCTGGCCAAGCCGGATTTTGACAAGGCGATCGAGCTGGCGCCCACGGACTACGATCAGCTGATCGAAATTTATAAGGTGATGGATGAGACCGGATATCAGGAGATGGGAACCGCTTATCTGGAGTCGGTGATCCAGAAAGCGCCGAAGGATATGGGCAATTATGACAAGGGGCGGATATATTTTTATCTGGGAGACTTCGAGTCGGCCAGAAATTATCTGGAGCAGGCCAGGGACGCGGGGGACGCGCAGGCCACCTACTATCTCGGGAAGACCTGGGAGAACCTGGGGGAGTACAATTACGCCGCCAGCGTCTATCTGTCCTATCTGCAGGATCAGGGGGAGAGCGCGCTGATCTACAACCAGCTGGCGCTTTGCTATGTGCAGCTGGAGGATTATGAATCGGCGCTTTCCGCCCTGCAATCCGGACTGGCGCTGGAGGATGCGGCGCTCAGACAGACTCTGTCCTTCAATCAGATCGTGGTCAACGAGAGGCAGGGAAACTTCAAGCAGGCGGCGCAGCTGATGAGCAAATACATACAGGACTATCCGGACGACGAGACGGCGGTCAGGGAAAATGAATTTTTGCGCTCGAGGTGACGCGGCGGAGGGATGGATCCGTTACTGCGCCGAGAGAGCGGGGAAGAATGAAAAATACAGGAGGGAATGACATGATCAACAGATTGGTAAGCAGGATCAGGGAGACGGGAGCGCCCATCGTGGTGGGGCTTGATCCCATGCTTTCCTATATTCCGGAGCAGATTCTGGAGAAAGCTTTTTCAGAGTGCGGCGAAACTCTGGAGGGGGCGGCACAGGCGATATGGGAGTTCAACAGGGAGATTATAGATAACACCTGTGATTTGATTCCCGCCGTGAAGCCGCAGATCGCGATGTACGAGCAGTTTGGTCTGGAGGGATTAAAGGCTTTCGAGAAGACTGTGAAGTACTGTAAGGAGAAAGGGCTGGTCGTGATCGGGGACGTGAAGAGAGGGGATATTGGTTCCACCTCGGCGGCCTACGCAACGGCGCATCTCGGAAAGGTGACGGTGGGGACAAAGCGGATCGCCGCCTTCGACGAGGATTTTGCCACGGTGAATCCCTATCTCGGTTCGGACGGCGTGAAGCCCTTTGTGAAGGTATGCCGGGAGGAGAAAAAAGGTATCTTCGTGCTGGTAAAGACGTCCAACCCCAGCAGCGGGGAGTTCCAGGACAGGCTGATCGACGGCAGGCCTCTGTATGAGCATGTGGGCGAGAAGGTGGCCGAATGGGGAGAAGAATGCATGGGCGATTCTTACAGCTATGTGGGCGCGGTGGTGGGAGCGACCTATCCCGAGATGGGGAAGATCCTCCGGAAGATCATGCCGAAGGCCTATATTCTGGTGCCGGGTTACGGCGCTCAGGGCGGAAAGGGTGCAGATCTCGTGCATTTCTTCAACGCGGACGGGCTGGGAGCCATCGTCAATTCCTCCAGGGGCATCATCGCCGCATGGCAGCAGGAGGAGTACGGAAAGTACGGCGCGGAACATTTCGGCGAGGCGTCAAGGGCGGCCGTGCTGGACATGAGGGAGGATATTGCGCAGGCGCTCGAAAAAAGATAGAAATGCGAATAGAATGACGGCTGTTTTCTGCCAGGACAGGAGACGGCCGTCTTTTTTGTTGACATTCTCGATATTCGAGAATATAATGAAAACAGGAATACTCGATTATCGAGAATAGGGGGGTGATGAGATGCCGCGCCTTAAATTTCAGACGCTGACGGAGCAGATGTTTTACACATTGCTCTGTCTGAAGGAGGAGTGTTACGGGATGGACATTCTGGACAGGGTGCCCGCCATGACGGACGGCAGGGTGAGCGTTGGCTCCGGCACTCTCTATACCCTGTTGGAGCAGTTTCTGGAGGCGGACATGATACGGGAGACGAAGATGGAGGGCAGGAAGCGCAGCTATATCCTGACGAAAAAGGGGCGGGATATGCTGGAGAGAGAGTACGGGCGTATCCAGGCGCAGGCGGCGGATTACCGGCGGATTTTCGGAGAGGATGGTTCACGGAGAGCTTGCGGTGAGGAAGATAAGGAGGTGCAGTGATGAGAGAGACGAAGAGATGTATACCGAAGTTCACATTCTACGACAAAGCCGGCATCCGGAAATATCTGGAGGAGCAGGCCGAGCAGGGCTGGATGTTGGAAAAGATCTCTGTAAACTGGGTATTTCGCAGGATCGAGCCGAGAAAGATATGTTTCTCTGTGACCTATTTTCCGAAGAAATCCGTCTTTGAGGCAGATGGGTCCGAGGAACAGAGGCTTTTCTGGGACTTCTGCGAACATGCGGGCTGGAAGCTGGCGGCGACAAACGAGCAGATGCAGATTTTTTACAATGAAAAAGAGGATCCGGTGCCGATCGAGACGGACGCCGTGATGGAGGTGGAGAAGGTTCACCAGTCGGCGAAGAAGAGTTATGTGTTCCCCTATATCCTTCTGCTGGCTTCCTGGCTGCTGCAGGTGGGGATAAACCTGCAGAGGTTCGGATGTGATCCGCTGGGGACGCTGGCGGACAATGCGGTGCTGTTTCTCCTTCTGGCAGGGACGCTGTTTGCGGTCTACGTAATCAGGGAGATCGTCCGCTACTTTCTCTGGTACAAAAAGGCGAAGAGGGCTGCGGAGGAGAGCGGGCGTTTTGTCCCGGCGGAGGGCGTCGGCAGAGTCTGGAGCTTGCTGCCGTATTTCGTGATTTTCTTTATTTTACTGGAAATGTTTTTTTTGAGCAGCGGCAGGCTGGCGCGCGTCTTTTTCTATATGTTTCTGACGATGGGGGTGCTGACGGCGCTGATCGTGGGAGTTTCCGGCTGGATGAAGCGAAAGGGCGTGTCTGCGGCGGTGAACCGGCTGACGGTTATTGTCATCGGTGTTCTGTTCTTCATCGCCATGGTGCACGGCATGTTTCTCATGGTGATCAGAGGGAATTTCTCCGGCAGGGGGATGTCTGAGACTTACGAATACAACGGCAGGACGTATGAGGCGGGATGCGACGAACTGCCTTTTACGGTGGAGGAGCTGCTGCAGGGGGAATTTGGCGGGAATCCCCGGGGGCTGTATTCCTATGAGCTGACGGAGAAGGAATCCTTTGTCCTCGCCAGAATCGAGGCGTGGCAGATGCCGAGGCGGGACGTCGGGAACCTCCCCGGCATGAGATACACGGTCACGAAGATCAAAATGCCGTTCCTCTACGACTGGTGTCTGCGGGCCGTGAAGGACAACTATTTTTACTCGCAGGAATATAACGGAGAGGCATCGTACCATGAACTGCGCGGGATGGACGCCGCGCCCTGGGGTGCGGACGAGGCATACCGCGTGTACTGGGACGATGAGGCGGAGAAGGAATATGTGATCTGTTACGGGGATGTGATCGTGGAGGTGAACACGGAGTGGGAGCTGACGGAAGGGCAGATGGGGATCGTCGGAGAAAAGTTTTAAACGATTTGTAGATTCAAAGCGACTGCCATGCAGAACAAAACAGTTGATTACAGGCGGTAAATATGGTAAAATTGGGAAGGAAATTCGAGCGATAAAAGCTGTGGCAATTCAGGTGAAATACGAAGAATAAGGAGAGCGCCGGTATATGGAAAGATATAAAGAGGAATTTATCGAGTTTATGGTGGACAGCGATGTGCTGAAATTCGGGGATTTTGTCACAAAGAGCGGCAGAAAGACACCGTTTTTTGTCAACACGGGGTTTTACCGGACGGGGGCGCAGCTTCGGAAGCTGGGCGGCTATTACGCGAAAGCGATCCATGATAAGTTCGGGCTTGATTTTGATGTGCTGTTCGGACCGGCATACAAGGGGATTCCCTTAAGCGTGGCAGCGTCCATCGCGATCTCCGAACAATATGATAAGGATATCAAATACTGTTCCAACAGGAAAGAGTTAAAGGATCACGGCGATAAGGGAATCCTGTTAGGGAGTCCGCTTGCGGCAGGCGATAAGGTGCTCCTGATCGAGGATGTGACTACGGCGGGAACCTCCATAGAGGAGACGCTGCCGATCATCCGCGCCCAGGGGGAGGTGCAGGTCTGCGGCCTGGTGGTCAGCGTGGACAGGATGGAGAGAGGCAAAGGAGAAAAGAGCGCCCTGAGGGAAATTTCCGAGACATATGGTTTTCCGACCGCGGCGATCGTGACGATGGAGGAAGTGGTGGAGCATCTGTATAACCGTCCTTACAGAGGGAAAGTTTATATCGATGATACTTTGAAAGCGGCAATAGACGCATACTATGCGCAGTACGGAGCGTAGAACAGGAGGCGGAACATGGAAGAAAAAACTTTTAAGACATTGAACGGCACGGGCGCACTGAATATTGTACTCGGTGTGATCGGTATTGTGGCAGGTGTGACGGGAGGAGTGTTGTTGATCATCAGCGGAGCAAAACTTCTTTCCAGAAAATCAAAGATGTTGTTTTAGCATGGACGGGTGCTTTCCGCGGGAAGTGCCCTTTTCGTTTATGTGATAGTGCGGAGAATGTCGGATGGCGAAGAAAAATTATATTTTTACCAATAAGGAACATCCCAGAAAAGCGATCATGTCTACCATATTGGGCGTACTGTCGTCAGCATCCCTTATTCTGGCGGCATATTTATCCTATGTGGATAAGGGGGCAGAAAATATGAGGTATGGATCGGCCTGCTTTCTTGCCATGATCTTTGCCTTTGTCGGCGTGGTACTGGGAGTGCTCGGCAGGATGGAAAAAGATAAGTTTTATCTGTTCTGCTATGTCGGAATCGCGCTGAATCTGCTGGCGATCGGGCTGGTGAGTCTGATCCTGTATGCGGGAGCGCTGCTCTGAGTATGGGTAAATTTTTCAGAATTAATGGAAGGCATGGAGGAATAACAAGTGTTACTGTATCGGGACAAGGAAGAAATTTACGCGGAGCGTCTGGAACTGGCGGAGGGACGGATCTCGGAAATATTGGATTCGCTCGACGGGGATCGGGAGGAAGAAGGAAAAGATTCTTTTTTGTGCTATTTCCGGAGCCAGTTTTCGTTCTGCAATGTGTGCTGTAAGTTAAATAAGTATCTGCGCTCCGGCGATGGAGAGAAGGATTCCCTGGAGGAGCTGCGGGAGCTAAACCGCGGCCTGTATGAGGAGATACTGCCGGAAAATTATGGCGCGAGCTGGTCAAATCCGGCGGTGTGTCAGGAGAGGCTGGGGGAGTACAGCCAGCTTTTATGTGCGCTGGCGGCGGAGATGCGGGCGCAGATCGCCGCCTGCTATGAGAGAAGGGCGCAGGAGCTGGCGATCAGGCAGGAGCTGCTGTTGGAAGTTTACGGCGCCTTTGAGAGCGCCTGGGAGGATGGGGTTGAAGGCCCGAAGCCGGAGGAGATCCGGGAAATTCTGTACTGGTATGTCAGCGATTATTCGGAAGTGGTGATGGAGAGGCGGGTGCGGACACAGGTAGATCCGGCGGAGGATTTCTGCGCGAAGATCGTGATGGAGGCGGATTTGTCGGATAATCGTTTTCTCTATGCCTACGGGGAGTATGTGACGAAGCAGGAAGAGAGAATGGCGGACTATCTGCGGGGGCTTCCAGAGGAGAAGATACAGCTGATCGCGGACACCTACACGGAAGGCTACCGAATGGGTTTTGTGCTGGGCAGAAAGGATCTGTCGAAGAAAAAGACGGTGAACATCCGCTATCATCTGGGGTTTGAGCGGATCATCCGGGCGGCGGTGAAAAATTTTGAGAAGATGGGGCTTAAGCCTGTCATATACCGCCAGGCGGTGAGTATTCTGGAGGGGAAAGGAATAAACCGGATCGGCGTCTACGGCGCCGCGGCGAATAAGCAGTTTGACTATGACCACAGAGAGGATATCGGGCTTGTTCTGGATAAAAAGCTGGTAAACCGGAAGCTGGAACTTTTAAAAAACAGTTTTGAGGAGAACAGGGAGTGGGCTTTTGTGCACGCAGGGCCTGCCGTGATGGAGATCTTCGGGGAGGCGGATTTTACGCCGGAGAATAAGGACTGCGCGGTGAAGCTGACGGAGAAGCAGCAGAAATTATCGGTGGAGTACGCGTCGGGAGCGGGGCAGATCACCAACGAATATATCAAGGGGGAGGAGCGCAGCTTCACGATCATCGCCTTTCCGGTGCCGGATATCGGGGCGCGTTTCGAGGAAGTTTTTGAGGAGACGATCCGCCTGAATACGCTGGACTATAACCTCTACAGGAATATCCAGCAGAGGATCATCGATGCGCTGGATGAGGCGGAGTACTGCATCATCAGAGGGATGGGGGAGAACCGCACCGATATGAAGGTGATGTTGCATAAGCTGACGGACCGGGCGCATCAGACGAACTTTGAAAACTGTGTGGCGGATGTCAATATCCCGGTGGGGGAAGTGTTCACATCGCCCCTTCTCGCGGGTACCGAGGGGACGCTGCATGTGACAAAAGTATTTTTGAACGAACTGCAGTATGAGAACCTGGAACTGACTTTCCGGGACGGCATGGTGACGGATTATAACTGCGCCAATTTTGAGACGGAGGCGGAGAATAAGAAGCTGGTCAGAGATACGGTGCTGTTTCACCATGACACGCTGCCTCTCGGGGAGTTTGCCATCGGCACGAATACCACGGCATATGTGGCGGCAAAGCGCCTTGAGATCGAGGATAAGCTGCCGATCCTGATCGCGGAGAAGATGGGTCCCCATTTTGCGGTGGGAGATACCTGTTATTCCCATGCGGAGGATGTGGCGGTATATAACCCTGATGGCAAGGAGATCATTGCCAGGGATAACGAGAAGTCTCTTGTCAGGAAGGAGCACCCGGAGCAGGCATATTTCAATTGTCACACGGATATCACGATTCCCTACGATGAACTGGGGGAGGTTTCCGCGGTCAGGGCGGATGGAAGCGTTGTGGTGATCATTGAGGAAGGACGGTTTGTGCTGCCGGGCTGTGAGGTGCTGAATGAACCGCTGCTTTCCGGGGGGTGATGCGGGCGGATAAATCGGATAACAGAGAAATACATTATAGAGACAGTAAAAGAATGAAAAATGACAACAGGAGAAGGGACAATGAAAAACTGGAAATTAAGCAGAAAGATTACACTTGGGATCATGCTGATCGTTATGTTATGTATGAGCCTGCTCTATATAACGGCAAACAAAACGCTGAACGGTATGATGCAGGAATCGGAACGGAATCATATGGAAAGTATGCTGGCGGGTCAGACTGCGGTGATCGAAGAGCATGTGACACGACAGGAGGATATGCTGAGTGCGTTCAGCAAAGCCCCGGTGGTCAGGGAACTTTGAAGGACGCGGGCAATGCGGAAAAGCAGGCGGCGGCGCAGGAATATACGGAATATTTTTATGAAGGCCTGAAAAACTGGGAAGGGCTCTACATAGGAGAGTGGGATACCCATGTTATCGCACATTCCAATCCGAATGTCATCGGAATCGTGACAAGAGAGGGAGAAGGGCTTAAGGCGCTGCAGAATGAAATGACTTTGAGAGGCGGGCTGTACGACGCCGGTATCATTGTTTCTCCGGCTTCCGAAAAACTGATACTGTCCATGTACTGTCCGGTTTTTGACACGGACGGAAAAACCATTCTTGGTTATGTGGGCGGCGGGCCCTTTGCGGAAGAAATGGAGGCTCTTTTAAACGGACTGAAAAGTGAGGAGGATACAGAGCACTACTATATGATCAATGTGGAGACCGGTACCTATATTTTCGCGGATGATAAATCCCTGATCGCGACCGGGATTCAGGATGAGATGCTGCTGCAGGTCATCGATCAGATAAAGGCCGGGCAGAGCGCGGGTGAGATGGTCTATGAGGGGAAGGAAGAGAATTTTGTTGTAAGTTATCAATATATCGATAAACATGGCTGGGCGGTCATCTCCTACGACAGCGAGGACAATATTTACAGTACGGCCAGGGAGAATATGGTTATCCTGGGAGAGATCTGTATAGTGTTTGTATTGATCATCAGCGTACTTTCCTTTGTGATGATCGTGATCAGCATGCGGCCTCTGCGGTATGTGAAGGAAGCCATTATCGGGCTGAGAAATCTGAGGCTGCAGAAAAACGGAAAGTTGGAACCCTGGATCGGAAAGCGAAGTGAGATCGGGAAGATCGCGACGGCCATGGATTCTCTGTACGGAGCACTGCAGGAGATGGTGGCGACATTGACGGACTGTTCCTCTTCGCTCAGCGATTCCGCTGTGGCAATGCAGGATTCTTCCGATGTTTTGATCTCCTGTGTGGCGGATAATACCAGAGCCGCGACGACATTCGCGCAGCACACGGAGCAGATCAACGAGACCGTGACGAAGGTAGATCAGGAAGTAGGAGAGATCGCGCAGGTTGTGGCTGAGGTAGAACAGCAGATCAAACAGGGCAGCGTTCATGGGACACAGCTTTTGGGTGAGGTTGAGCGGATGCAGCGCCTGGCGGACAATACCATGACGAGTACAAAACAGCAGATCGAGGACAATCAAAAAGCCGTCGAAAAGGCGATGGAAGAGCTGCAGACGTTGATGCGCATCGATGATATGGCGGCAAAGATACTGAGCATTGCCAGCCAGACCAATCTGCTGTCCCTGAATGCTTCAATCGAGGCGGCAACGCAGATCCAGGCGATCTGCAATGAGACAAGGGACAATATCGGAAATGTACAGAAATGTTTCGATCAGGTCATCCGGTTTTTGCAGAATGATGTGCAGTCCCGCTTTACGGAATTTGCGGATTCGACCAGAGATTACTATCAGTCTATCCAGGACATTCAGCGCATTATTGCGGATATCGCGGAGGCTTCCGGCATCTTTGCCGATACGGTGCAGAATATCCAGTCCCAGATCCGGGAGGTATCGGATGTACCCGGGGCAGAGAATATCAGCAGCGAGGATATGCTGGATAAGGCAAGACAGACGGAGGAGACAACGGAGGCGATGACGGTGATCGTAGATCGGAACAAGGAGAACGCGAATGCGATCAGCGGTATCGTGAAGCGGTTTTCGTGAATGATTTCCGGGGAGTTTTCGGTTTAGATATTGCGCAGATCGGGAATTTCGGCTACACTATGGAAGGAAAAGGAGGATAAGGAAATGGCACAGGTAGGAATTGTGATGGGCAGTGATTCGGATATGCCGGTGATGGCGAAAGCGGCGGGGATCCTGGATCAGCTCGGTATCAGTTATGAGATGACGATCCTTTCGGCACACAGGGAGCCGGAGGAGTTTTTCGCTTACGCAAAGGGGGCCGAGGCAAAGGGATTTAAGGTGATCGTTGCCGGAGCCGGCATGGCGGCACATCTGCCCGGTATGTGCGCGGCGATCTTTCCGATGCCGGTGATCGGGATCCCGATGCATACCACATCTCTGGGCGGCCGGGATTCCCTGTATTCCATCGTGCAGATGCCTTCCGGTATTCCGGTGGCTACGGTGGCGATAAACGGCGGCGCAAATGCAGGCCTTCTGGCGGCAAAGATCCTTGCCACTTCCGATGAGGCGCTGCTGAGAAAGCTGAAAGAGTACAGTGAGAACATGAAGCGGGAAGTGCAGGCGAAAGATCAAAAGTTACAGGAAGTCGGATATAAAAATTACGTTAAATAGGAGAACGGGAATGGATTACAAAAAAGCAGGCGTAGATATCGAGGCGGGCTACAAGTCCGTGGAACTGATGAAGCAGTATGTGAGACGGACCATGCGCCCGGAGGCGCTGGGGGGGCTCGGCGGATTTTCCGGCGCCTTTTCCATGGAGCGTTTTAAGGAGATGGAAAAACCGACACTTGTGTCGGGAACGGACGGTGTGGGCACAAAGTTAAAACTGGCGTTTGTGTTGGACAAACATGATACGATCGGGATCGACTGTGTGGCGATGTGCGTCAACGATATCGCCTGCGCGGGCGGGGAACCGTTATTCTTTCTGGATTATATCGCCTGCGGAAAAAACTTTCCCGAGAAAATTGCATCTATAGTAGAGGGAGTGGCGGAAGGCTGTGTGCAGTCTGACGCGGCACTGATCGGCGGAGAGACGGCGGAGCATCCCGACCTGATGCCGGAGGAGGAGTACGACCTTGCCGGTTTCGCGGTTGGCATTGTGGATGAGAAGGATATGATCACCGGCGCGGATATCAAAGCGGGCGACGTACTGATCGGCATCGCCAGTTCCGGTGTGCACTCCAACGGATTTTCCCTTGTCAGGAAAGTGTTTGATATGACGAGAGAAAGCCTGGATACGTATTATGATGTATTGGGGACGACGTTGGGTGAGGCGCTTCTGGCGCCGACCAGGATTTATGTGAAGGCGCTGAAAGCCGTGAAGGCGGCGGGCGTGCGCGTGAAGGGCTGCAGCCATATCACGGGCGGCGGTTTTTACGAGAATATTCCAAGAATGCTGCCCGAGGGCGTCTGTGCCGTGATAAAGAAAGACAGTTACGATGTTTTGCCGATTTTTGAACTGCTGCAGGAGAAGGGCGGCATAGAAGAGAAAATGATGTATAATACTTACAACATGGGGCTGGGCATGGTACTCGCGGTGGATAAGGCGGACGCGCAAAAGACCATGGCGGCATTGAGCGAGGCGGGCGAGAAGGCCTATATTGTCGGCAGTGTGGAGGCAGGCGAAAAAGGAGTGACATTATGCTGAGAGTGTTGGTCTGTGTCTCCGGGGGAGGGACGAACCTGCAGGCGATCCTGGACGCGAAAGAGGCGGGTAAACTGGAGGATGTGGAGCTGGTCCGCGTGATCAGCAACAAGAAGGACGCCTACGCGCTGGAGAGGGCGAAGAAGGCGGGCATAGAGGGGATCTGTGTCTCCCCGAAGGATTTTCCGGACAGGGAGGCGTTTCATGGAGCTTTCCTGGCCGCCGTGAATGAGGCGGCTCCCGATCTGATCGTGCTGGCGGGGTTCCTGGTGGTGCTTCCGGCTGAGATGATCGCCCGCTACCGGAACCGGATCATCAACATCCATCCGTCTCTGATTCCCTCTTTCTGCGGGAAGGGTTACTACGGATTGAAGGTGCATGAGGCCGCCCTGGCGAGAGGCGTTAAAATAACGGGTGCTACGGTTCATTTTGTGGACGAGGGGACGGACACCGGGCCCATCATCCTGCAGAAGGCTGTGATGGTACAGGAGGGCGACACACCGGAAATTCTGCAGAGACGAGTGATGGAGGAAGCCGAGTGGGTGATTCTGCCGGAGGCGATCGAGCGGATCGCGGCAGGTTATGTCAGCGGGAATCCATTGCGACAGGGATAGCGACGATAAAAGGTACGGACTTATGACTGTGCCGGGATGGAGGTTAAATATGGACATTTTAATTGTCGGCAGCGGCGGCCGCGAGCACGCGATCGCCATGAGCGTTTCAAAGAGCCCCAGGGCCGGAAGGATCTACTGCGCGCCGGGGAACGCGGGCATCTCGCAGGTGGCGGAGTGCGTTCCGATCGGCGCCATGGAATTTGAAAAACTGGTATCCTTCGCGAAGGAGAAGGAGATCGACCTGGTGATCGTCGGTATGGATGATCCGCTGGTGGGCGGCCTGGTGGACGAGATGGAGGCAGCGGGGATCCGCACTTTCGGACCGCGGAAGAATGCGGCGATCCTGGAGGGGAGCAAGGCGTTCTCCAAGGATCTGATGAAGAAATACCATATCCCCACGGCAGCATACGAGACCTTCGACGATGCGGAGAAAGCTCTGGAATATCTGAGGACAGCAGATTATCCGATCGTGCTGAAGGCGGATGGGCTTGCGCTGGGCAAGGGCGTGTTGATCTGCAGCACGGCGGAGGAGGCGCAGGAGGGCGTGAAGACCATTATGGAGGACAAGAAGTTCGGAGATGCCGGAAATCGTATGGTCATCGAGGAATTTATGACAGGAAGAGAAGTTTCGGTGCTGTCCTTTGTGGATGGAAAGACGATCAGGATCATGTCTTCGGCGCAGGATCACAAGCGGGCGGGAGACGGCGATACCGGTCTGAACACCGGCGGCATGGGCACCTTCTCCCCCAGTCCTTTCTATACGGAGGAGATAGATGAATACTGTAAAAAGTATATTTATCAGGCGACAGTGGACGCCATGGCGGCGGAGGGGAGACCTTTCCGGGGCGTTATTTTCTTCGGGCTGATGTTGACGGAGAAGGGGCCGAAGGTGTTGGAGTACAACGCCAGGTTTGGAGACCCGGAAGCGCAGGTGGTGCTGCCCAGGATGAAAAACGATATCCTGGAGGTGATGGAAGCCTGTGTGGACGGAAAACTGGATGAGATCGATCTGGAGTTTGAGGACAATGCGGCGGTCTGCGTTGTGCTGGCCTCCGAGGGATACCCGCTGCACTATGAGAAGGGGCTTCCGATCTCCGGCCTGGAGCGGTTTGACACGGAGGAGGGATATTACTGTTTCCACGCGGGCACGAAATTTGATGAGAACGGAACCCTTGTCACAAACGGCGGCAGAGTGCTGGGCGTCACCGCGAAGGGTTCGGACCTGATAGAGGCGAGAAGGCATGCCTATGAGGCGACGGAGTGGGTGCAGTTCGCGAACAAGTATATGAGATGGGATATCGGCAACACTATTATGGAGTTGTAAAACAGATCAATCATAATGACAAGAGAGTAAGAGAGGTTCTACATGAGAGGGAAAAGGTTAGTCAGAGGTACTATAGTAACCTTGCTCTGCATCATGGGCATGTTGTATTTTAACAGTTCTGTGAGCAGGGCATACTGGGTCGTTGTCAAGAGCGATAATACCAGAGTGCGCAACTCGGCGAGCACGGGCAGCGAGGTGATGACGGCGGTGAACGCGGGAGACAGTCTGAACGTGGTCAGCGAGGAGAAGGACAGCGAGGGAGAGACCTGGTACAGGGTATCGATCAATAACGTGTCCGGCTATGTCCGCTCGGATACCGTGGAGAAGGCTCCGGAGGGAGATGCTGGAGAGACGACTTCCGCCGCATTGGAACCGACGGAACCGACGCAGCCGGCGGCTTCCTCCTCGGTGGAGACGATGGCTTCCCAGGCCGCCACCGTGACGACAGACAATGTGAATGTGCGTTCCAGCGCGTCCACCAGCGCGGAATCGGTGACAAAGCTGCCGAAGGGTGCGGCGGTGACATTGACCGGAACTTCTACGGACAGCAGCGGGAAGAAGTGGTATCAGGTGAATTTTATCAACAACGGTTCCAATGTGACGGGATTCATCCGGGAGGATTGCGTGGAGCTCGGCGAAGTGGTGGAGCCCGCACCGACGGAAGAGACGCCGGAGGGAGAAGCGGGCGGGGATGAACTGGCCGAAATGTACGAAGATATGCCGACAGAGGGGGAGACCGGGGGGAACAATGACTATGAACTCTTCTTTGAGCCGGACCAGGAGGGCGTGGACTGCTGGTATATTCATGACAATATAGCGCAGAAGCGCTATAAACTGGAACAGCTTCTGCAGGCTGATGAGATGAATACGCACAATGTGGAGATCAAGGATAAAGAGATCCAGAAGATGAGGATCGCAGTGATCATTCTCGCGGTGCTTTTCGTGATCGCCCTGATCGCGCTCGGAATCTTCGGCTTTAAGTATCATGATCTGAAAGAGGATGACGATGACGACGACGATGACGACGAGGATGAGGATGACGATTTCAGAGAGGCTCCTCCCGTGAGAAGAAGGGTGCAGGCAGAAGCCAGAACCGGGAGCAGGGAGAGCGTCCGCACCGGGGGAAGGGGCGCGAGAGCAACGGGACGCAGACCGGAAGCGGGAAGTGCCAGAAGACCGGAGGCGGAGGGGAGAACCGTTCAGAGGCGGCCTCAGCAGAGAAGACCGGAGGAGGAGATACCGAGGCGGTCTGCCGCCGGGGCGGTAAGGACCCGGAGCGCCCAGCCTGCGGCGCCTGTCAGAAGAGCGCCCGCCCACCAGGAGAGCGTGCCTGCCCGCAGAACGGCGAGACCGGATGTGGAATGGAAGTCCAAAAACTTTTTGACAGAGGATGACGATGATTTTTCGTTCATAAACATGGACGATGACGAATAAAAATGATGTACGATGGACGGCCGGCAATTTGTCGGCTGTACCGTTGTGTACGGAGTTTCAGACAGGAGGAATGTAACAGATGCAGTCACCTTATACGGAAAAAGCAAAATCGGTTTTGCAGCGGGCGGCGAAGGCGGCGCGCAAATCAGGACAGGGATATATCGGGACGGAGCATATTCTGTTGGGCCTTTACCGTGAAGAGAACAGTGTGGCGTACAGAGTGCTGGCGGAGAACGGGCTGGATGAGAGCAGACTGCTGCAGTTGATCCAGGATTATATCGTGCCGGAAGTCAGCGTTGTGATCAAGGAGAGGGAAGGATATTCCCCGAAGGCGAAAATTCTTCTGGAGGAGGCGGCGAAGCAGGCGGAGCGATTCGGCTCCGACCTGATCGGAACCGAACATCTTCTGCTTGCCATGATCAAGGAGAGCGATAATGTGGCCGTAAGGCTTCTGACGACGATGGGGATATCGGCGCAGAAAGTGTATGCGGACACACTGTATGCGATCGGGGAAGACCCCAATCTGTACAAGACGGATCTGATGAAGGCCAGAGGACAGCAGAAAAAAAAGGGCTCCACGCTGGAACAGTACAGCAGAGATCTGACCGCACTGGCAAAGGAGGGAAAACTGGACCCGGTGGTGGGCAGAGAGTCCGAGATCCAGCGCGTCATCCAGATCATCAGCAGGCGGACGAAGAACAATCCCTGTCTGATCGGAGAGCCCGGCGTGGGCAAGACCGCGGTGGTGGAAGGGCTGGCGCAGCGCATCGTGTCCGGAAATGTGCCCTTTACCGTGCAGGATAAGCGCGTGCTGGTGTTGGATCTGTCCGGCATGGTGGCGGGCAGCAAGTACCGGGGCGAGTTTGAGGAGCGAATCAAAAAGGTGATCGCGGAGGTGATCGCAAGCGGCAACGTGCTGCTGTTTCTGGATGAACTGCACACACTGATCGGGGCCGGCGGCGCGGAGGGCGCCATCGACGCATCCAATATTTTAAAGCCTTCCCTGGCCAGGGGGGAAATCCAGCTGATCGGTGCCACAACGATAGAGGAATACCGGAAATATGTGGAGCGGGACGCGGCGTTGGAGCGGCGTTTTCAGCCTGTGACGGTGGAGGAGCCCACGGAGGAGGAAGCCGTCGCCATTCTGGAGGGAATTGCCTCCAAGTATGAGGAGCACCACCGTGTGACGATCACGAAGGAAGCGCTGGCGGCGGCGGTGCGTCTGTCCAGCCGTTATATCAATGACAGGAGACTGCCGGACAAGGCCATCGACCTGATCGACGAGGCTTCCTCCGCGGCGAGATTGAAGATCATGAAGACGCCGGAGAAGCTCTATGAGCTGGAGGCTCAGATCAAGGAGCTGGATATCAAGATCGAGCGCTCCATCCGGTTTGAAGCTTATCTGCAGGCCAGCGAGCAGAAGCAGGCCCAGGATGAGTTAGTCAAAAAATACAATCGTCTGAAAGATAAGGTTGAGCGGGAGAGAATGGAGAAGAGCTATGTGGTGACAGAGGAAGACATAGCTGCCGTGACTTCGATGTGGACGAAAATTCCGCTGCAGAAACTGGAGGAGAAGGAGAGCGAGAAGTTACTGAAGTTAGAGTCCATCCTGCACAAGAGGGTGATCGGGCAGGAGGAGGCTGTCACTGCCGTCTCCAGAGCGATGCGCCGTGGCAGGGTAGGCCTGCAGGATCCCAACAGACCCATCGCGTCGTTTTTGTTCCTCGGACCCACCGGTGTCGGAAAGACGGAGCTCAGCAAGGCCCTGGCGGAGGCGATGTTCGGTTCCGAGAGCTCGCTGATCCGGGTGGATATGTCGGAGTACATGGAGGGGCATTCTGTATCCAAAATGATCGGTTCTCCGCCGGGGTATGTGGGTTTTGACGAGGGCGGCCAGCTCAGCGAGAAAGTGCGCAGACATCCCTATTCGGTGGTACTTTTCGACGAGATCGAGAAGGCGCATCCGGATGTGTTCAATATTCTGCTGCAGGTGTTGGACGACGGGCATATCACCGACTCCAAGGGGCGCAAGGTGAGTTTTAAAAATACCATTTTGATCATGACATCGAACGTGGGCGCGAAACGGATCGTGGAGCCGAAAAATCTTGGCTTTTCTTCCGGGAGCACGAAGCAGCAGGATTACGAGACAATGAAAAAGAATGTCATGGAGGAGGTAAAGAAGCTCTTTAAGCCGGAATTTATCAACCGGGTGGATGAGATTATGGTATTCCATCAGCTCGACAAAAATAATATGAAAGATATTGTGACACTCCTGTCAGAAAATCTGATCCGGAGGAGCAGGAAACAGATGGATATCACGCTGAAGATCACACCCGCGCTGAAAGCGCATCTGGTGGATAAGTATACGGATCTGAAGATGGGGGCAAGACCGCTGCGAAGGGCGATCCAGACCGTGGTGGAGGACGCGCTGGCGGAGGAGATCCTATCCGACCGGGTGAAGAGCGGCGATACCGTCTCCGCCGGCTGGAAGGAAGAGAAAGTGACATTTACTGTGAAATAGGTGGCAATATGGCAAAAGGGAAGCAGACTACCGTGTTTTTCTGTCAGGAATGCGGGTATGAGTCCAGCAAGTGGCTGGGGCAGTGCCCCGGCTGCAGACAGTGGAATACTTTTGTGGAGGAGAAGGTACGGCCCTCCTCCCTGCCGGGGATGGGGGGCGGAAAGACCTCCGCTTCCCGCGCGGTAAAACCGGTGAAACTGCGGGAGATCGAGAGCGGCGGGGAAGAGCGGTTTACCACACATACGGAGGAGCTGGACCGGGTGTTGGGCGGCGGCATCGTGAAGGGTTCTCTGGTGTTGGTGGGAGGAGATCCCGGCATCGGGAAATCCACGCTGCTCCTGCAGGTCTGCCGGCATCTGGCGGAGGATGGAAGGGAGATACTCTACATATCGGGGGAGGAATCCCTGCAGCAGATCAGGCTCCGGGCGGAGCGGCTGGGGAGCTTTTCCGATTCCCTGTCCCTGCTGTGCGAGACAAATCTGGACACGATAGAGGATGTCGTGAAAAAGTGCGGTCCCGCTGTGGTGGTGATCGACTCGATCCAGACGATGTACTGTGAGCAGGTCAGTTCGGCGCCGGGAAGCGTATCCCAGGTCAGAGAGGCCGCCGGGCGGCTTTTACAGCTCGCGAAAGGACTTGACATATCCATTTTTCTTGTGGGGCATGTGACGAAGGAAGGCACCGTGGCGGGTCCCCGGGTGTTGGAGCATATGGTGGATACGGTGCTCTATTTTGAGGGGGACAGGTATGCCTCCTACCGGATCCTGCGCAGTGTGAAAAACCGGTTCGGATCGACCAACGAGATCGGCGTTTTTGAGATGCGGCAGGAAGGGCTCACGGAGGTGAAAAATCCCTCAGAGTTTATGCTTTCCGGAAGGCCCAGGGGGGCGAGCGGTTCGGTGGTGGTCTGTTCCAGCCAGGGGACAAGACCCATCATGCTGGAGGTGCAGGCTCTCGTCGCCCGGACGAATTTCGGATTTCCCAAAAGACAGGCGACGGGGACGGATTTTAACCGGATCAATCTGTTGATGGCGGTGTTGGAGAAACGTGTGCAGATGCAGATCGGGGACTGCGACGCCTATGTGAACGTGGCCGGCGGCATCAAAGTGCAGGAACCGGCGTTAGATCTGGGAATCGTGATGGCGGTCGCGTCCAGCTTCAGGAACAGACCCATCAGGGAGGATGTGGTGGTGTTCGGGGAAGTGGGCTTAAGCGGGGAAGTGCGCGCGGTCAGCATGGCGAAGGAGCGGGTGAAGGAGGCGGAGAAGCTGGGGTTCTCCACGGTCATCCTGCCCGAGAGCAACCGGGCCTCCTGCGAGGAGGGCTGCGGCATCGCGCTGGTCGGAGTGAGGAATGTGCAGGAAGCGATAGAGTTTATATAGATGGGAGTTATGTATGAGAAAGTTACTTGTCTATTTGAAGGATTACAAGAAGGAATCGGTACTGGGGCCTCTGTTTAAACTGCTGGAGGCTTCCTTTGAGCTGTTTGTACCGCTTGTGATCGCGCGGATCGTGGACACGGGGATCAGCGGGAGGGATTACGGGTACGTCTGGCGGATGGGGGGCGTGCTGCTGCTCCTGGCGGGGATCGGCCTTGTCTGTTCTGTGACGGCGCAGTATTTTGCGGCGAAGGCGGCGACCGGATTCGCCGCAAGCCTCAGACATTCGCTGTTTTCCCATATTCAGTCGCTGTCTTTCACGGAGATGGATAAGCTGGGCACGGCTGCGATGATCACAAGGATGACCAGCGACATCAACCAGGTGCAGTCGGGTGTGAATCTGGTGCTGCGCCTGTTTCTGCGTTCGCCGTTTATCGTGTTTGGGGCGATGATCATGGCTTTCACGATCGACGGCAAGGCGGCGCTTATCTTTGTGGTGACGATCCCGCTGTTGTCGGCGGTGGTCTTCGGGATCATGCTGATCAGCATTCCGCTGTACAGGAAGGTGCAGGCGGGACTTGACCGGGTGCTTGGCAGGACCAGGGAAAACCTGACCGGCGTCCGCGTCATCCGCGCCTTCAACAGAGAAGATGAGGAGCAGGAGGCTTTCACGGCGGAGAATCAGGCGCTGACCAGAATGCAGATGTTTGTGGGGCGGTTTTCCGCCTGCATGAATCCGGTGACCTATATTATCGTGAACGCCGCCACGGTGGTGCTGATCCGGACGGGCGCCGTGCGGGTGGACAATGGGATCCTGACACAGGGGCAGGTTATCGCGCTGGTCAACTATATGTCCCAGATCCTGGTGGAGCTTGTGAAGTTGGCCAACCTGATCATCACGGTGACGAAGGCTTTCGCCTGCGCGGACAGGATAGCGGGCGTGCTGGAGTTTTCCAGTTCGCTGGAGGAGACGGCAGCTGAGGGGGAGACGGATTTTCGACAGGAGAAGGCGGAAACCGGCGGTGCTTACATTCGATTTCAGCATGTGGATTTCTCCTACAAGGATGCCGGCGCCGACGCGCTGACGGATATCGACTTCACTGTGGAGAAGGGACAGACCGTGGGTATCATCGGCGGAACCGGTTCCGGCAAGACCACGCTGGTGCATCTGCTTCCGAGATTTTACGATGTGTCCGCCGGGAAAGTGCTGGTAGGCGGGGAGGACGTGAGAAACTATTCTTTGAGTGCGCTGCGGCACAAGATCGGCATTGTGATGCAGAAGTCGGTGCTGTTCCACGGCACGGTGCGGGATAATCTGCGCTGGGGCATTGTGGATGCGGGCTCAGAGAACGGAATAAACGGTGCGTATGAGGAGGCTCTGATGTGGGAGGCTCTGGAGATCGCCCAGGCGAAAGAATTTGTGGAAAAGAAGGAGGGCGGCCTGGATTTTGAGATCGAACAGGGCGGCAGGAATCTCTCCGGCGGACAGAGACAGCGTATGGCGATCGCCCGGGCAGTGGTGCGCAGACCGGAGATACTGATTCTGGACGACAGCGCGTCGGCGCTCGACTTCGCGACGGACGCCGCGCTGCGCAAGGCGGTCAGAAACGCTTCCCGGGATATGACGGTGTTTATCGTCTCCCAGCGGGCGGCTTCCATCATGTATGCGGATAAGATTCTCGTGCTGGACGACGGAAAGATCGCAGGGCAGGGAACCCACGAAGAACTGCTCGCCTCCTGTGAGGTGTACCAGGAGATCTACTACTCGCAGTTTGAGCGCAGCAGTTCAGCCATGCAGAATTGAGCGGGCAGGCAGCCCGTGGAAGCTTGCTTACAGAGGGCAGACTGCCCGCTCAATTCTATAGGGCGGACGCCCGACATGAAATAAGTCACCGGCCAATCATTATATTGTCGGGGGAAATATATATTCCGGTGACTTATGAATGGCATGGCTGAATGAAAGCCTTGACATTATAGAGGAACCGTTATTTTTAGAAAGGTATGGACACAGGTATGAAAGAAGGAAAGAAGAGTACGCTGAAAAAAGTGCTGGCGCATATCAGCAGTTATAAGTGGATCCTTGTCATCTCCATTCTTCTGGCGGCGGTGACAGTGGCGCTGACGCTGTATTTCCCGATCCTGTCTGGCAGGGCGATCGACTGTATCCTCGGACCGGGTAAGGTGGATTACACGGGGTGGATGGTGAATGAGGGATTGTACTCGCTTGCAAAGAAAATGATCGTGGTCGTCCTGCTGACGGCGATCGCGCAGTGGCTGATGAATGTGTGCAACAACCAGATTACCTACCAGGTCATCCGGGATGTGCGGGAGGAGGCCTTTGAGAAGATTCAGAAGCTTCCTCTGAAATACATCGACGGACATTCCTACGGGGATGTGGTGAGCCGGATCATCGCGGATGTGGATCAGTTTGCGGACGGCCTGCTTATGGGGTTTACCCAGCTCTTCACCGGGGTGATCACGATCATCGGGACGCTGGGGTTTATGCTGTCCATCAATGTGGGGATCACGCTGCTCGTCGTTATTCTGACACCATTGTCATTATTTGTGGCGAAGTTCATAGCGACGAGGACCCACGATATGTTTCTGCTGCAGTCAAAGACGAGGGGGGAACAGACGGCGCTGATCGATGAGATGATCGGCAACCAGAAGGTGGTGCAGGCCTACGGGCAGGAGGACAGGGTGCTCGGCCGGTTCGACGAGATTAACGAAAGGCTTGAGAAGTGTTCTCTGCGGGCGATCTTTTTCTCCTCCCTGACAAACCCGTGCACCCGCTTTGTGAACAATATGGTGTACGCGGGGGTGGCGATCCTGGGCGCCTGCCTCGCCATCGGAGGCGGTCATGCGACAGGCTTTATCGCTTTTCTGGGCGGCGCGGTGACGGTGGGTGAGCTGTCCTGTCTGCTCAGCTATGCGAACCAGTATACGAAGCCCTTCAATGAGATATCCGGCGTGATCACGGAGCTGCAGAATGCGCTGGCGTGCGCGTCGAGGATCTTCGAGCTGATCGAGGAAAAGCCCCAGAGTCCGGAGCCGGAACATCCCGCTACGGTAGAGCACTTCGACGGCAGCGTGACGCTGGAGCATGTGTATTTCTCCTATGTGCCCGAGCAGCACCTGATCGAGGATTTCAATCTGCAGGTGAAAAAGGGCGAGCGTGTTGCCATCGTGGGACCTACGGGCTGCGGCAAGACGACGCTCATTAATCTGTTGATGCGGTTTTACGATGTGAACAGCGGAAAGATCTGCGTGTCGGGAACGGATATCATGGAGATGAACCGCTCCGATCTGCGGGACGGCTTCGGCATGGTGCTCCAGGAGACCTGGCTGAAGACCGGGACGATCCGGGAGAACATCGCGATGGCGAGGGAGGACGCCACGGAGGCGGAGGTGATCGAGGCGGCGAAGGCGTCCCACGCCCACAGCTTCATCAAGCGTCTGCCGAACGGATATGACACGATTGTCAGTGAAGACGGGGATTCCCTCTCCCAGGGCCAGAAGCAGCTTCTGTGCATCGCCAGGGTGATGTTGGCGCTGCCGCCGATGCTGATTTTAGATGAGGCGACCTCCTCCATCGACACGAGGACGGAGCTCAAGATCCAGAACGCTTTCGCGAAGATGATGCAGGGCAGGACCAGCTTTATCGTGGCGCACAGGCTCTCCACGATCAAGGAGGCGGATATCATCCTTGTGATGAAGGACGGAAATATCATCGAGCAGGGGGGTCACAGGGAACTGCTGGCAAAAGGCGGCTTTTACGCAAATCTGTACAACAGTCAGTTTGCGAAGTGAGAGGCGTGAGCGGATGAAAAAGGTATGCTGCATCAGTATCACATTATTCTTATTGCTTGCTGCGGTCGGAGCATTATTGTTGATATCGGATCATTCGGACAGCGGTGAATTTCCTCAGGATATGTGTGTGGAGGACGGTCCGTGCAGGATAAGAGCCGGTGCGGGAGTGGAATTTGAAGCCGTTGGCTGGCTGGAGCGGGGAGAACATGTCACAGTAACCGATCTGGTGGAAGGGACAGACGGGAGGTCCTGGTGGTACAGAGTCGATAGGAGATCTTTACCGGAGAATGCGGGCATCACGGCGGGAAAATATTATATCCGCGGGGACTTGCTGGAACCGGTGCAGTATGAATGAAAGCAGTTTTTTATAGGGATCAATTAAGACAAATAAGGGAAACCGACATGAATCAATGCACGAAGGAACGGGAATATATACTGAAACATCTGGCAAGCATATTTCATACAGGCGTCTTCTGTCTGAGGGGGGATGAGTGCATCCCCTACGAGGAAAACCCGGCATATAATCCGCTGTACAATAGTGAGGCGCTTCGCGGGGCGCTGAGAGACAGTGCGGGCGCACAGAGGGAGCCGGTGCTTGTCAGGGACGATTTCCATATGATCTATATCTGCGTTCGGGAGGAAAATATCTGCTATATGATGGGGCCGCTCAGTATGCAGGTGATGAGCCGGACAGAGCGGCACCGGTTTTACCACTTTTACGGGATTGACGAGAAGTGGGAGAAGGGGCTGCACTACCATACCCTGATGGAGATTTTGCAGATAGCGGGGATGTTTGCGAAGATCATCACCGGTCAGGAGTACACGGATCAGGAGCTGATGGATGCCAACTACCAACCGCCACAGTTATCAGGAGGAGAGAAGAATCCTGGATGCGGTGAAGGAGGGCAATGTGGAGGAGGCTGTGCGGCTGTCGAAGGATATGGATTCCAACATCGGCAGGCTGGGGAAGAGCGAGCTCGAACACTGGAAAAATCTGTCTATTGTGGCGGCGACACTGTGTGCGAGAGCCGCGATCGAGGGAGGCGTCATGCCTGCGGCAGCCTATCGGCTCAGCGGTTTTTATATCAATAAGTGTACTGCCTGTGAGGATGTCGCACAGATACTGATCTACCGGAACCATGCGGTGGAGGAGCTGGCAAAGCGGGTGCGGGAACAGAAGGAGAAGCGCCACACTTCCAGCTATACGGAACAGTGTAAGGACTATGTGTACAGGCGCTACAGGGAGAAGGTCTATTTGGATGACATCGCGGATACGCTGGGGATCAGCAGCAGTTATCTGTCGAGATTGTTCCGGAGGGAGACGGGGATCAGTTTACAGGATTTTGTCAACGACGTCAGGGTGGAGAAGGCGGCGAACCTGCTGATCTACTCGGAGGAGACACTGCCAGGGGTCGCGGAGTATGTGAATTTTCCATCCCAGAGTTATTTCGGGAAGATTTTCAAGCAAAAGACCGGGATGACGCCGAAGCAGTATCGGGAACTGCACAAGCCGGCGGAGTTTTACGGAAAAGAAGGGTTTGGTCAAAATAAGGACAAATAAAACAAAATAAGGATATAGAAAAGAGCTCTCAGGTGTTAAGCTGTTAACACATTGAGAGCTCTTATCGGTATAAGATCATTTAAAATGCGGTAAGGAGGGTGAAAAAATGTTATCGGAACGATTTTACGGTATGGGGGAACCGTTGATCCTGGCATGAGTGCAGGCCGAGGAAGAAGGCGTATGTGCTGCAGGAGATGACCGGCAGTAAGGAGGATCTCGCCGCGGCGGGCAGGAGTTTAAAGGCGAGGGAAAAGACATGTGTGACTATATTGTAAATACAAAAAGCGGGAAGGTAAGAGGATATCTCAGGGAGGGGCGGATCGAGTACCTGGGTATTCCCTACGCGAAGCCGCCTGTGGGAGAGCTTCGTTTTAAGAGAGCGCAGGAGG
>CANRWP010000004.1 GCA_947643595.1 uncultured bacterium | reverse complement strand
TATTATTGAATTTTCAAGGTGCATAAGCACTTATTCAAGTGCGAAGTTTGAGTAATTATTATTATGATTAAAAGCAGATAAAAAAATCAAATCCAAACAAGGAGGACATTATATGAATACAATCATTACGATAGGAAGACAGTACGGTTCCGGCGGAAGAGAGATAGGTGAAAAGCTTGCAAAACAACTCAACATTCCGTTTTACGATAAGGAACTGCTCAGCAGAGCAGCAAAAGAGAGCGGCTTTTGTCAGGAGATGATAGAAAACCATGATGAGCGTCCCACCAGTTCTTTCTTATATAATCTGGTTATGGACACATATTCTTTCGGCTATAATTCTTCCTCTTTTGTGGATATGCCGATCAGTCACAAGATTTTCCTGGCTCAGTTTGATACGATCAAAAAGATTGCGGACGAGGGCGCCTGTGTGATCGTGGGAAGATGCGCGGATTACGCGCTCGCCGAATATCCGAACTGTGTCCACATTTTTATTCATGCGGATGAGCCGCACAGGATAAAACGTATTATGGAGCGCTATCATATGACTGAAGCCAAGGCGAGAGACTCCATCAATAAAAAGGATAAACAGCGCCAAAGCTATTACAATTACTATTCCTCCAAAAAATGGGGACGCTCCGATACCTACGATCTCTCCGTCAATTCTGCCCGACTTGGCATAGACGGTACGGCCAATCTCTTGGCTCAGTATGTGGAGGATGTGGAAAAAGGACGTTTATAATAAACAGCAGAGGATGAGGAGATCTGCAACTATTCGCAAAACGATAGTTTAACGAATAGTTGAGAGAAAAAATCTCTGTGGAGCCATTAACTGATTTGATAATTTGATAATTTGATAAATTGATAATATAAAAGCCGGCATATTTCGCAATATACCGGCTTTTATAATTTATATTTTGATTTATTCCTGAGTATCTGTATTATTGTTGTTGGAACCTGCGATTTTGGCGCCCGCAAAGCCCGCCAGAACGGCATTCAGGTCGATTCCCGTGGATTCCTTTAAACCGTCCGTAACCTGGTTCAGCGTACCCATGATATCCTTCATCAGTTTCGCGGAGTTTCCGTCACCGTACATGGTGATCCGATCGACTTTTGCGAGAGGTTCCGCAATATTCTTCGCGATCTCGGGCATCGCCTTAAAGTACATCTCCAGCACCGCGGCTTCGCCCATCTGTTTCATGGCTTCCGCCTTCTTCTCGATACCTTCCGCCTCTGCCAGTGCCTTTGCCCGGATCGCCTCGGCTTCTGCGAGACCTTTGCTGCGGATACCTTCGGCTTCCTGTTCCATAGCGTATTTCTGAGCTTCCGCAGTCGCTTTTAAAGCTTCTGCCTCTTTTTCTCTCTCAAACTTGTCGGCTTCCGCATTTTTCTGGCGCTCAAACAGCTGGGCCTCGGATTTTCTCTGTATTTCATACAGGTTGGCATCTGACTCCTGTTGTTTCGCGTATTTCTCGGCTTCCGCCTGTTTTTTGACCGTCGCCTCGAGCGTGCGCTCCGTGAGTTCGACTTCTTTTTCCTTCAGGGCGATGGCTTTTTCCTGCTTGGCGAGATTTGCCTCCGCGGTTGCAACTTCGACGGTCTTTCTCTCCATCTCCTGCTGGATCTGGTATGCTGCGTCGGCGATAGCCTTCTTGGTATCCGCATCCTTCTGCAGCTCCGCTTTGCGGATAGCCAGATCGTTTTCCTTCTGGGCAATCATTGTCTCCGCGCTGATCTGTGCTTCCTTTGATTCTCTGTCCGCCTCCGCCTTGACGACCGCTTTTTCTTTCTGGGCTTTGGCGATGGCATTCGCGATCTCGAGTTCAGAACTCACCTGTGCGTCGTTGGATTCTTTCTTTGCCTGAGCCTGGGCTTTGGCAATCTCTTTTTCGCTCTCCGCTCTGGAGATGGCAGCGTTTTTCTGAATTTTGACAATATTGTCAACACCGAGGTTTTCGATAACGCCGTTGCCGTCCACAAAGTTCTGCACATTGAAGCTGACGATATCCAGTCCCATCGCAGCGAGATCCGGCTCCGCATTTTCTTTTACTAAGGTCGCAAACTTCTGGCGGTCGCTCACCATCTCCTCCAGGTTCATCTTGCCGACGATCTCACGCATATTGCCCTCGAGAACTTCCCTTGCGACCTGCGCGATATATTCCGTCGGTTTATTCAGGAAATTTTGCGCCGCAAGGTTGAGGCGTTCTTCATTGTCGCTGATCTTGACATTTACCGCCGCGTCCACCTTAATGTTAATATAGTCCGCGGTGGGCACCGCGCTGGAAGTCTTCACATCGATTGGGATCAGCTGCAGGTTTAACTCGTCCTTCTTTTCCAGAAAAGGAATTTTTAGCCCTGCCTTACCGATCAGTACTTTCGGATGTTTTCTCAGGCCGGAAATTATGTATGCCGTATCCGGCGATGCCTTGACATAACCCGATGCAAGGATGATGATGACTATGATCGCCGCCGCAACAGGAGCAACCATCCCGAGGATTCCCAATAATGCGCTTAACATACTTTTCTTCTCCTTTTCTTATATAAATTTAAAACAGTTCCGCTGAGTCCAGCATGACGGTAAACGGTCCTTCGTTCGTAAAGGAAACCTTCATCTCTGCGCCGAAAACGCCGGTCCGGACATCCGCGCCGGATTCTTTGCATCTCTCGATAATATAATCATACATTTTTTCTGCATATTCGGCGGAACCGGATCTCGTGAAGGAGGGCCTGTTCCCCTTTTTGCAGTCAGCGTACAGAGTAAACTGCGAGATCAGAAGCAGGCTTCCGCTCACCTGGTCGAGACTCAGGTTTGTTTTTCCGTTTTCGTCTCTGAAGATGCGCAGTCCCAGCATCTTCTTTATCATTTTATCCGCGATCTCCTCCGTATCGGCGTCCTCCACGCCGATCAGCACCACATAGCCGTAAGGGATAGATCCGACAATCTGATCTTCTACCGTCACGGAGGCATTTGATGCGATCTGTATCAAAAATTTCATTTTTCAGTGCTCTCCTTTGCTTTCCCGGATTGTGATTTTTTTGACAATTCTGTGTCCTGCATTGGGACATACACCTTTTCCAGGCTGATATGATCCAGCCCCTCATAGTCCTCCGTGTTGGTGGAAAGGGCCTTTTTTTCGAGGAGTTTATTGATCAGATAACTGATGCCTGCATACAGCACGGCAAACAGCGGTACACCCACTACCATCCCGGCTATCCCCCACAGACCACCGAAGAATGTGATGGAGAAGATGACCCAGAAACCGGAGAGACCGGTGGACTCGCCGAGGATCTTGGGGCCTATCACATTTCCGTCCAACTGCTGCAGCGCCAGTACAAAGAGAATGAACGGAATACACTTTACCGGGTTGATCATCAGCACGAGCAGCGCGCTGGGGATCGCCCCGATATAGGGACCAAAGAACGGAATGATATTCGTCACACCGACAATAACGCTGATCAGCACGGCGTAAGGCATCTTCAGAATACTTGTGCCGAAAAAGCACAGGACGCCGATGATCGCGGAATCCACGATCTTGCCGCCCAAAAAGCCGATAAAGGTTTTGTTGGTAAACCTGCAGGCATTGATGACCTGGTTGGCGACGGGGCGTTCAAACAGCGCATAACAGATCTTTTTCGCCTGACTTGCAAATTTTTCCTTCCCGGACAGCACATAGACGGAAATGATCATGCCGATCACCAGGTTGTAGAGCGATTTTAACATACCAATGACGCCGATGGAGGCGGAAAGGATAAAATTGTTGATGGTGGGCATTACCTTATTGTCCAACAGACTGTCCAGATCTTTGGAGTAGGTACTCAACAGGCTCTCGATGTACGCTTCCACATCCGGATTGTCAGCCAGGAGTTTTTCCGTCAACTCGATCAGGTTGTTGATATACGTCGGGAACCGCGTGATAATACTCTGGACGCTCAGCACAAGCTCCGGGATCACGATGGCAAAAAAGGAATATATGACAATCCCGATGAACAGAAAAGTGAGCAGAACAGAACCTGCCCGGATCCTTTTCTTCACTTTGGTATTCCGGGTATCAACACTGCATTTTTTACAGAACGGGTAGAGAAGCCGGTCCTCTATCCAGTTCAGCACCGGCGCTGCGATAAAAGCGATAATCAGGCCGTCGATCACGGGCATGGCAACGCCGAAGATCACGTTCAAACCGTTCCAGATCGATTCTCCTTTGAAGATCAGACAGACAAAGCAGATCGCCAGGATCAGTACGACCAGAGCCGTTGTCCCCCATTTCATATACTTGTTGGTAAACTTTTTCATTTGGTTTTCAGTCCTTTTCTTTTCATGGCTGTCGTGGTATTATGAATTAAGAAACACTATAATAATATTATTATATCAAAACAGGCGTGACTTTCAACCGAAATTATCGATAATTCATGAAAAGAAGGACAAAAATCGAAATATGAAACTGCAGCAGCTCTACAGCTATACAAGAAAAGCCATAGACGATTATCATATGATAGACGAGGGAGATCATATTGCCGTCGGTATATCCGGCGGCAAGGATTCCCTCGCCATGCTCTATGCCCTGAACGGTCTGAAGCGCTTTTATCCGGTCTCTTTTTCCCTCACCGCGGTGACGGTGGACCTGGGGTTTGAGAATCTGAATCTGGACAGGATCACCGCCCTGTGTGCAGAACTCGGGGTGCCGTACCATATCGTAAAGACTGATATCGGCCGGATAATCTTTGAGGATCGAAAGGAATCCTCTCCCTGCGCCCTGTGCGCCAAGATGCGAAAAGGAGCTCTGAACCAGGCGATGAAAGAGCTGGGATGCGGAAAAGTCGCCTACGCCCATCATAAAGACGACGTGGTGGAGACGATGCTGCTGTCCCTGATCTTCGAGGGGCGTTTCCACAGCTTTGCGCCGGTAACATATCTGGACAGGATGGATATGACGGTGATCCGGCCGCTCATATATGTGCAGGAGGCGGATGTGATCGGATTTGTAAACAAATATGATATTCCCGTGGTAAAAAGCCCCTGTCCCGCCGACGGGCACACGAAGCGGGAGTATGTCCACCTGCTGCTGCAACAGTTGAATCGAGAAAATCCCGGGGTGAAAGAGAGAATGTTCCATGCGGTGCAGGATATGGTCCCCGCCTGGAAAATACCGGTCGGACACACTGAGGAAACGGAATGAGACAGACGGAAGGAAATGGCGCCTATGAAATATTATGAAGAACAGGACAAAAAAAATATTGAAAAGATACGGGAAATTCTGGTGCAACTGCCCTCTTTCTGCAAAGCTTTTTTCCATGATATGGCAGATTATACCTCCACGCGGACGAGACTCGCCTATGCCTACGATCTGAAAGTATTTTTTGATTTTCTGCATAAAAACAATTCGGTCTGCGGCAAAATGGAGATAACGGAAATACCGATCTCCGTGCTGGATCGTATCACCAAGGATGATATACTGGAATATCTGGATTACATGACGCTCTACGATAAGGAAGGGCGTGTCATTATGAATAAAGAGCGGGGAAAAGCGAGAAAGATCGCCTCTCTGCGCAGTTTTTACAATTACTTTTACCGTGCAGAGAAGATCGAAAAGAATCCGGCATCGCTGATCCCGGTTCCCAGGCAGCATGATAAGGAGATCATACGGCTCGAACCTCAGGAGGTAGCCATTCTGTTAGATCAGGTGGAACGGGGTGAAAAACTGACAACGTCCCAGTTGAAATATCATAAGATCAATAAAGTGCGGGATATTGCCATTTTGACGCTTCTGCTCGGGACAGGCATTCGTGTGTCGGAATGTGTCGGGCTGAACATGAGTGATGTGGATCTGGATAACGGAGCACTTGTAGTACATCGAAAGGGCGGCTATGATGCGACGATCTATTTCGGATTCGAGGTGGAAACCGCTCTGCGGGATTACATGGATCAGAGAGAAAACATGATTCCGCTGACCGGACATGAGGATGCCCTTTTTATTTCCATGCAAAATAAGAGGATGGGTGTCCGCAGCGTGGAAAATATGGTAAAAAAATACACCCGGAACGTGACGACCTTAAAAAAAATCACACCGCACAAACTGCGCAGCACCTACGGCACATCTCTCTATAAAGAAACCGGCGACATCTATCTTGTGGCCAGTGTACTCGGACACAGCGATGTAAATACGACCAGAAAACATTATGCCGCTGTCAGCGATGAAAAGCGAATGAAAGTGACTAATGCGGTCAAACTTCGCAGCGACACATAATATATCTCAAAAGGGAATATTCCGATTCCAACAGATTTCCGGAAAGGAATATTCCCTTTTTGATGCATGATGATTACAATTTGCTTATCTCATCCTGGTCTACCAGCTTAATACCATTCTCCGTCAATACTTCTACTGCCTTCTCATTGTCATTGACGCGCAGTATCATGTAAGCCACATCTTTTTTGCGAGTGGTAAAGGCGTAAGAATATTCCAGATTGATATCGTTCTCACCCAGAACCGTCACCGTGCGCAGAAGGCTGCCCGGCTTGTCGGGGATCTCCACCGCCAGCACCTTCGTGACGGAGCAGATATACCCTGCCTCCTTCATCGTGCACACCGTGTTGTAGACATCATCCACGATGATGCGCAGAATACCGAAGTCAGGCGTCTCGGCGATACACATCGCCCGCATGTCGATACTGTTGTCGGAGAGTACCTTCGTAAATTCCGCAAGCCCTCCGGGCCTGTTTTCCAGGAAAACGGAGATCTGTTTTACAGTCATTTTATTGTCCCCCTTTCTCTTTTCGAGTGTTTAGTATAAATTTCGCTTGTCGATAATGCGGACAGCTTTTCCTTCGCTCCGCGTTATGGATTTGGGTGCCACAAGCCTTACCTTCGCATAGATACCCAGCATGGACTTCAACGCATTTACCAGTTCCTTCTCCTTTTTGCTGATCTCGCTGACGGAATCGGAGAACATCTCCGGTGTCATCTCCACCTGCACTTCCAGCGTATCGCTGTTGTTGACACGGTCCACGATGATCTGGTAATTTGCCGCGTAACCCTTGTTCAAAAGCACAGTCTCGATCTGGGACGGGAATACGTTGACACCCTTGATGATCAACATATCGTCGCTTCTTCCCATAGGTTTCGTCATCTTGACATGAGTCCTGCCGCAGGAACATTTCTTTCTGGTCAGTACGCAGATATCACGGGTGCGGTAACGGAGAAGCGGGAAGGCTTCCTTTGTAATGCTTGTAAATACCAGCTCACCCTTCTCTCCCTCAGGCAGCACTTCCCCCGTCTTCGGGTTGATGATCTCTGCAATGAAATGGTCCTCGTTGACATGCATGCCGGTCTGCTCGCTGCACTCGAAGGATACGCCCGGTCCGGAGATCTCGGTCAGACCATAGATATCGTAGGCTTTGATTCCCAGAGATTTTTCGATATCCCGGCGCATCTCTTCCGTCCAGGCCTCCGCGCCGAAAATGCCGGCTTTCAGTTTGATCTTATCCTTCAATCCTCTCTCATTTATGGTCTCGCCGAGATACGCCGCATAGGAGGGCGTACAGCACAGGATCGTGGAACCGAGGTCGCACATGAACTGGATCTGTCTGTCCGTGTTGCCGGAGGACATCGGGAGTGTCAGGGAACCCACCTTGTGGGAACCGCCGTTTAAGCCGGGACCTCCGGTAAACAGGCCGTATCCGTAAGAGACATGCACCACATCCTCGTCGGTGCCGCCCGCCGCCATGATCGCTCTCGCACAGCACTCATCCCAGAGATCAATATCGTGCTGGGTATAAAATGCCACGACCCGTCTGCCGGTGGTGCCGCTGGTGGACTGAATGCGGACACAATCCTTCAGCGGTTTCGCCATCAGGCCGTAGGGATAGGCGTCGCGCAGATCATCCTTTGTCAAAAACGGCAGCTTGTGCAAATCGTCCACGGATCTGATATCCTCCGGCGTCACACCCTTCTCTTCCATTTTCTTTCTGTAGTAAGGAACGTTGTCAAACACATTCTTTACCTGTTTCACAAGTCTCTCGTTCTGCAGCTTCAGGATCTCTTCTCTCGAAGCGCATTCGATTTCGGGCTGGTAATAATGCTCCATTTCTTTGGTATCCTTTCATAGTAGTATAGTTTTTATATTCGTTTGAAGCTTATTTTGGGGAGAGATATTTCTTTTGGGCACTCATGGATATCTTGCAGTAGATGAGCAGAATCACCAGAAAAATGCCGCATATGGCAAGGCCGAAATAGGGGATATTCCAATACATATCGTTCATATAATCGAGTGCGCCGCTGAGGATCACAAGCACTCCCATAATGATGGACTTCATATACATATAGTCAATAAATCCCTGCGGATCCTTCGCTTTCTTGACATCACATCCTTTTCCGATGATCGCGGAACTGGTGATCTCGCCGGTGCGTTTCATCTGTATCGCGACATAGACCAGGTAGGCCCCGCTGACGATAATGATAATGTCCATAAATCCAAATGTACTCATCGCTTTTTCCTTTCTTTTGCATCTATATTCCAAGATATCTTTTCACCACATCTGCCATCTCCTCTTTCTCACAGATGGTCTCATGGAGAACGGGAGCTTTTCGGATGCTCTCCACCGCCTCGGGGATCTTCACACCGGACAGGGAGGAGAGTCTGTCGGCAAGCGCGAAATCATCCGCTTCTCCGCCGTCTTCTTCGATCGCGGTTATCACACTTCTCGTAAATTTATAAGGGCTTGCAGTGGAGGCGATCACGGTCTTCGTCTCATCTCCGGTCTGCTTTTTGTATTTTCGATAGACACAGGAGGCCACCGCCGTATGGGGATCGATAACATAGCCGCATTTATCGAAAAGGGAGGCAATAGTCTGCGCTGTCTCTTTCTCTGTGGCGTATTCCCCGTAAAAATCCTGCAATTTTTCCTGCATTTGTGTCGATATTTCATATTTTCCTGACACAGAAAGCTGCATCATCAGGTTTCGGTTTCTTTCTGCGTCTTCTCCGGCGATCAGATAGATCAAACGCTCCAGATTGCTGGAGATCAAAATATCCATGGAGGGGGAACTGGTCAGCACAAAGTCTCTGTTTCTGTCGTAGGTGCCTGTCCGCAGAAAATCAAAGAGCACCTTGTTTTCATTGGAGGCACAGATCAGTTTCGCGATGGGCAGTCCCATGTTCTTCGCAAAATAGGCGGCGAGGATGTTCCCGAAATTCCCGGTGGGCACCACCACGTTTATCGGCTCTCCCTCCGCAATTTTTCCCTCTTTTAACATCTGTGCATAGGCATATACATAGTATACGATCTGAGGAACCAGACGGCCTACATTGATGGAGTTTGCCGAGGAAAACTGGTATCCGTTGTCTGCCATCAGCTTTTCGAATTCCTTATCGCCGAATATTTTCTTTACGCCGTTCTGCGCATCGTCAAAGTTTCCGTGAATGCCGACAACGAACGTGTTGTCCCCCTTCTGGGTGATCATCTGTTTTTCCTGAATCGGGCTTACGCCGCTCTTTGGATAAAACACAATGATCTTCGTACCCTTGACATCGGCAAATCCGGCTAACGCCGCTTTTCCCGTGTCGCCGGAAGTTGCTGTCAGGATAACGATATCGTTGTGAATGTGATTCTTTTTTGCCGCGGTGATCATCAGATGGGGCAGGATAGAAAGAGCCATGTCCTTAAAAGCGATCGTAGCGCCGTGAAACAGTTCCAGATAATATACACCGTCCGCATAGGCGAGAGGAGCGATCGCCTCCGTATCAAATTTATCATCGTACGCATTTTTAATACAATTTTTCAGCTCTTCCTCTGTATAATCGGAAAGGAAAGGCTGCATCACTTCATAAGCAACTTCCTGATAGGACATATCAGCGAATTCTTTTAAACTTTTCGTCAGCGCTGGAATATGGTCCGGAAAGAAAAGTCCGCCATCTTCCGCAAGTCCCTTTAAAACGGCCTCCGATGCCGATACCGGACTGCCGCCTCCTCTGGTACTGAAATATTTTACCATTTGTTTGTCCTCCGATACTAAAACTTTATTCTATGAAAGTATAGCATATACCGTGTCTTTCCGTAAATAAATTTATGAAAAAAAAGTATGTCCGGTCAGGCAAAAAACTCATGCCGCCCGTATGTAAACAGAAAGGTACATCTCGTATCAAACCAGTTCATGTAGGAACTGTTCGCTGCACGTCTGTTGACAAAATACAGAGCGCCCTGGGATTCGTCCGCACCTCGCAGCACTTTTTCCACAGCATCCCTGGTCTGTTTTGAAACTTTCACACGATAATATCTGCCGTTCGCCACCGGGGAAAACTGGTAGATCCCTCCACCTCTTTGAAATACGACTCCCTTGACCGTATTGGGAAATCGGCTGCTCTCCACCCGGTTCAGCACCACATTTGCCACCAGCATCCGTCCTTTCTCATCTTCGCTTCCGGCTTCCGCCTCCACAATGCGGCACAGAATCTCCACGCTTTCCTCATCCAGAAATATGGCGTCCTCATTGACAAGCACGTTGTAGCCCACAGTTCTTTTGGGCGATGAGACATTCTGCAATATTTCCCGAAAACGGTAAATCTCCTGTATATCGTTTTCCTTTACCATGGTCTGTACTTCCTCTAATGTCATGTCAAAGACATCACCGGACAGTTTCCGGTTTAAGTCTGCCTCTCTTGCATTGACCGCGCACATGCCGGTGATCAGCATGGAAAGGCACAATATCAGAGCACAATTTTTATACATATCAGACAATCCTCCCGATTCTTACATTTTGTACTGCTCTTACCATTCTATGCGGGGGTTGTCCGGGACATGCCTGAAAGCCTCGATTATTTTGTTGAAAAGTCTTCCCTCTGTTCATGTTATGATGTGAAAAAGTCACCCTGGAAAGAGGAATTGGAACTATATGACAAAAAATCTCCTGCACGCTGTTCTAAATGTAATGCACGCTTTGAATGTTATGAATCTCCTGTTTCTGACGGCTGCAGGCATCATAAACGCTTTCGGAGTCGTCATTCCGATCTTTCTGTTCGGACTAAAGAAGGAAGGATCTGTTTTTGTGCGCTATCTTCGGCGGGATCATTTCGGTATGCGGCAGCGGCCTTACGGTGCGGTTCGGCGGAGCCATCTTCCCCTGTATTCTATCGGTCTGTAAGGCACTCTCCGAAACTTTTGAGAATGGGATGACCATTATCGACGCGAAAGGGTATTACTCCAATTTGGACAAAACGCTGATCTATTTTGTGGTGAATCGTTTTCAGGTGGGAAAAATGAAGAATCTGGTGCATAAGATCGATCCGAAGACCTATATCGCGATCAATGAGGTGGCGGATATTTTCCCCGCCAACCTTGAACCGGATCGGCGGGGAAAATAAGAGTGGTTCCCGGTATTGACTGGGTCAGTCGAATTGACCGGCATAACTGCCGGAAGTCATCTGTCAAAGAAAAAATAACTCACAAAAGCCCTTCCAGATTTCTGATAAACGCCTGATAAAATGCCCGTTCTCTCCTGCGATAGTACTGCACTTCGAGACTATTTTCGTTGTTTCTCGAAAGCGGATTCTCCAGATCGTACAGAGCCTCTTTTGCCGCCTGGAGTGCCGATGAAACGCTGTTTCCAAGTATGTCGTCTGCGTCAGAACCCCTGCCCGTCAGATTTCTCTTTAACCGCTGTACCATCATCTGAGAGATATGAGTCATCATCCCGTTTGCGCCTATGCCGAGACCGTTTGCGCCTGTCTCTCTGGCGGCGTCCATCCACGCCTTTTTCACCTCCTGCGGCGCCCTGGAACCGACAGAGTAGAAAGCTATTTCGGCATATTTCATATATGGTGTCTGAAGGGCAGATTCGGTTGTATCTTTGTTGCAGTTAATCTTTTTGAGAATATCCTGCCACACAGAAAATTTCTCCAACTCCGCTTCTCCGTTTCCACCATGTTCAAGCCACTCAAAAATCATTTGACAGGTATCCTCCCCGAAAGGAATGCTCCAGTTTTTTACTGCGTTCGTATTATCATTGTAAGACATACCATCACAATGTATGGAGAGAATGCCCTGGTCTGTGCGCACTGCCATTTGTCTGATCTCAAAGGAAGCCCATATGTACGCCTCCTCTTTGCTTTCGATCAGATTCGGATATCTGTTGAAATATGTTTCAGCCAGCGCCTCATATTTTTGGATGTCCGCCTCGCTTTGCAAAAGCACCCTGCCGCCGCGTCCCTCGTCGCCGTCTCTGACCACATACTGTATACCGGTACCGGCATGGGTTTTCAGAGTATATCCCTGAAGAGGTTCTGTTTTCAGGGCATCGACACCCATGATGTGCTGTAAGTCCTCCTTCAATTCCTGATCAAGCGCCAGCGCCTCATACCACATGGTTCCGTTCTCAGAGATCAGAAGCTGTCTGCCGGTTGCGGTATCCTGCCTGCATTTGATATCCGAGTAAAAAAAGACGCCGAGCCGTTCGCCCTGTCCGTTAAATATGGTAAAGCACTCATTTTCATTGTCCGGCTCTATCCTGTAATTTGCGGATGCATAGGAAGTATAGGAAACTTTTTCGCCGGACGTCTCCATTTTGTCTGTCGTTTCTGATACGGTCAGGTATCCAAGAATCGCCCTGTAAAACAGTTTCTCTTCCTTCAGGAAAACCTGATCTTCCTCAGATACATTTTTGCGCGGATGATCTATCCTGTCCAGAATGTTCTGTATTGCCGCGATATTGCGCTCTATATCCGCCCCGAAAATAACATCGTTTCCTCCGGTGGCAAAATCCTGTTCCATGGCGAACTGGGACAGCGCGCTGGCATAACCCTCCGGGAAGGGATTGACGCCGGTCTCTTCCAAAGCTTTCTGCCATGCCGCCCGCATTTCTTCCGATGCATGCTCCAGATAATAGCCGCTTATATAGGCGACCTGGCTTTTTGTCCGGTCGTCGGCAAAGGTGTATGTCCGGTTGTTCCTCCGCTGTATTTCCCAGGCAGCTTTCGCCCTGCTGTTTTCTTCCGACTCCCAGTATCCTTCGCTGTCTTTGTGGTATTTCATGCCGTTTACGGAAAAATCTCTGCTCCCGTCAATGCCCATGTAAGACAGCACTGATGAGACATTCTCCGTCCATGTCTGATAATCCTCCTCGCTGAACGCCGTGGTCTTCTGTGTTCCGCCGGCGTTCCTCAGCAGTGTACCAAGGGCGCCCGCCAGTGCCTGTGCTTCTACATAGGCTTCCGTATCATAGGGATCATAATTTTCTCCATGATGGCATTCCACGCCCCGCTCCGTCACCGTCAGAACATAGCCGTCATTTACCGTAATGCGGGTTCCCGCCGCGATCGTCACGGAATTCGTCATTCTGTTCACGCAGGTCTTTTCAGCCAGTCTCATCGGTGTCCGCACCACCCTGGCCATATCTTCCACAGGATGCAGCAGATGCTGCATACAGCTGAAGGCGTCCCTGTCTTTGATCGACGTATTTTTTCTGTCTGATGTCAGGGTTCTGGTATTCGGGTTTACATACCATGAACCCTGGTAAGATCTTTGATTTGATATATCCATGCTTTATACTCCTTATTTCTGCGCTGTCCTGCCGCACGATTTTTGTCCGACAATCCCGCGGCAGACAACATGCAGTACTATTTGCCGCCTGTCAGATAATTTCCGACGGCATCCTGTATCTTTCCGAACCAGTATTTTTCGTTAAAATAATCGCCTGATGACCCGATATTCCGGAACATGAAGGACAGTACATCATAAGACAGCAAGGATGTGTTGATCGATAATTCTCTGCCGTCTTTCGATTTTATCACAGTGCCGTTATCCCCGACATAAGCCGTGGTGTTTTCATCCAGATGTCTTATCATTCCGGTGATCTCACCCATTTTTTTCAGGAGAGGTTCCCCTGTTGCAGCGCATAACTCTTTTAATTTTTCCACGTCCTCCCCGGTGATATAAGGATGCTTCCCGTCGGCGACATAATAAGAGATGCCAGTTTCTTTATCGGTATATTTTTTATCATCAGCACTTCTCCTCAGGGGAACTCCGTTATAGCTGGCTGTCAGCTTTTTGCGCGCCACCGCTCTTTCTCCGTCTTCATGGTCAAAATAGTGCAGCACAAAATTTCCGTCCGCCCTGTCCGACCCCTGCAGCGTTTCCGCATATTTTGCGTAAACTCCCGTACCTGTTCCTCTCTCCGTTCTTCCGTACGGATACCCTGCCGTTGCAGGGTATCCGCCGCTTCTGATTCCGTATATACTCATATTGTCATATCCTCCGATGATTTTTCAAACTGCCGCCCAAACTTATATTTTCCCGATATTCCCGCTGAACAGATCCATCATATTCAGATAGGTATTTGTCGCGACTGTGACATGCCCGGAAGAAAATACCGTATTTTCCTCCCCGGATATTCCATCCGTCAGGAAATTCCTGAGCCTGGCGTTGCTCATCATCTGCTCCTGCAGCATTTCCGCCTGCTCTGACTTTCGATATGCTGCGGCCCTCTCTCTTGCCGCTTTTTCCTGCAGCTCAATCAGTTCTTTCAGCCTTTTTTGGCGTTTTTCCCACCAGGATTCTTCGTCTGAATCTGTTTTTTTGCTGCTCCCGCTGCTCATGGGCACGGACTGACCGATATGCTGCTCGATGGAATCTCCGAAATTTTCCGTACAGACATTCGGTGAATACCCCGGCCAGGAGGCAAAGGGATTGTATACCGAACGGTTCTCCGAGGTATACCCCAACACCCACGCTTCATACTCGGGATCGTTCTTCATCTGTTCCCACCCTTTTTCGGAGATGGACCAGATCTCCACGTCTCCCTGATGGGATGCGTCGAAGGGGATACTGTCCATCAGGGCGGTGAAGAACTGTTTGTACTCTTCCATTGTCATATCTTCCCTGGAGACATCCTGAACACCGTTTTTTTCGAGAACCTTTTTTCCGGCCCGTACCTGCCCTTCCACGTGGGATCTGTCCTCGGGATGTTTTTTTATGTATCTCTCCACTGCGCTTTCCGTCACTCCGCCTGTCTTCCCGACAGTCTCCGCCTTTTCCACCGATTTTGAAAATCCGGTTTTGGCGGAGGTTTTGCCCGTCTGCTCCGCTATATATTTCGCTGTATATTTTGAAGTATATTCTGTATATCCTGCATATCCAACACTTCCGATATTCATCTGAAACTTCCTCCTTCCGCATGAGTTAACTCATCTGCTGCTTTCTGTTCCATCCGCTTTCTTATGCGGATCGCTGCCTCCTCGCTTCTCTCAAACGCCGCTTTTCTCTGCGCCGCCTGTTTCTCCCGTTTCGCTCTGTTGATGGCATTCACTTGCGCCACCCGTTCCGGGGAGTCCGCGCATCCGCCAATATAAGTGACGATTCCATCCTCATGCACCACAACACCGCAGGGCTGATAGTCCAGTCCCTTTGCGGCAAAGAGCGCCGTCTGTCTCGGGATATCCGCAAAGAAAGAGTCTATCTTACCCTCGTAGTAAGCGGCTTTTTCCGGATCCCGTGCCATTTCCTCCAGGATATTCGGCGCGATGATCACATCGTTCCCGCTCATGGATTTTCCGAGACTGTCGAGCGTTTTTCTGTCTTTGCCGACGCTTTTGACAGTCAGATTGCCATATTTTGCTGTTAAATATTCTGTATATTCCTTCACCTTTACGGCATCTGAAAAGTTTTGCGGCACTTCTCTGCCATACCCGGTTACATGTGACCGGTCGTTTAGTATATCGGCTTTCTGTTTCAACGCATAAAAAGAAAAGGGATTTAGCATAGACATATTCAGACTCATAAGATATGTCCTCCCATATAAGCAAGTGCGGATATCCAGTCGGTTCCTCTGTCAGTCAGAACCCCTCGCTCTCCGGTAAGGTCCAAGCGAATCTGATCCGTCATCATTTTATGTTTCATGTAATTTTGCAGTTCCTTTGTGCGTCTCTCGGCGGCCTCTTTGCTCTGGATGAAATACATTCGCCGGCGCGATGCTTTCTCCTCCTGCTCCGCCCTGATCTGTGCCTCGATCCTTGCCCTCACCTCCGGCTTCAGGTCTCCGGTGATGTAATAGGTTTCCGTGCCGTCGGGGTGAATGACGATGCCGCAGGAGTGGATCTCGTGCCCCATCGCGGAAATCTCCGCCTTGATCTTCGGCAGTTCCTGAAAATAGCGTTTGATCTTCCCCTCATAGTAAGCGGCTTTCTCCGGGTCCTGTACCATCTGTTCCAAAATATTCGGCGCGATCACCACATTTCCCATGCCCGCTGTGCCCATACCCAGATCATCCATGCTCTGCTGGTCTTTTCCGACGCTCCTTATCATCACATTGCCGTACGTTTTTTTCAGATATTCCGCGTATTCTTTCGCTTCCGCCGACACAGTGCCCGGAATATTATTCTTTGACGAGACAACGCCTGAGGCATCCTCCTTTGACGATAGGATATCTTCGAACCGGAAACCGCCTTTTTTCTGCATTTCCTGGTCTCTCACGTTTCTGAGCTGATGCAGTATTTGCTGCATATAGCTGTCAGATAAAAAAGTTAAATCCATACTCATGCATGTCCTCCTCTCTTCCCGCTGAAATCAGCAGGTATTTTGTTGTTTTTTCTCCGTATCTTTTGATTACATCCCCATCCCTCCTTTCGAATTCAGCATAACGGATAAGGTAAATATTGCATAACCGGGCAAATCTTTTGTTTCCCCCGAATCACCTTCAACGGAATAATCTACTGTACCGCCGTATTTTTCGGCGGTCTTCTTCATATTCTCAAAACCAATGCCGTGTGTCTGCTTATCGGCTTTCAGCGTTGCGGGAACACCGGGCCTGCATTCTCCGGAAAGCCTCCCGTCAAAGCTGTTTTCCACCTCCAGAAAGAAATACCTCCCTCTCCGAAAAGAACGGAGCCTGATAAAAGTCTCAGCCTTCGGCTGACGCTGTATCAGGCGTATACAGCCCTCCATCGCATTGTCCAGTGCATTGCCTAAAATGACGCCAATGTCATAACTTTGGATCCGAATATCCTCCTGGAATATCAAATCGTCCGCCTCAAACACAAGTTCCGGTATGCGCCCCGTAATTTCGTGATATTTTATATTTAACAGTGCATCCGCCACCGCATTTCCTGTCCGAAACCTGAATTCCAGCCTGTCAAAACTCCGGTTCAGCTCCGCCAGATATGCCGTAAGCTCCGGGCTCTCCTCCGCTTTGTCTTCCGAGAACAGACTCATCAATACGGCGAGAGTATTTTTTATATCATGCTTTATGCTCCGCACTCCGCTGTACAGACGATCGATCTCTCTGATATGTTCCTGCAGTGTATCGATCTGTTGTTCCAGAATAACAAGCCGGCTCCTCTCCCTGCTCAGCAGGATCATATCCTGAAAAAGCCTGACGCTGTACACGATGGATAAAAGTACTAACCAACAATATCGCCGGAATGAGAAACTGCAGAGCAGGGTATCTGTCGTACAAAAGAGCCGGTCTGCCGTCCTCCACCGTGACCATAATGATGCGTAACAGCACACAGAGCAAAAGCCCGGCGAGGCCTGGCGTCAGAATAAACAGAAGTTCCGTTTTCTGCATCTCATGGTCCTTTTCCCTGAAATAATACGCCACTCTCCGCAATGAAAGGTACAACAAAAGAACCCACAATACACAACACAATATCTGCAGTGACGCGGCAGTCCCCCGGATCAATCTGTCAAAACGGGCTTCCGCTATATAACCTTTCGTAAAAAACCAGAGTTCCAGTTCCAGCAGGACTGTGCTCATGCCCATGACAAGATAACCGATAAAAAAACAGATCTCGCTGAGGGCCAGAAAAGCGGTAATCAGAAAAACCGTAACAGCTTTCACCGCCCTGTATAAGCAGAATGTCAGGACCGTCAGAAAAACCGCCTGCAGCGCCAGCCGGTACAAGCCGTTTAAGCTGCCCCCTTTATCAAAAGAGATCAGATAAGCGATAGCCGTCTTTAAGACACCATAACTGAGTATGATAAAAAAATTTATCCTCCGCCTGGGGTACCTGCTCTCCAAAAACAGGCCGAGAAAATACTGCAGGCAATATCCCTGCAAAAAGTAACCGATGATCTCACACAAAACGGTTATCCGCTCAGCCATGTATGACTCCACCACCTCTCAGATAGCGCATATATGCTCTCGCAAATTCCTGATATTTTTCTTTTGCCAGATAGATGCTCTCCCCGTTTGCCAGAAGAATACTGTCGTGATAGTATTCCGAAACATACGCCATATTGACAAGATATCCCCTGTGTGAGCGGTAAAACTCCTCCCCCAACTCCGCCTGAAGGCCGCTCAGAGAGGCATACATGGAGATCGTTTCCCTGGCCGTATGTATCTCCGCTTTCTTCCCCCTGCTCTCCACGTAGAGAATGCTGTCCTTGGGCAAAGGAAATGTACGGTTCCTGGTTCTGATCAACAAAAACCCCGTCTCGTTCCTTTTCCGCTTTTCCGCTTCCTTCCAGGCGCGCACAAACACTTCCTCAAACTTTTCCGCATCTATGGGTTTTAACAGATAATGAAAGGCAGCCACATCAAAAGCCTGAAACACATAGTCCTTTACCCCGGTGATGAAGATCACTATCGTATTCTCCGATTTCTGCCGCAGTTCCTCCGCTATATCGATGCCGTCCCTTCCCTTCAGCTGTATATCCAAAAATACGATATTGTACAGTTTATCCGCAAAAAGCATATCCTCCCCTCTTGCATATTCGTCTGCATGGCAACAGGGTTTTATTTTTTTTATCCGCTTTTTTATCTCATTACAGATGATCTTTTCATCATCCACTATCGCTATCTCCATCAAAATGTTTCCCTCAATATCGTCAGCCATCCACTATTTAAAATTCCCCTTATCTATTTTATCGGCATATTTTTTGTTTTCTTATATAAAATGGAATGAAACCGTCCTGAACGGGAACGAAATAAAAGATCAATACAAAGGAGAAATGATTATGTACAATTACAATGCCTTGTGGCGCACACTGAAAAAGCGTGGTATTACTACTTACAGCCTGATCAACCACTACAATATCAGCAGTCACACGATGAGTAATATCCGGCATAACAAAAATATTACCATGGAAACATTGCACAAACTGTGCCAGATCCTGCATTGTCAGGCAAGCGATGTGGTTGAAATTGCCTTCAGTGAAGAAGAAGACGCCTATTATCAGAAGATAAAGAACGAGCATTTTCGACATCTGTAAAAAATTCTATTCTGAATAGACAATGACATCTTCTTTGGAGCGGGCAGGTTTGGAAGATGTCTTTTTCTGATGCAGAGAAATAAACAGGAGAAACGGTATAATTTTATGATTTTATATTGACAGGCCTGCAGATCTGTTGTAAGCTGTCTATTACCTGATCTTTATAAAGTTCTATCTCACATGTTATAAGTTCTGCTAAATAAAAAGCAGTCTATATCACTCCCCCAAATTGGAATCAACCGATACTGTATTTTTCTGTGATGTATGGATGACGTAATAGGAGAAAATCATATGACTACTAATCAAAAAATAGATCAGATTCTTGAAAAAGTAAATTTGCTGGATACAAAAGTGGATTCTCTGGACGCAAAAGCAGACTCTTTGGATAAAAGAACTGCCACCCTCGAATCCGATATGAAAGAAGTCAAACAACAGATGAAATCCGCAAATTTGATTATCGAAAACGAGCTTCGCGTCAACATCAAACGTGTCGCACACAAGCAAACTGGCATCTTTGTCTTAAATACCATGCCTGTCAATATCGCAAAGGCGATATGGCGAGAAGAAAGCTTTGTTTGCAATCATGTCCCACTCGCCCGATAGCGCGCCAGCACCCGATTCACCTCAGCCCTTTCCCCCTTGCTTCCCGCAACCCATGTCAGATCCGTCCGGAAGGGAACGGAATAAGGTCCGTCCGGATTAGCCTTTAACTTCTCAAAAATATTTCTTCGATATGCCGCGCTTAGCGCCGCATCCTTGCTTCCGACCCTGTTAAGCCACGCCTCATAGCCATGCAGATAGCTTTCCGCCATCGCATCCCAGGATGAAAACTGCTGTTGGATCACTTTCCCTGTGGCGGAGAATTCCCGGTCAAGTTCCTCCCTGTCTATCATTTTCACCAGATACATCATGCCAAGAAGCTGCGTCGCACGGCACAGATCCCAGCCAGCGTAATCCGTGTCAAAACGACCCGCATGCTTTTCCACCAGTTCGTGTACAGTCCGGATTCCTTCCTGCCTGTTTCTGATATCCCACTGTTCTCCCAGCGCCACCTTTTTGAAATTGGCTACCGCTCTTCGATTTCCGTGGACACCGGTAACCAGAGGCCATCCCTCCAGCATGGGAAAAGAATGGGCCCAGATCGCAAAAGTAGAAGCGCACCAGCACTCCAGATCATTGCGCGGCAGGAGGGGATCTCTCTTCCAGAAAAAGGCGGGAGCGAAACGCCAACGTCTCACACCGATCACCCTGTAGAGGACCATAACGATGACAAAAAGCCATGCGGAAGCCGCTCTGCCCAGCACCATACCGTAATCTGCCTCTGTCAGCACCGGCACATAATCCCCATACATATCTACGTAGTGGTCCATAACATACTTATTCGCTTCATATATCCTGGCCTCTTCCGGCGCCTCCCACTCTCTCCATTGTCCCACCGGCAAACGATAGACACCGACTTCATCCGTCTCCAGAAGAGCCTTTTTGTTGATATGCGCAAAGACCTTCTCTCCGCTGGGCAATTCGATCCGGTGATAGATATCCTCCCCGACACGGAACGTGTCGTATTTGAGTACCGTTCCGCTGGTGATAAATGTAAAGGTGCCGAGGCTTTCCATTTCTTCTATGGACTCCGCCACCGGGATATTCTCCCCCGCTTCACTTCCCGCCGCATCTTTCTCCAGTGTGGCATCTTTCTGGTAGCCCTTATAGAGAAGAGGTCCTAAACAGAATTCCGCAAGCAGCGCCAACGCTATGATCACCGGTACCAGCAGGAACATCTGGTATATATTGTCCTTAAATCCGTAAATATTTTTATTGGAAACTTTGTATCTGGCCATGTTCTTTGCTCCTTCCATTTTTCATTATACCCCCCCGTCCAACAAATGCAAGCCCAAAAATATAAATGGTATTATCGCCGGGGATATGGTATAATAATTTGAAAAATTGGTACAGACTATCTTTTGGATACGGAATATTATGAGCCTTCCCGGTGTATACGAAACAAGTTTAAAAGATGGCACGCCTTCCTACCGTGCCTCTATTACCTGGCAAAAAAAGCATATCAGCCTCGGCAGTTTCCCGGAGGAAAAAGCTGCCCACGCCGCCTATCTTCTGGCGTTTTCTGTTCTCTCGGAAAAGTCCCGAAAAATTCTCGACTACCGAAATACTTTGCCGCTCTCCTTTGAAAAATGGGTGGTTTTAATCAATCTGCGGGACAACGGACTCTACTTTGCCACGCCGGTCTATCTGATGAAAAGTTATTTTCTATACTATCTGGAGCCGGAGCTCGAGTTGAAGTTTGATATGGAAGATCTGTTTTACTACGCCTCCCACAAGATCATGCGCCGGGGAAACCACCTCTTTGTGGCGGACTACGGCATGCAGGTGACGCTTTTCTCCCGGTATGGCATCAAAAATTATGCCGTTCCCGGGAAAGATTACCGGTTTATTAACGGTGATCCTTTCGATTTTCGATATGAAAATATAGAGATATTGAACACTTACCACGGCGTCTCTCTGATCCGGAAAAACGGAAAAGCAGTATACCGGGCAAGGATCCACCTCAGAAGTTATTACCTGATCGGCTATTATGACAGCGCCGTGGAGGCCGCTGTCGCTTACAATAAGGCGGTGGATATCGTAAAAGAACGTTACCCTGAAAAGAATTATGAACTGAATTATATTGCGGATCTAAAGGCCTCCGAGTACGCGGACCTGTATAAGCGGGTGAAGATATCCGACAAGATACGCTTTCTTCCCACCTGATTACTCAATGCTCTTTTTCATCGCCGATGCACCCCTGCATCTGCTTTAAGGAGCGCATGAACAGGAGAAGGACAAGCCCTGTGGACAGGATATCGGCGACCGGCTGTGCCCATGCGATGCCGTTCTCCCTCAGGAGAGCCTGCAAGATAAAGATCGCAGGGATATAGATGATTCCCTGTCTGCTCAAACTTATGATAAAAGCGCTGACCGCCGCACCCATAGCCTGCAGAGCATTGTTCAGCACATAAAAAATTCCGAACAGGATACTCGTGCTCAGAAAGATCGATGTAAACCTCACGGCGTACTGAAGCGCGTCCGCATTCTTCAAAAACATTCCTGCTATCCCATCCTTAAACAGATAACAGATGCCTGTCATGACTGCGCCGAGCAGCAGGGCTGCGGTGAGGGAAAATTTCATGATCTGTTTAAAGCGCTCCCATAGCTCTGCCCCCACACAGTAACCGAGTAAAGGCTGTATACCCTGTCCGAATCCGATACAGATCATACCTGTGATCATCATGACCTTCATTGCGACGCCGATCCCGGCAAGCGCCATGTCCCCGTATCCCGCCATCCGATTGTTCACAATGATCTGAGAAACGCTCATCAGCAGTGAACCGAGGGACGCCGGGATCCCTATCGCCAGCACACTGCAGCAAACCTTCTCTCTCATTGTAAAATCCTTTATATGGATGCTGAGCACGGAATTTCCCCGCAGGAAATAGCCGATGTAATATCCTCCTCCGATCACATTTCCGATCACAGTCGCAACTGCGGCGCCGGCGACTCCCATGCCAAAGCCTGAGATCAGGATCGGATCTAAAATAACATTCAGAAGATTTCCGATCAGCTGTCCCATCATGGCTTTTGTCGACTGCCCCTCCGCGCGGATCACATTGTTGTAACAGTTTGAGAGAAGGGCAAAGGGACCGCAAAACGCTACGATCGTCAGATATGTCTTCGTCATCTCCCAGGTATCTTCGCTTGTTCCCACCCACATCAGGATCTGATCCATGAAGATCAGAAAAAGAGCAGACAGGATAATGCCTACCGCCACACAGCTCCACATACAGAACGAGCAGACTTTTTTCGTGTATTCCGTCCGCCCCTCCCCCAGAGCGCGGGATATCACGGATGTTCCGCCGATACAGAACACCGTCCCAACGGACATGAAGATTATAAACACCGGTGTCGCCAGAGAAATCGCTGTCACCTTCAGCGCGTCATGGGTCTGTCCGATGAAAAACGTATCCGCGAGATTGTATATTAACACCATGAGCATCGCCGCCATGGCCGGAATCGCGTTTCGCAGTACTGCCTGCGGAACAGGCATGTTTCAAAAATATTCGTCTTGTTTCTCTCATTCATCTCTTTTTTCTCCTCACATATATGTAGCGCGCTACATTTTATGCCTGAGTAATTACTGTTTTATATTCCCATAGATAATCTGAAGCATCCGGAACAATTCTCCGATCTCCGTCTCCGAAAGGCCCACTATCATCATATGCTCCATGCGGTTCTTTTCCTCCGCCATAAAGGCGTTCAGCATCCTGGCCTTTTCCGTGTTGCACACGATCTTATTTCGCCTGTCATCCGGATCAAAATAGCAGGAAAGAAAACCGTTCTTCTCCAGCCTGGAAATAATACCTGTCACCGTGGGATGGGAAACTTCCAGATATTCCTCGATCTCCTTCTGCGTTGTCTGATTCCCCCGCATGTGGATGAATTCCAGCACTCTCGTCTGGGAGAGCGTAAGATCTTTCTCCTTGAAGGATGCGTCGAAGGATGTCTTTAATCTGTCGTTGATCAGTTTTAACAATTTGCCGATATCATGTGTCATATAATCATTCTCCATAACAAAATGTAGCACGCTACAATTATACGGTATACCGATTGAAATGTCAATACCCGAAGCACAAAAAGAGGATGCAGCTGCTTTTCACACAGCCGCATCCCATTCCGTTTTTCTTTTCACCCTATAGAATCCTCTCGGACACCACTCCGTCACCCTTCCAGCTTGTGGAAAATAATACAGTTCGGATAGTTCACCGGAATCTCCTTTGTATTCATGACAATCAATCCATTTTTCAAATCTGTGGCAAAGAATGTCATGGTATTTGACTCATGATTCAGAGACACGAGATGCTTATTGTCCGGGAACAGCACCGCATCTTTGGGATAATCTCCGCTGATCGGCAGGCAGAACAATTTTTCCAAAAGTCCTGTCTTTTTATCCACTTTATATACCGTTGTGGTATTATCCCCCGCGTTTGATGTTACCATATAGCGGAAATCTTCCGAGATATTCAACGCACTCGCCGCCGAATTGGATGCATGGTAGTCGTTTACGGTGGAAATAGTCTGAATCCTCTCAAACTCCGGTATGTTCTTCTCCTCTTTATAAGTATATACATCAATATAATTTTTTAATTCATGGACGAGATACATGAATTTTCCATCCTGGGAAAACTTCATATGTCTCGGCGCAGAATCCTGATCACTCCGGAGAATATCCATCAGTTTCAGTCTGCCGGTCGTATGGTCCAGCCTGTACACGTTCACATGATCCATCCCAAGATCTGCCGCGCAGAGGAATTTATTGTCGCGAGTCATCTTCACACAGCTGACATGCGGCCTGGACGTGCGCTCCGCCATACTTCCCATACCTTTGCAGAAAATCTCGTCGGTGATATTTCCGATGCTCCCGTCTTCATTCAGCCGCAGTGCCGTAATCTTTCCATCGTGATAGCCCGCCGTAAACAGAAACTTATCCTCATAGTCCGTAGACAGATAGCAGCCGCGCATGCCGTTGATGGAACCCTGATTGATTCTGGATAACGTTCCGTCCTTCTCGATGCGGTAAGACTCTACGCCCATATCTGTGATCGAATACAGATATTTTTTATTGTGGGAGATCGTCACATAGGAAGAGTTGGTGATCTCAACCTGATCCTTCGGCGTAAATCGTCCGTTCTTCAGATCCACATCGTAAATCTTGATACCATAGCTCTTTTTGTCGTTCGTCAACGTTCCCATCGTATAGGTTGACACATAAGCCACATATTTGTTCTGCATCGCACTCTCCTCCTTATCTGATCCTCTCCGGGAATCCTATTTTCTTCTGCACTTTCCGCAGCGTTTTCATGGCATAATAGTTTGCCTTTTCCGCATTGTTTTTGATCACGGAATTAATGTAATCCTTATTTTGGCAAAGATCCGTATACCGTTCCTGCAGCGGTCTCAGCACGCTGACGACAGCTTCGCCCACCGCCGCCTTGAAATCGCCGTAGCCTTTTCCATCAAACTCTCTCTCTATCTCCTCCGGCGTCTTCCCGGTGCAGGCGCTGTAGATGTTGATCAGATTGTAGATGCCCGCCTGTTCGGGATTGTAACGCACCTGCGCCTCGAGATCCGTCACCGCCCGCTTGAACTTCCGCATCACCGTGTCGGGATCATCCATCAGGTAGATGCTGGCATTGGGGTTCTCGTCGGATTTCGACATCTTTTTCTCCGGCGCCTGAAGGCTCTTGATGCTGGCACCGGTCTTGCCGATGTAGGGCTCCGGTATCGCAAACACATCCCCATAGATCGCGTTGAATCTCTGAGCAATATCTCTTGTGATCTCTAAATGCTGCAGCTGGTCCTTCCCCACCGGCACAACATCTGTCTGATACAGCAGGATATCAGCCGCCATCAGCACAGGATAGGTGAACAGTCCGGCATTGATATTGTCGGCATGCTTCGCCGCCTTGTCCTTGAACTGCGTCATCCGATTCAGCTCGCCCATATAAGTATAACAGTTTAAGATCCAGGACAGCTCGCTGTGCCCGGATACATGGGACTGGTAGTATATACAGTTTTTCTCCGGATCGAGCCCGGCCGCGATATAGAGCGTTAAAAGACTTCGCGCTCTTTTTCTCAGCTCCGCGGGATCCTGTCTGACTGTGATGGAGTGCAGATCCACCACCGAATAAAAACACTCGTACTCATCGCACAGCGTCACCCAGTTTTTCAGCGCGCCCAGATAATTGCCGAGTGTCAGATTTCCCGTCGCCTGCATACCGCTGAACAGTATCTTCTTTCCGTCTATCAATTTTTTTGCCTTCCTTTCCTGTCAAATTCTTCCTTTTTTTTAAAAATCTGTATCTGATATACAGAAATGTTTTCCGCTCTCCTTTTTCCGCCAACATCCGCAAAAGCCGCTCCAGATTCCTTCTCGTGTAGGGGTGAAGCGGCGCAGGATCTTTCCCCTGCAGATAATATTCCAGAGGACTCTTATCCGTGTAAGCCTCCCCCTGATAAGTCTTGCAGGCAGCGATCCTGTCCATGATCATCTCCGCGATATATTTATCCGGCATCGGACAGGGAAGCATGCCCCCGGGCCCCGCTTTCAGAGAATAATCGATCCAGTATTCGTAGTGATGCTTGTTTCTGCCCTTGTGGTGCAGCCAGGCGGAAGAATAGCCGATATCCTCCCGCTCTGCGTTGTTGGGGCTTCTTGTTCCCTGATAATATTTTGCACCCACCCAGAATTCGGAAGGACTGTATTTGGACAAATCGTGTACCAGCCCCTGCCGGTACAGTCCCACCTGAAAACACCCTTTTCTGACAAGATGCCTGTGATGTGTTATTGTTTTAAAATGTTTCCAGACATGCATTGCTGCGCCTATTCCTCATTTCTACCCGGGAATCCATCCCGAGTATATTATTTACATCCTGCCGTTTTTCGCACTTTAGGAGTTTCCTCCGAAATGTAGATGCGCACGCATCTCCCCGGCAGTGTCACAGACTGACCGCTGTCATCCTCGCTTCTGCTCTCTGGTTTAGTCGCCTCCGCAGTGTCGATTGTCAGATTCCAACGTTTCCCTTTCATAAGCTTCGGCAGCGCGAAGTCATGGGGCTCCCAGTGCATATTGTATGCGATATAGAGACATTCATCCTCCCTGCCGTCGGTCACACAATATTTTCCGCAGAGCAACACGCCGATACTCCGGGTATGATACTCCATGCTGGTGCGCCACGCCTCCTGCCCATGATAGGACAGATCCGGATAGCCGCAGGACAGATAGTCCATCAACCGGAGCTCCCTTCTCTGGTGCATAATGCCGTGCGCCCTCCTGAGAGCAATCAACTGCATCGTAAAGGAGAGAAGTTCTTTCTCCGTCTTTTTCAGACTCCACTTTTGCCAGGTCACCTCATTGTCCTGACAGTAAGGGTTATTGTTTCCGCCGGAAGATTTTCCCCATTCATCCCCCATAAAAAGGAACGGAGTGCCCTGCGCAGTGAACAGCATGATCAGCGCATTTTTCATCAGCTGCGTCCGAAGCGCAAGGACGCTTTTCCTCCTCGTCTCACCTTCCGCACCACAGTTCCAGCTGTAATTGACATCCTCTCCGTCCCGGTTTTCCTCACCGTTCGCCTCATTGTGTTTTTCATTGTAGGAAAACACATCCGCAAGACGAAAACCGTTGTAGGTCGCGAGGAAATTGATCCGGCCGTGTTCCTGCGGGTTTTTGCGCTGCATCCGCAGAAACTCTGAGAGCACGCCGCCGTCCCCCTTCAGGAAACGACGTACGGTATTCTGGTATTCTTTTCCGAAATCGGCAAGACGGCGCGTCTCTCTTATCGGTGTCTTCCTATGACGCTGGTGTCTGCCGGACTCAGGCAGGCGCGACGCGGCCCTTCTCGCTCGTATCTCCTCAATTTCTTCGTAGGGGAACCATTCGCTCCAGAGCTTGCACTCTGAAAACTCCGGTTCTAACGCGATCTCCCGCAGGGGAAGCTGCGCCCCCATCAATTCAAAACCATCGATATGGTAATTCTTTAGCCAGTATAATAAAATTTCTCTGATCCGCACCGAAGACATATACGGTTCAAAATAAAACTGCAGGATTACTTCGAGACTGTTTTTGTGGAGCTGACGCACCAGTGTTTTCAGTTCTGTCACGGCATCATCGCTGTACGCATACGCATTTTTGGGAGCAAGATAATACCCTGGGAGATATCCCCAGTAGTTGAGGCGTGTCTGAGGCTCTCCTGCCGGCTGCAAAGCCAATGCCTCCGCAGTCCTCGCCTCCGTTTTTTTCATGCACTCCTCAAATTCGTAGACGGGCTGCAGCACAATCCCTGTGATTCCCAGCTTTTTCAGATAAGGTATCTTTTTCTGAATTCCGGCAAATGTCCCTGCCTCCTTTACTCTGGAAGAAGCGTCTTTCGTAAATCCGCGGACATGCATCCCGTAGTAGACGCTGTCCTCATAGGCAGTTCCCGGCTTTTTATCTCCCTGCCAGTTGAACTGATCAGCCACAAAAACACATCTCTTCAGGGCGTCCTTTTTCCCCGCAGCCAGGTGCTCCTCCCCGAAATACCTGTGCCCGGAAAGGCGTTTGGCCAAAAGGTCCGTCACGGGCTTTCCATCCTCATGAAACAGATAGGTGTACTCCCGCAGGGAACTCCCGGACAAGAGACAGCGGTATGTGCTGCCAAGCTTCATCTCATCCGTGAAGTCAATTCGGACAGGCTCCGCGTCCTCCGAATCATACAGAAGAATACCGTTGCTTTCCTGCCCGTAGAGTTCCGCATGAATGCTGATACCGTGCACCGTAACGCTGACACCGGTACTCTCCGCCGCCCATTTCTTCAAAGTAAAGTTTTTATTCATATAGTTTTCCTGTGTTGTATGCTGGTTTCAGGTCTCAAAAACAAATCTCTTTTCTACTGCGGTTATTATACCACAATTCTGTTCCTATGGGGAGATTTTTCATAAAATGTTTTCACAATTGTGTATCCGTCAAAAATAGTTTATAATATATTCGGCGACAAATATAGGGAAAAAAACACCACGAAAGCGAGGGCAAATCATGAAAAATGAAAAACACGAGATCATAACTGAACCCGACAGAAATATGGCCCAGGAGGAAATGACCGTAGATCTCGAACTGGACGAGGGTACGGTAACCTGTTCCGTTGTCACGATCTTTTCCGTCGGCGAAAAGGATTACATCGCTCTGCTCCCCTTAGATAAAAATAAAGACAATGCGGAGGGCTCTGTCTGGATCTACGGCTACTCGGAAAATCCGGACGATCCGAATGAAGAACCAATACTGCGTTATATTGAGGACGACGAGGAATATGAACAGGCATCCGACGCTTTTGATGAATACCTGGACAGCTGCGAATTCGATGAGATGCTTTGACGAAAAACAGCTGATGCAATCTATCAGACAATCTCTTTCAAAAACCTGGAAGGCGGCATTGTTTTTGATGTGTCGTCTTCCTTTTCTGATTTTTTTTGGCAGTCGATATAAAACAAAGTCAGTTCCTTCTTAGCTCTTGTCATCGCCACATAAAACATCCGGCGCTCCTCCTCGATCTCCTCCTCGCTTCGGGCTTTCCTGTGTGGCGTGATTCCCTCATTACAGTTTACTATAAAAACTTTATCGTATTCAAGCCCCTTGGAACCGTGCATGGTCATCAAAGTGACGTTTTCTTTCGGCGCATCATCCTGAAGGCTCAGCTTATGATCCTGCTCCTCTTTCTTTCGCTCCTCTATCACCGCTTTCCACTGCGAAAGATTTCGGCACCCTTTAGCGGAGTTCTGTATCATATCCGCAAACTCCATGATATTGCCGCTCTCGTCGTCACTGTGCGTGCCTTTTTCTCCGAACCGCTCCAGAAGCCAGGCATCGTAGCCCATACCTTTGCGGATATAGTTGACAGCCAGAAAGACAGGCATCGCGCGCATCCTATCCAGATCCTCTTTCAACTTTATCACCGTTTCCTGCATGGCAGGTTTTCCCCGATAAAAGCGGATCAGATGTCCCAAATCAGCGATTTCATTTACTGCCTCCCTGCTGATATACCGAAGCGGCCTGTTCATAAACCGGAAAAACTGGCTCCTGCTTCTTTCCTTCGGAGGCGTCACACAAAATTCCAGGTAGGCGAACAGATCATACACGATCTCATGTTCATAAATGCTCTTCACCTTCTCCCGGAAGCCACAGGGAATCCCTGCCTGGCGAAGCTTCTCAGAGAGAATCGGAAAGCAGGAGGAAGTTCTGCTGATCACAGCGCAGTCTGCCAATTTTCCTGCCTTCTTTTCCCGCAATAAACTGCGGAACAACTCCTCTTCCATTTTGCTGCTGTGTTCGAATTTTTCGATGCGGAGGGGCTCTCCGGACTCACCGGCAGAAAGAATCTCCTTGGGAAAGCGATTTCGATTATGTGAGATCAGCTTTCCCGCCGAGGAGACCACCTGCGGAGTGCTGCGATAGTTTATCTGCAGGGCAACGATTTCGGCATCCGGATAATCCTTTGGAAAATTGCGCATAATATCCGGTTTTGCTCCTCTAAAACCATAAATAGACTGATCGTCGTCCCCCACAATAAATATATTGTTCTCCGGCGCAGCGAGAAGCTGAATCAGATGATACTGTATGGGGGCGATATCCTGGAATTCGTCGATCAGAAGATAGCGGTATCTCGCCTGATAGCGCTTCAAAATATCCGGTCTTTCCTGAAACAGTTCCCGGCATTTTAACGCCATATCATCAAAATCGATTTTTCCCAGAATATCCTTTGTATGTACGAAATCTTGGTACAAATTGCGGAACAGTTCCGGGGAAATATTTTGTGGTATAAAATTTATATTTTCATCGTGCTTTTCAAAAGAACTTTCCGAAAAGTTCTGATATCTGCCGATATCTGCGAGGATCTCTTCCAGCATATCCGCGTTCGGACTGATATCGTACCTGTTTTTCCGGATAATGTCTCGAAGTACTTTTTTCTTTTCCGCTTCGGATAAGATGCTGCCGGCGCGGCAGCGTGATGTTTCTTTAAGAATCGAATAAAAGACGGCGTGGAAAGTGCCGAAAGTCACCGGCGGATGTTCCCCTTCACAGAGTGATAGAAAACGCTGCTGCATTTCTCCCGCCGCTGCTTTTGTGAAGGTGATCACCAGAATTTCCGATGGGTTGATATGATGCGTGTTGATCAGATGTGTGATTCTTCTTGTCAGCACAAAGGTTTTCCCGGAGCCTGGTCCCGCGAGTACCATCATGGGACCGGCTCCGTGTGTGATCGCCTTTTGCTGCTGCGGATTGCCCGCACTGTCCGGCTTGCTGGACAGGGAATACTGTGTCAGGATAACGCCTGCGTCAGAAGCTCTATCCCCGCTTTGATCCGGGACAAAGATTCTTCCTTTCCGAGAATTTCCATGATCTCCGTAGCGCCCGCCGGCGTCATCTGCCTGCCGGAAACCGCAGTGCGGACCGGCCAGAGTACATAGCCGTTCTTGCTGCCTTTCTTTGCCGCGAAATCACAGAGTGTCTGATACAGCGCATCATTGCTGTAATCTTCCTGTTTTTCCAGGACAGGAAGAAGTTCTTTCAATACCTCTAAAGAAGACTGAGCTGTGGTCTTCATCTTCTTGTGGGTGTACATTGCAGGATCGTACTGCGGCAGCGCCTCAAAAAAGTCGATCAGCGCCGGGATATCCGGGAACACCTCGATCCTTGTCTTCACCATCTCCGCGATCTTTTTCAGATCCAGAGGCTTTTTGATGGTGTCCTTCAAGAATGGCTCCGCCATCTCGTAAAACCGGTCAAAGTCCATCTGCTTGATGTACTCGCCGTTCATCCATTTCAATTTCGTATAGTCGAATACCGCCGGAGATTTGGACATATGACGGTAGTCAAACGCCTCCGTCAACTCCTCTAAGGTAAAGATCTCCCGGTTATCCGAAGGGCTCCATCCGAGCAGCGCCACAAAGTTCACCACCGCCTCGGTCAGAAATCCCTGCTCGATCAGGTCCTCGTAGGAAGAATGCCCGCAGCGCTTGGACAGCTTGTTGTGCGCCTCATCCGTGATCAGCGGGCAGTGCACGTACACAGGCACCTCCCAGCCGAAGGCTTCGTAGAGCCTGTTGTACTTCGGGGAGGAGGAGAGATATTCATTCCCCCGCACCACATGGGTGATGCCCATCAGATGGTCGTCCACCACATTGGCGAAATTGTAGGTTGGATAGCCGTCGGATTTGATCAGGATCATATCGTCGAGCTCCGTGTTCTCCACCGCGATATCCCCGTAGATCTCATCATGAAAAACTGTCTTCCCGTCTGTGGGATTGTTCTGCCTGATCACATAGGGAACTCCCGCCGCAAGCTTCTCCTCCACTTCCTCTCTGCTCAGGGAAAGGCAGTGCTTGTCATAGATGTTGATCTCCTTGCCCGCCACGGTCCTTGTGAGTCCCGCGAGCCGCTCCTTATCGCAGAAACAATAGTACGCTTCGCCCTTTTCCACCAGTTTCTTCGCGTACTCCAGATAGAGACCGCTCTTTTGCCGCTCGCTCTGAACGTAGGGGCCGACGCCCCCGTCCTTGTCCGGCCCTTCATCATGCACAAGCCCTGTTTTTTCGAGCGTCCTGTAGATAATATCCACAGCGCCCTCCACCAGCCGCTCCTGATCGGTGTCCTCTATGCGGAGAATAAAATCTCCGCCCTCGTGTTTGGCAATCAGATAGGCGTACAGCGCCGTTCTCAGATTGCCCACATGCATCCGCCCTGTGGGGCTTGGCGCAAATCTTGTTCTTATTTTCATTGTGCTGTGCTCCTTTGTCTATATATAGCATTTTAATAAAATAAACTCTGTAATCAATGTGACCGTTATAATGCTTCCTCTGATTCTACCACAGATATTCTACGGATTCAATACTCATTCAAATGTATAATTTTCACCCCTTTACACATCCTAAAGCAAACCGCATAAAAGCTTTTGTAAAGGAGGAATCCACCGCGTGAGCAATAAAAAAAATCATAAAAAAAATCAGGAGGCACACCGCATGAGCGACGATAAAAGCAAAAAACAGGAAGATACACGCGAAGAAATCAAGGAGAGCGGACAGCTGATCCTGGATAAGAACAAAAAGAAAAACCATATCCAGCTGATCACGATCATCGGCGAAATCGAGGGCCACGACAACCTGGGCAGCAACTCCAAAACGACAAAGTACGAGCACATCCTGCCGAAACTGGCGGCTGCGGAGGACGATGAAAACATCGACGGCCTGTTGTTTTTGCTGCATACAATGGGCGGCGACGTGGAGGCAGGGCTGGCCATCGCGGAGCTGATCGCATCCATCAGCAAACCAACGGTGTCCCTTGTTCTGGGCGGGTCCCACTCCATCGGCGTACCGATCGCCGTCAGCACGGACTATTCCTTCATTGTCCCCACCGGCACAATGGTCGTCCACCCGGTGCGCATGAACGGCACGGTGATCGGCGCAAAACAGACCTTTGACTATTTCAAGCAGATGCAGGCCCGCATCAGCTGGTTTGTGGCCCATCACTCCGGCATCACCAAGGAACGGTTTGAGGATCTGATGATGGAGACCAAGATGCTGACCAAGGATGTGGGAACCATCCTGGAGGGTTCCGAGGCTGTGGAGGAAGGCATTATAGACGAAGTCGGCGGCCTCAAAGAGGCGATGACAGAACTGCAGAGACGGATCGAAAAACAGAAAAAATAATGCTACACGTCAAAGTCGTCTCCCTCTGCTGTCTCAATATCAAACTTCATATCCGTTTCTTTTACCTGATATCCAAAATCGGCCGCCGGACGAGGCTTCTTTTTGGGCACGGGCAATGGATTGGGTAGCGGTTCCCCGGGAGCAGGCGTTTTCTGCTCCTCTTTTTCTTCTATTTTATCCATTTCTTTCCTTTCCGTATCTTCCGATATCACATCTTCCTCCACTGTCTGCGGTTCCGGCTTCCGGATAACCCCATACACTCCTGCCCCGGCCAGAATACACCACGCCAAAGTCATGACCATCTGCATATTCCTGGGCGGAGTGGAAAAAACGGACAGGCAATATACCAGGAATAAATTCAGGATCAAGGCACTGCTTTGCATTTTCCTCCCTACAAAAAATGCGGGAATCAGAAAAAAGGCCAGAGAGATCAACAACAGGGAACAGGCAAAGGCGGTATCCGGCATGAGCAAAACGTTCTCCACAGACGCGATCTCAAATTCTGCATTCTTTGTATAAAATGTCCAAAGCCCTTCCAGGTACCCTGAAAAAGTCATACTCTGGGAATAAGAGGCAGCGATGACGGATAAAAGAAAGCCTACAGCTCCGCCGAGCAGTGCTAAAATATTGGAGACAACAGCCTGTTTTCTTTTTTCTTTGTCCACCGAATACAGCATCGCCAGGAAAAAATACAGGGAGATACTGTAAATATCGAGATAGATTAAAAACCCGACATAAAAGCCGAGAAACAGCGCCCCGACATTCTGCGCGGAGGAGGAACCGTTTTGCCTGAACTTTCCGTACAGAGTCCCCGCAAGTCCAAAACCGATCAGGTACAGAGACAGATAAAACAGTTCCGGGGTGAGAGAAAATACATATCTCAGGGAAACCGGCAGAAAGGCAAAGGCCGCCATAGAGACCGACGCCGGGATCACACCGATAAAAGCCTGCATCCCGATATACAAAAACAGCAGACAGATAAAAAACAGAACGATCTGCAGCACTACGCCGGCAAAAGGCGTATTGCCAAAAATAAGGAGCATCACATGGAGCAGAGAAGGATACAGAAAACTTGTCCCGTGCACGGAAAAAGGCACGCTGTTCCCCGCGGAGACGATCGCCTGCCTGTAAAAACTGTCGTCCTCCAGCGTGAGCGGCACACGGTACATCAGATAGAGCACAAGATAGACGACCACACCGACCAGAATAAGTACCGGCAGAATAACGGAAAGCATCATCTTCACTCTCTGTCCGTTTTTTATATGTCTATGTATTTCGCTGCAGATGGTTCGAAGTGCAAGAAAGACTGCCACAATAAACAGAAGATATGCGCATACGCCGCCATTGACGGCGGCGAGAGGCCACCCCAGTATATCTCTGACTCCCGCCGCGCTCAGAGCAAAAACGATTCCGATGCAGCAAAGCGGCGCAAAGGCCGCCCACACTATATAGCTAAATATACTTTTTCTCAGATTCATCGGTTTCCCCTAAAAAAGTTTCTATATTGTACCTCGGCCGCTGTTTCACTTCGATGTAAATTTTGCCGATATACTGCCCGATCAACCCAATGCTGACAAGCTGCACACCGCCTAAAAACCAGATGGACAGAATGAGCGAGGTCCATCCCGCCGTCACATGACCGGTAAAATAACTCCACAGCGCATAGGCAGCAGCCAGAAAACACATGCAGATAATGATGATCCCTAACGTCGTGATCAGACTGATCGGCTTGACGCTGAAAGAACTGATACCGTTGAAAGCCAGCGCCAGCATCTTCTTTAGCGGATATTTCGACTCGCCAGCCACCCTCTCTTTTCTCTCGTAGTAGACACAATCCGTCTGATACCCTATCAAAGGCATTATCCCCCGCAGAAACAGATTGGATTCTCTGTATTCTGAGAACTGTTCCACGGCCCGCTTCGACATCAGTCGGAAGTCCGCATGATTGTAGACGGTTTTCACGCCCATGACAGCCATCATCTTATAGAAAGACTGCGCCGTAAAGCGTTTAAAGAAAGAGTCGGAAGAGCGGTCATTCCGCACACCGTACACGATATCGTTTCCGACGTGAAATTTATCGATCATCTCCTCAATCACACTCACATCGTCCTGCAGATCCGCATCGATGGAGACCGTCACATCGCTGCAGTTCTTCGCTGTGAAAAGCCCCGCCGTCAGTGCGTACTGATGTCCCACGTTCCCCGCAAGCTTCAGGCCTTTTATGTTCTTATGCTGCCTGTGCTCCTCCTCGATGAGCTCCCAGGTCTTATCTTTGCTGCCATCATCCACAAAGAGCACAAAACTGTCCTCGGATATTTTCTTCTTCCCGATCAAATCCTGCAGCACGCCCCGCAGCGCCTCGGAAGATATCTTCATTACCGCCTCTTCATTGTAACAGGGTACTACCAGTGCAAGTCTGTCCATTCTCTATCCTTTCCGTATCCCGGGTCCGTATCGCCCATTCTGCCATTTGTCAAACAGGATCCACAGATCATTCCGATTCCATCGCCTGCCTGAGATCCGCAATAATATCCTCCGCGTTCTCGATACCGACGGAAAGTCGGATCAGGTCAGGCGCCACGCCCGCCTCCACCAGCTGCTCGTCCGTCATCTGTCTGTGCGTATGACTCGCCGGGTGCAGCATACAGGTCTTGGAATCCGCCACATGTGTGGCGATCACTGCCAGCTTCAGCCTGTCCATCATCTTGCCGGCGGCGGTTCTTCCGCCCTTCAAACCGAAAGCGATCACCCCGCAGGAACCGTCCGGCATGTATTTCCGGGCCAGCTCATAATATTTATTTCCGGGAAGCCCCGGGTAATTTACCCATGCCACTTCCCCATGATCCTGCAGAAACTGGGCTATTTTCAGCGCGTTGTCACAGTGTCTCTCCATGCGCAGCGCCAGAGTCTCCAGACTCAGATTCAGAAGAAACGCGTTCATCGGAGCCTGGATGGATCCAAGATCCCTCATCAGCTGGGAAGTCGCCTTCGTGATATAGGCGCCCTTGCCGAATTTTTCCGTGTAGACAATGCCATGGTAGGACTCGTCCGGCGTGCATAATCCCGGATATCTGTCCGGATAAGCCGCCCAGTCAAAATTGCCAGAATCCACGATACAGCCGCCCACCGTCGCGCCGTGTCCGTCCATATATTTCGTCGTAGAATGGGTTACGATATCCGCTCCCCATTGAAAAGGATTACAGTGGATCGGAGTCGCGAATGTGTTGTCCACGATCAAAGGACAGTGATGTTCATGGGCGAGCGCCGCAAATTTTTCAATATCCAGCACCACCAGCGCCGGGTTGGCGATCGTCTCCGCGAAGACGCATTTGGTATTGTCCCGGAAAGCCCTCTCCAATTCTTCTCTGGGCGCATCCGGATCCACCACGGTGCAGGATATCCCCATCTTCTTCATCGTACAGGTCAGCAGGTTAAAGGTGCCCCCATAGACTGTGGAGGACATCACGATGTGATCTCCCGCCTCACAGATATTGAATACCGCATAATAGTTGGCCGCCTGGCCGGAGCTCGTCAGCATCGCCGCAAAACCGCCCTCCAGCTCGCAAATCTTCTGCGCCGCCATATCGTTGGTAGGGTTCTGCAGTCTTGTATAAAAATAACCGGACTCTTCCAGATCAAAGAGTCTTCCCATCTGTTCGGAACTGTCATATTTGAATGTGGTGCTCTGTATGATAGGCATAAGCCTGGGCTGCCCGTTCTCCGGTTTCCAGCCGGACTGTACGCAAATCGTATCTTTCTGGTATTTCATCCTCTTTACTCCCGTCTCCCCGTCATATATTCTCTCTTCAGTTCTTCCATCATATGACAGTAGGTCTCCTTACACGGCTCCATCCGCCCGCTCTTAATATACTCGACACACGGTGCAAGATAGGTATTCCAGAGCCAGACATATTTCGCCTGCGCCTCCGCGTCCTTTGCGATCCGTTTCACGAGAGTGGGGGCAATATCATAATATTCTTCGATCATCTCCGGACCGCCCTCCGCTTCCGAGAGATAGACGTCACGGAACTCTTTGATCAGCCGCAGCGCCTCGCAGTCTTCCCCCTTGTTCAGGTTTTGACAGACTGCCGTTGTGACATAGCAGAGTTTTCTTTTGAATCCCTGTACGATGGAGTCATAGTCGGAAGCAATGATATTGCTGTCCTTAAAGCTCTCCCCCCATTCTTTACAGATTGCCTCCGCCAGTTCGTCCGCTTTTTTTCCACCAATTTCTTTGATAGAGGGGAGAACATAGACGGCCATAAACATATTTTTGTCCATCTGGACGGTAAATTTTTCATTCTTTTTCTTTACCTGCTCCAGTTTTGCCTCCTGTTCCCGGATAAAACCGGACGCTATCTGGTGATAGATGCCGTCCAGACTTTCCACGCTGTCCGGGGCATTGTCCAACACGATCTTGACAGCGGTATAAAAAGCATAGTTTTCCTCTTTATAGCGCTCAAACAATTCATGGTAGGAATCCTTTTTAAAGGCCCGCACTCTCTGAGAGTAATCTTTACATGCCGCCCCGACATGTTCCAGCACAAAATTCAGATTCTCATAACATTTTCCCGCATCTGTCTGCTCTTTTGCCACTGCGGTTTCCGCTTCCGTCTCTGTCTTCTCCACAGCGGTCAGATAGATTCTCTCCCCGCAGAACATGCAGAGAATGGATTCTCTCTCCGCAGGCGCCTGCATTTCTTCGCCGCAATGTGGGCACTTAATCAAAATGGTTTCCATTATTTATCCTTTATCCTCTCTTCAACAGATTACTCGTCCCAGTTGTGGTACACTGCCTGTACATCATCGTCCTCGTCCAGCAGATCCAGCGTTCTCTGCAGATTCTTTATCGCTGTCTCGTCCGTCAACTCCACATAATTCTGCGGGATCATCGTCACCTCGGCTGAAACCATTTCGATACCTGCCTCCTCCAGAGCCTGCCGCACGGTCTCGCAATCATCCGGCGCCGTCAGGACCTCATAGCTGTCCTCCTCCTCGTTGAAATCTTCCGCGCCTGCATCCAGAGCCATCATCATCACCTCGTCTGCTTCTATGTCGCATTCTTCCTTGTCGATAATGATCTGCCCTCTTTTGTCAAACATGTAGGACACACAGCCCTGCGTGCCGACATTGCCCTGCCCCTTCGTGAATGCGTTCCTCACATTGGCCGCTGTGCGGTTCTTGTTGTCCGTGAGCGCGTCCACGATAATCGCGATACCACTCGGACCGTATCCCTCGTAGGTCACATACTCATAATTCACGTTTCCGTCTTCGCCCGCCGCTTTCTTGATGCCGCGCTCAATCGTATCGTTGGGCATGTTATTGGCCTTCGCCTTTGCCACTACCTGTGCCAGTTTAAAGTTGTTCGCCGGATCAGGGCCACCCTCTTTTACCGCCACGGCGATCTCACGGCCGATGATCGTAAAAATTTTGCCCTTTGCCGCATCGTTCTTCTCTTTTTTGTGTTTAATGTTCGCAAATTTTGAATGTCCTGACATCTGTACCATCTCCTTTAACTATGTAATAAGCTGTTTTCCTTTACAACCAGCACTTTTTCAATTCTCCGGTTCTCCACTTTCAGGATCTGGAATCTGTAATCTCCCACCATGATGGAAAACTCCTCATTTTCCTCCGGAATCCTGTCCATCTTTGAGATCAGGAAACCGTTTAATGTGTCAAACTCATCCTCCTCAAAGTCGATACCGAATCTCTCCTCCAGTTCTTTCAGCTCCGACATTCCATCTATCACGTACTCGTCCTGACCCTTTTTCTGGATATGGCTCTCTTCCTCATCGTATTCGTCCAGAATATTGCCGACGATCTCCTCCAGAATATCTTCCATCGTCACAAGTCCGGCCGTCTGTCCGTACTCGTCGATGACGATCGACATCTGCACCTTTTTCTGCTGCATCTCCCGGAACAGGATATCAATTTTCTTTTTCTCTGTCACAAAAACCGCCTTGCGGAGCAGATCTGGAATATCCTTTATCGCCATTTTCCGGTTGGCCGCGATCCGATTCATACGAAACGCATCCTTTAAGAATAAGATGCCGGTAATGTGATCAATGTTTTCCTCATAGACGGGAAATCTGCTGTTAGAACCGTCCAGCATATAGTCTAACGCTTCTTTCAGTGTCATCTCCGCCTCAATTCCGGCGATCTGGGAGCGATGCGTCATGATATCTCCCGCCTCTTTGTCATTCAGGGCAAAAATATTGGAAATCATCTCCGCCTCGTCGTCCTCGATGGTCCCCTTCTCCTGGCCTTCGCTGACCATAGTCAAAATGTCTTCTTCCACCTCTTCCGACTTTCCCCGCCGTCTGCTGCCAAGTCCTCTTTTTACCGTTTTTACGATGGTTCCCAGGCCGAAACTATCGGGGTTTCCATCTGCGTCTGTCATACTGATTCATCTCCTATTTTATTATTCCATGCTTTTGATACATAAAATATCAACTTACAATATACCATTTATCGAAGATACAGTCAACAAAAAACCGGCCCCGCCAAAAGCAAATTGGAAATGGGCCGGTTTTCACCGAACTTCAGCTCTCCGCCGAATTTCTGGTCAACTCGAGGCTGATCGCCAGTGCGCGGTTCACCTGGTTCATCATTTTGTCATCCAGATGACACACCCTGTCCTTCAACCGCATTTTGTCTATCGTGCGAAGCTGCTCCAGCAAAATGACTGAATTTTTCTCCATCTGGTACTGTTCTGCGCGAAGCTCTATGTGGGTCGGAAGCTTTGCTTTGTTTTGTCTGGAAGTGATCGCCGCACAGATGACCGTTGGACTGTGTCTGTTTCCCGTGTCATTCTGTACGATAAGTACCGGTCTCACGCCGCCCTGTTCCGATCCTACCACAGGGCGAAGGTCCGCATAGTAAATATCTCCGCGTCTCATAAAATTCACCTCTCGGATTTTCCTGCCATCTTTTCTGCAGGTGATATTTACAGTATTTCCCGTGGTTTTTTTTTCATACATAAAACAATGGAAATTTTATTTTCTGATGTCAGTTCTTTCTGCCGAAGCATATTCGCTGAAAGCCTTTTCATATCTTTTTTTAATGGTTTGAGCGTATTTCAGCAATTCTCCACCCTGTCCATCCGAAATACCCTCCGCTACAAAATTCTCAATCTGTTCTAATTTTTTAAAATATCTGTCGGCATACTCTCTCCCGGATTCCGTCAGGCAAATTTCCTTGTTGCGGCGATCTCTTGGAATTTCTCTCAGGTCAACATATCCAAGCTCCCAAAATTTGCGTACTGCGACATTTACATTTTGTTTCGGAAGGCGTGTCTGAGCGCATATACACTTTTGCAGACTTATTCCCTCCGCATAATATATCGCCTCCAGAACCAGATATTCATTGTATGACAGATCATTTTCTTCCGCATAACATGTATATAATTCTTCTATGTAATTAAAAATAACAGAATATGCATTTATCTGTTTTTTAATTTCCGTTTTTTTCATTGCATCTCCTCCGGTACAGTATTATTTTATCCTACTATATGCTACTTCACACTATTTTGTGGGATATAATGTTATTCTTCATAAAAAGGAGTTATGAATTTATGAAACCATTAAAAACAAAAGTAAGCATAACATTGGACAGCGATCTGGTTGATAATCTGAAAGATTTAGCCGAAAAAGATGACCGTTCTTTCAGTCAGTATGTCAATTTGATTGCAAAAGAATGGGTAAACCAGAAAAAATCAAAAACAGATCTCTATGAACTATAAATATTACTTTTTTCTTATCACAGGACATCGTTATATTATGTTTATAACGATGCCCTGTATATCGTTTAGTCTCTATTGCTCAAAACCACCAATACAGGAGCTCATCGAAGAACCCATCAATGAACTCTGCGGCAAAGATCCGGAGTAATATTATCATAAGAATACTCATACAAACTTTCACAGCAAAATATATGTATGGTTTTCTATCTGAATTTACCTGTGCAACGGACATATAGCCTGAGTATTCTATATATGGAAAAATCATCATACCCAAGACAAGTAAGAATAAGGCGATCTCCGGGGCAAAAAACAGAAACAAGCATGATACCAAAAATATAATTCCTTCATACAATGCCCGTGCTCCCACAACGGTAATCATTTTCGAAAAACTCGTTCTTCCATTGAGTACACCTGTAGTTATTTTTAACAAAAATGCCTTCAGACAATCCATCCCCAATGTCATGAAAAGAACCATGACTATAATTTTCAAATGCGAATCGGATATTATTCTATCAAGCATTCTTATATTTTCCTCCAGATATTTGAACATCAGTAAAGTACTCAAAATACTGAGAACTGCTTTTGTCGCAACAAATTCCAGACCTACTGCCGGATTTTCCGATGCCGAGATAGTCTGGATACGTGTGACAGGCATTTTAAAAATCGGCAGGATCTCAGCGAACATATTTCTGGTACTTGAAACAAGAATCTTTTTCTTTTCGTTAAACCATTCGGCCTCCCTCGTCATTCCATCGTTATTTCCCTGAGTCTGTTGTTGCTGAAACTGGGCTCGATTATTCCCATCATTTCCCACTGCGCTGCCGCAATGTTCACAAAACTTTCCCATTCCGGAAATTTCTTTTCCGCAATTACTGCAAAACATAAAAGCCCCTCCTCAACTCTTTTCCTATCCAAATGTAAAAATTGTCAGAAATACAGCCAGCCGTCACTCTGTGCAGCAGACAGTGACGGCTGAACCAAAGATCAGTAGTCTTTCAGTTCACTGATCTTTTTATTTCTGTACCATACAGCTAAAAACAACAATGACATCAGTAACCAGTATAAAAATTTAATACTTTTTTTCATGCGGTCTTACCCGATTCTCACGTGATTTTTCAGCTGGAAATTTTCATCGCTTGAGCACAGATATAAAATCCCCTCAATAAGCCCGACAACTGCCGGTATCCAGGTCCAGCAAAAACACAGATATACGATCCCTGCGCCTATTTTGCCGAGATAGAACTTATGTACCCCGAGCCCTCCAAGGAAAATCGCGAGTAACCCAGCTGCCATTTTACTTTTTACCGGCCATGCCGGGTTGATGCCGGAAACATATACCTGTTGCGGCGCGGCCTGTTGAATTACAACCTGAGGCTGAGGCTGCTGAACGTAAACCTGCTGAGGCTGTACCTGTTGCGCCGCCTGCTGTACTGCCAGTTTCTCCCCGCAAAACTTGCACTCTGTTGCTGTCGGATCAATTGGAGCCCCACACTGTGGGCATATTCTGTCTGCCATTTCTCTTCCCTCCTGTAAATCTTTCATTTTTTATCTTTTCCCATAATATACATGGGGATCGATATCAAAGAATAAATAAACAAAATAACAAAATGAATCAAAACGAAAAAAACGTGCGGCATGATTATTACAAAAGCAATATTTAAAACATCAAGAATAATCGTGTATGCTATTGTGACCATGAGCAACGGCACGAAAAAACCTGTCTTTATACTCCCCGACAAAACATTGCTCATCACAAAATAGATCAATAACAGAAATCCAATCATTTCAAAAGCCATCGCCGTCTCAAAATTTTTAAAAGCGTCTATATTTATTATGGCGAAAAATACATACATAATAATTCCCATATAAAACAGTAGAAAAAAGCCCCATAATACTGCTGCAAGTCCTCTTTTCATCTCTCTACCTTCCTTCCGCATTCCGGACAAAACTTCGTTCCGGGTTCCATTCTGGTTCCGCATTCACAGACGATCTCGCTGTTGTTAAAACCACATTCCGGACAGAATTTCGAATCAATCGGAATGCGAGCCTTACAGGAGACACATTCTTTTGTGTCCTCTCTGTGTATGGGATTTCCCACAGCCTGATTCATGGAAGCGCCCATGCCCATCGCTGTCCCCAAACCGATGCCCCCTGCCGCGAATGCTCCGGCAATGCCGCTCTGATTATTGGCCGCGCCCTCATAGATGTCAAAGGAACGCTTCGTCGAATAACGTCCGTCTCCCATAATTTCAAACGCCGCTTTATCTTCCAGAATTTTATTGATTTTTTCGAAATCTTCATCTGGAAAGTTGATGGACTGTATATAAAAATTCGCCACATGAAACCCATATTTTTCAAATTCCGGTGTGATCTGTTCTTTGACTCTCTGTGATAAAGCTTCCAGTTTTATCGATATTTCCAATGCAGATATTCGGTTTGTGATAATGGCGTCCGCTATCGCAGATTTTGCCTTAATGACGAGAATACCTCTATAGTATTCTTTTATCTTATCAAATTTCACGAAATCGGCTTTCTGCATACCGCCGATCAATTCCCTGAACAGGGTTACCGGATCTGATATTTTCAGTCCCATCTGTCCAAATGCACGAATTCTCAACTTGACATAATACTTGGGATCTATGAGCTGTATCGGGTCGGTTGTTCCCCAGTTGATATCCAATCTAACTGTAGTGTTTAAAAAATAAATTTCTGCAGTAAAAGGCGTTCTTCCGCCAAACGGCATATTTACAATGGATTTCAGGATCGGTAAATTCTGTGACGTCAGAGTATGAGTTCCCGGGTAAAATGTATCCGCAACTAATCCTCCTTTTACAAAAATAGCTGTCTGTCCTTCCTGCACAATAAGCTGTGTCCCGAAAACCAACTCCTCGGAAGGGTGTTTGTAAATCATCCAGTCACGATTTTTCAGTCCGTCAAATTTTACAACATCTATAACAGCCATTGTTTTGTCTCCCTCAAAATTTTAGTAGTCTTTTTTTATCCTATTTTATCCTACTAAATCCTACTTGTCAACATTTTATCCTGCAAAACGCAAATAACCGCCACTATTCGCATAGTGACGGTCTCACAAAACAATATTTAAATGTACACCCTCGGAATCCGGCTCCCCAGATCGCAGGCCAGCTCATAGTTAAACCGGCCGGAGAGATCGCCGAGCTCTTCCATAGTGATCTGCTCCCCGCCGTCTTTTCCGATCAGCGTCACCGGATCGCCCTCCGCAGCGTCCGGAATATCCGTCACATCCACCATAAACTGATCCATGCAGACCCGTCCGAGAATCGGCGCCCTCTTCCCCCGGATCAGTACGTTCCCCTTTCCCGACAGACCTCTCGGATACCCGTCTCCGTAACCCACCGGTATCGTCGCAACCCGCTGTTCTTTCTTCGTCACATAGGTGCCGCCGTAACTGACGGCTCTTCCCGCCGGCAGCGTCTTGATATAGACGATGTGCGAGTACAGACTGAACAGCGGACAAAGCACTGTCTTTTCCCGGTCCATCTCCGCCGAGGGCCACAGACCATACATGGCGATGCCGGCCCGCACCAGATTAAGCTGTGTCTCCGGCAGTTCCATGATCGCGGCGCTGTTGGCGCAGTGCTTTAATGGGATTCGCAGAGAAAGCTCTCGCTCCAACCGCGTTACAAATTCCATAAAAATCGCAAACTGTTCCAGCGCGTTTTTCTTGTCCCGCTCATCCGCCCGGGCAAAGTGCGTGAAAACCCCTTCGATCTCCAGTCCCGGAAGCTCCATCACCTGTCTCACAAACGCGATTCCCGTATCGTCCGGGAAAATGCCGATCCGTGACATCCCGGTATCCACTTTGATATGGATCTTCAAAATCTTTCCCTGTCTGACTGCTTCGCCGGAAAGTTCCCTCGCCATGTCGAGCCGAAATACGGTGGGACGTATATCTTCCCCCACCAGCTTTTCATAGCATTCCGGAAATGTATAGCCCAAAATAAGGATCGGCTTCCTTAAACCGCTTTGCCGAAGCTGCAGAGCTTCCTCAGCCGTCGCCACCGCATAGCCGAAAACATAGTCCAGATAGTCAAACTTTTCCGCCAGTTTTACAGCGCCGTGCCCGTAGCCGTTGGCCTTGATCACCGCAAGCATCTTAGTCTCCGGGTCAAGTTTTTCTCTCATGGATTCCAGATTTTTCACTGCCGCATCCAGATCCACCACCGCACAGACACGTTTATGTTCCATTAAGAGTTGTTTGTTATTCTCCATGAATATTGCACTCCTTTTCGCCGCTCTCTAACAGCGTCTTTTATAAAGATTTCAATATTTCTGCCAGCGCCATAATGATATCCCCCGCCTTCATCGACACTTCCCCGTACTTTTCGGCTGCCATATCTCCCGCCAGCCCATGCAGATAAACGGCACGGCACACTGCCTGAAAATATGCTGCCCTTCTATCGTTTCCCTCTCCGCCCTCCCTCTGGTTCACCACCGTATATGCCGCCAGAGCACCTGTGATCCCGGATAACACATCACCGGAACCTGCTGTCGCCATACCTGCGTTTCCGGTCTGATTGACGTAATAACAAAAACGGTCTGTACTATCGTGAAAACCGACCAGAGTGGCCGCATCCTTGCTGATCAGAATAGCACCCGTCTCCCGACAGTATCCCTCCGCTTTTTCCATTCTCTCCCTCTGCAGCTCCGGTACACTGCAGTGCAGAAGCCTCGCAAATTCCGCCATATGCGGCGTCATGATCACAATGCCGCCCTGAGCGGTATATATTTTTACAAGCTCAGAAAGACGTCCTGAGGATGCCAGCAGATTCAATCCGTCCGCATCCAAAATCACCGGTTTTATCGCCCGGTTTTCTGACATATATGTCAGAATTTTCTCCATACTCTTCTGTGCGGCTGTACCCTGCCCTATACCCGGACCGATCACCACCGCATCGCACCATTTCAGCATTTTTTCCCAGTCAGTCTGCTCCGTGAGCGCCTGATACATGGCCTCCGGCAGTCTGGTGAGAATCAGCTCCCTGTTTTCTGCGGGAGAAACGATCTGCAGCATACCTGCTCCGCTCCGCAGTACCGCCTCCCCGGCCAGCAGAGCCGCCCCCGGTGTCCCGGCGCTGCCTGCGAAGAGCAGAGCTTTTCCGAAACTGCCTTTATGCCCGTTTGGATCCCGGCGGGGCAATATTCCGCCCTCTTTCCATCGGTTCCTGCCGATCGTCCTCCCTGCCGGGTGCTCTCCAAGAAAACTCTCCTTTGTGATACCGATATCCGCGGTTTTCACCTCTCCGCTCACATCTCTGCCCGGATAGAATAGCATCCCTCTTTTCTGAAAGCCGAATGTCACAGTGAGATCCGCACGGAACGCACAGCCGAACTCACTGCCGTCCTGCGCCGAGATGCCGGATGGAATATCAAGTGAAACCTTCCTTCCGGAAAGCCTGTTCAACCACTCTATCTTCTCCCTGAAAATGCCGGTTATCTCTCTGGAAAGCCCGATTCCGAACAACGCGTCTATCACCAGACCGCAGCCCGCAAAATCTGCTCTCTCCCCCTGCCTCTGTACGTCGCCTGTCAAAATCCATTCCTCATCCGTCAGGATATGCAGGGTTTTGTCCCCCTGTTCCCTGTATCGTTCCAGAATTTCCATCTGCGTCCGCATGGCCGGGGAATACTTTTCCCGCCCTCCGCCGACAAACACCGTCACATCACAGCCTGACAGAAAAAGAAGGCGGGCAAGCGCCGCGCCGTCTCCGCCGTTATTGCCGTTTCCGCAGGCGATCAACACCTTTGGTTCATCCGCGAAAATTTCCGGCCATCTCTGCCTGATCAGATCCCTTGCCGCCAGAGCCGCCCGCTCCATCAAAACGAGCTGCGGCATTTTGAAATGTTCTATTGTATTATGATCGGCGCGCTGCATCTCCTCTGCGTCCACGATATATTCCCACTGCATTCTACAACCCCCAGACACTGAAATCAAACTGATTGACAAGCTCCCGCAACTCCTCAAGCTCTTTTTGGTACGTATCCGCCGTCACCTCTTTTTCCCCGCTCGAAAAACACTCGGTCATATACAGATTTACTTCCCTGTCGTAATGCGTGTAATCGACATAGCGGTTCAGATCGCAGATCAACTCCGGATCATTCTGAAAGAAAAAGATTCTGACGTTATCATGGCCGAGCAATGACCGTATGATCGCGTCATACTCTGCCAGTCTGGCGTCCACATTCTTCTCCTGAATACAGTCATACCAGAACAGAATGCTGTAAGGCGGGAAAAACACGTAAAATTCCGTATCCGGATGACTTTCAATATGGGGAAGGATATGTTCTTTCATGTTGGCCAGCGCCGCCTCCGTGTAGGCGTCCTCCGGGACAGCATGTTCCGCCCTCTCGGAAGGCACATAATTACTCAACACATACTCCTCGTTATAGTATTCCGCATAATAGTTTTTCCCGTAGATGGTATGAAAATCATCGGCCTCATCCTTCCCGATGTAAGGCGCTATGATATAGTCCAACAGGACATCCTTATTCCACCAGTATTCCACATCATTCAGAATATTATCATCGTAATAAATTTCCGGCACAGGATAGGCGTCGATATCTGTTCCGTTCGCATAAGGTAACAGATCGATCCCCAAAAACACCGCCTCCGGCATCTCGTGATGCTCTTCCACAACAGTCAGGATCCTGTCCTGATCCTTTGCGTGGGCCGCATTATAGGCCAGCTTCACCGTGTGCAGTCCCAGGATATCCTCAAACCACTGCGTATTAAACTGCACCACCATGGAGGAACCCAGAAGCACGCTGTCATAGTCCATGTTCTTTGCGATACCGGGATTCTGGGTTAGCTGATTGTCCAAAACATAGGGAAAATCGGGTAACGGTTTATGATATTGAAAAAACGGATCCACATAGATGCTGAGAGCCGCCATCGCGAGCAGACAGATTCCGCATACTGCGCCGAAAGCCGCCAGCCATTTTTTTCTATGATCCATGGTGTCCTGTTCTCCTTTGCAAAATTTACATAAATATTTTAAAAGTTAAAATACAGGAAGGAGCTGACCCCCGAAAGCGACACGACACAATACAAAAACAGTATTGCGGCGGCAATGGCTCCTCCAATTTTGAAACGACTGCTCTCCGCCCGTTCCACTGCGTTCTTTCCCACAAACACAAGATAAAGCGCCAGAGCCATAAACAGCACAAAAGGGCCATAATTTTTCAGGACGCTCGAATGACCCGGCACGACTTCGAACAGATAATTCCATGCGCTGCCATGAAAAAATATGGCGATCTCCGCCATCGGCAGACCGATCCCGCCGGAGAAGATCTGTCGGTACATATCGCACATCGTACTTAAATCCGGCGCCCGAAAAGCCACAAATGCCAGATTTACAAAACAAAAGGTCAAAAACACCGACAGCGCCCGGGGCAGTTTTTTCCAGATGGGCTTCCCCAGATAGTCTATGATATAACCCACGCCGTGCATTACGCCCCAGAGCACGAAAGTCCAGTTCGTCCCGTGCCAGAGTCCACTCAGAAAGAACACAATAAAGCTGTTCCTGCAGGTTTTCCATCTCCCGTTCCGATTTCCGCCTAACGGAATATAGACATACTTCGTAAAAAATCTTCCCAGCGTGATATGCCACCGCTTCCAGAACTCCATAATGCCCGTCGATTGGTACGGGGAATGAAAATTGACCGGCAGGTCGATATGCAGCATACAGCCGATGCCCTTCGCCATATCACAGTAGCCGGAAAAGTCAAAATACAGCTGAAAAGTGTACAGTACCGAGATCAGAAAAGCGTTGGTGGAATCCAACACCTCGATCGCGCCGTATCCCCAGTCCACCGCCTGTCCCAGCGTGTCTGCGAGGATCACCTTTTTGACAAGTCCCAGGGTAAAGAGCATAACGCCTTTTGTCAGGTAATTCATGTCCGGTTTTTTTCTCGCAGGATCGCGAAACTGATCCATCATCTCCCCGCAGGTAACAATAGGCCCCGCGATCAGCTGAGGAAAAAATACGACAAACAGCGCATACTCCGTAAACCCGCACCTTTTTGCCTCTCCTCTGTAGGTATCCACCAGAAAGGATATCTGCTGAAATGTAAAGAAACTGATGCCGAGAGGCAGCACTATATTTTTCAGCGGCATCGATGCGCCGAATACCATATTGATATTCTCTATAAAAAAATCAGAATACTTAAAATAGCACAGGAGCAGCAGATTGAAAGCGACTCCTGTGACAATATCCGTTTTATGCTTTTCTCTGCAGATTCTGCAATGAAAAAAATAATTGACTGCCACACTGACACACAACAGAATCAGATAGGAAACGTTAAAATAGGCATAAAACCAGCCTGACATTCCTATCAGAAAAATTTTTGCCTGAGTATATTTTTTATATCTGCTTAAAAGATAATAAAAAACCAGCGTAACGGGCAGAAACAAAAACAAAAAAATGTACGAATTAAACAGCATCTTTAGTCTATATAACCCTCTTCTTTTTTCTTTGGCCTGAATTTTTCCGGATGGTAATGCATATCAAAAATGTCGATGACATCCCGTCCGAAAATATTGTGCATATAGGTGTACAATTCATATGTACTGGTTTCTCTCTCCTGCTTGCGAACCATAGTTTCCCTGAGTTTTGCCCGTGTCTCCTCGATCCATCCCTCGCAGTACTCAATTTCTTTTCTGTTTTCTTCCAGGCGTTTGTAACACAGCTCCATGGTCATCAACATCAGCTGATAGTTGGTCTCTTCGATCTGCTCCGGAATGTTTCCATTCTCCTCCCGCAGCGCTTTGAGTCTGTCATTGCACTCTTCCACCATCTCCCGATGACGGTCCATCGCCTTCTGAATCATGTCGTCCCTGCCGCCGCCGTAATGGTCTGCAAGCTGTATGATCTCATCCATCAGTTTTCTTTTGACCGCTTTTAACTTTTTTTCCTCCGTCGTCACTCTCCCCTGGCTTTTCAGAAGTTCGTTCAGCTTCTTCTCCAGCTTTCTGATCTCCGCCGTCTCTTCCGTCTGCGTGAACAGTTTATGCCAGTTGTTATCGAGTGTCAGAATCGGTAATTTCGCTTTCTCCAAAGCCGGTTTATAAATATCATTTGTCCTTGACATAGTACCTTTATACGCTCCCATCATTTTTTAACCGAAAGGATAATTTCATTAAACTTTCCGAGAGATGTACATTTTCCACCTGGATATGCGGCGGCACATTCAGGTCACAGTGCGCAAAATTCCAGATGCCGCGGATACCGCATCCGGAAAGAATGTCCGCCACGGACTCGGCGCTGGCCTTCGGAATCGTCAGCACCGCGATGTCGATATTGTTCTCGCGCACGAACTGTTCCAGATTTTCCATCGGCTGCACTTCCATATCCCGGATCTTTTTACCGTACAGAGCCGGGTTTTTATCAAAGATCCCCCGGAACAAAAATCCCCGGCGCTGAAAATTCATATAATTTACCAGAGCCTGTCCCAAATTGCCCGCGCCCACCAGGATCAACTGATGCGTCTCATCGATCCCGAGTATTTTTCCGATCTCACTGTATAAATATTCCACATTATAGCCGTATCCCTGCTGTCCAAATCCTCCGAACTGATTCAGATCCTGTCTGATCTGAGAGGCCGTCACATGCATCAGATTACTCAATTCCCTGGAGGAGATCCTGGTGACTCCCTCGTCTTTCAGTTCCCCGAGATACCGAAAATATCTCGGCAGTCTCCCGACCACCGCCTGGGAAATATCCCTCGCAAACTCTCTGCCGTACTCCATCCCGATAAAACCTCATTACATTGTAATTATTTCTACTGCCCGGATTTTACGTCCCCCGACTTAACCGTCACCGTCTGGTAAGGAATCTCAATGCCCTCCTCCAGATATTTCTGCACCAGAGAGAGACGTATATCGCTGCAGGCGTGAAAACTGTCGTCCAGATTCTTTGTCCAGACCGTCGTCTTCAGAATGACTCCGTCTGCACTGTACCCCTTTACAAACACGCTGTTTTCCACGGTATTCAACGTCAGCTCATGCTCCGCGCAGATCTGCCGCATCAGTTCCATCGCCCTGCCGATATCCGAATCGTATCCCACCGTGATCTCCATAAAGTTCCCGATGTTCTCCGTATAGTTCGTATTGGTGATCACCGCGGAATCCATAACCGAATTGGGGACGATACAACTCTCCCCGTTATACTGGCTGATGATCGTATGGCGCAGCGTGATATCCGTCACAATGCCTTCTGCGACCACACTGTTTCCCTGGGAGACCCTGATCTTATCGTTCACGTTATAGGGTTTGGAAAACGCCAGACTGAAGCCGCTGATCACATTGGCAAGAGCCTGCTGCGCCGCAAAAGTCGCCACCGCGATCACCAGCGAACCGCTCTGCAGAAGTGCCGTACTCATATCCTTCGTCAGCTCAAACTGCTGGGCAAGCGTATAGATCGTCAATACGATAATAAGAGCCTTGAACATCCCACGGGAAAACCGCAGATGTGCCGCTTTGCTTTTCTTTTCTATCCGACGGAATATCAGATTGACAATCTGGATCATCACACCGGCTATCGCGATAAAGGCTGCTATCATGATAATCTGACCAATCGCCATTTTTTCACCCTCTTTCCATAATAGTATATCACTCTATCCTCAACTCGGCAAATACTCTTCGCACATTTTATTGACAGTTTTCTCTTTCCTTAGTAAACTGATTACTGTCCGGGATAGAACGGTTGCTCTCCTGATATAAAATATGCCGGACTTTTCCCTTACATGAACAGACGAGGTACATTATCATGATTTTATCCTGTCAGAATATCACAAAATCCTTCGATGGAAAAACCATCATAAAACAGGCTAATTTCCATATAGAAGACCATGAAAAAGCCGCGATCATCGGTATCAACGGCGCAGGTAAGACCACCCTGCTCAACATCATCACCGGACGATTATCCCCCGATGAGGGTGTTGTCAGCATTTCCAGGGGCAAAACCATTGGCTATCTGGAACAGAATCCCATTCTGGACAGCGAAAACACGATTTTCGACGAGCTGATGAGCGTCAAAAACTATCTCCTTGTCATGGAACAGGAGATCAGGCAGATGGAACATGATATGAAACACCGGGAAGGCGAAGCGCTGGAAAATCTGATGGACCAGTATGCCCGCCTCACCACCCGCTTTGAGATGGAGAACGGCTACGCCTATAAGAGCGAGCTGACTGGCGTCTTAAAGGGGCTCGGCTTTGAGGAGTCGGAGTATGACAAACCCGTCTGTACGCTCTCCGGCGGGCAAAAGACAAGGGTGGCGCTGGGCAAACTCCTTTTGCTCTCCCCCGATATCATCCTGTTGGATGAGCCCACCAACCATCTCGATATGAATGCGATCCGCTGGCTCGAAGGTTATCTCGCGGCATATAAGGGCGCTGTACTGACCGTCTCCCATGACCGGTATTTTCTGGACCGCATCGCCATAAAGATCGTCGAGATCGACGCCGGCGTTGTTATGACCTTTGCCGGCAACTACAGCGCGTACGCGAAAAAAAAGGAACAGTACCGCATCAACCGGATGCATGCTTATCTGAATCAACAGCGTGAGATAAAACACCAGCAGGAAGTCATCGACAAATTGAAATCCTTCAACCGGGAAAAATCGATCCGCCGGGCGGAAAGCCGGGAAAAAATGCTGGAAAAAATAGAAGTGCTGGAAAAACCTACGGAAGTGCGCAGCGACATGCACATCGCCCTTATCCCCAGCATCACCAGCGGAAAAGATGTGCTGGATATCACGGAGCTCAGCAAAGCTTTCGACAGGGAAGTTTTATTCCGGAAAATATCTTTTTCCTTAAAGCGCGGCGAGCATGTGGCGATCATCGGGGATAACGGCACCGGAAAGACCACGCTCCTGAAAATGATCAACGAACTGCTCCCCGCGGATGAGGGCACGATCCGCCTGGGAACCAATGTCCACATCGGCTACTACGATCAGGAGCATCATGTGCTCCACGCGGAGAAATCCATCTACGATGAAATCTCCGACGAATATCCGACGCTCACCACGACCGAGATCCGGAATATTCTTGCCGCCTTCCTCTTTACGGGAGACGATGTGTTTAAACTGATCAAAGAATGCAGCGGCGGCGAACGAGGACGCATCTCCCTGGCAAAGCTTATGCTCTCCGAGTCAAACTTTCTGATCCTGGATGAGCCCACCAACCACCTTGATATCACCTCCAAGGAAATACTGGAAGACGCGATCAACGACTATGAGGGAACCGTGCTCTACGTCTCCCATGACCGGTATTTTATCAACCGCACGGCTCACCGCATCCTGGAACTGAGCGGACAGACGCTGACCGGCTATCTCGGGAACTATGACTATTATATGGAAAAAAAGACAGAAAACAAGACGGCCGATGCCGGCGGGATTTCCGTTGTTTCTGATACTCCTGTCATTTCCACTGCCAAAGCCGACTGGCAGGCAAAAAAAGCGGCGCAGGCGAGACAGCGAAAACTGGAAAATGATTTAAAAAAAGCGGAAGCCCGGATCACGGAGCTGGAACAGAAAATTGCGGATATCGACACGCTGATGTCCTCCGATGAAGTCTGCCGCAATTCCGCAAAACTCGGGGAACTGTCCGCCGAACAGGAAAAAATAAAAGAAGAACTGGATACCCTGTACGAAGAATGGGAGCGGCTCTCGGAGATGGAATGATCTCTTCAGGTCCTTTCATAGGGGGAGCGGCAGATCCTGTCCTCCCCCCATGATCATACTCATTATCCTCGTCATACCTCTTCCAGTTTTTCTCTGATTGCTCTGATAAACTCCTGAGAATTTAAAACAGTGACATCCTTAAGGCTCGTGATCAGCGCCAGATCCTTCGTCATCTTTCCGAACTCTATGGTCTCCACCGTCGCCTTCTCCAGTCTGTCCGCAAAATCGGAAAGCTCCCTGTTGCCGTCCAGTTCCCCCCTCTTTCTGAGCGCCCCTGTCCACGCAAAGATCGTCGCCACGGAATTGGTGGAAGTTTCCTCGCCTGCCAGATGCTTGTAATAATGTCTCTGCACCGTCCCATGCGCAGCCTCATACTCGTAGACGCCATCCGGCGATACCAGCACGGAAGTCATCATCGCCAGGGAACCGAAGGCGGAAGACACCATGTCGCTCATGACATCCCCGTCATAATTTTTGCACGCCCAGATAAAGCCGCCCTTCGACTTCATCACCCTTGCTACCGCGTCATCGATCAGTGTATAAAAGTATTCGATGCCAGCCCGCTCAAAGGCATCCTTATATTCTTTCTCATAGATTTCCTGAAAAATATCCTTAAATGTATGGTCATACTTTTTGGAGATCGTATCTTTTGTCGCAAACCAGATATCCTGTTTTCTGTCGAGCGCATAACCAAGGCACGCCTTCGCGAAGCTCTCGATGGAAGCATTGGTATTGTGCATTCCCTGCAAGATACCCGCGCCCTGAAACTCGTGGATCGTTTCCCTGATCTCGGTTCCGTCCTCCCCGGTAAACACCAGTTCCGCCTTCCCCGGTCCCGGCGCCTTGATCTCCACATTTTTATAAACATCGCCGTAAGCATGTCTTGCCAGCGTGATCGGCTTCTCCCAGTTCTTCACACAGGGCTCGATCCCCTTTACCACGATAGGTGTCCTGAAAACCGTACCATCAAGCAGCGCACGGATCGTACCATTAGGGCTCTTCCACATCTCCTTTAAATGGTACTCCTCCACCCTGGCCGCATTTGGCGTGATCGTAGCACACTTCACCGCAACGCCATACTTCTTCGTCGCCACCGCTGAATCCACCGTCACCTGATCATCCGTCTCATTCCTGTGCTCCAACCCCAGATCATAATACTCTGTCTTCAGATCGACAAACGGCAGCAGCAGCTCCTCCTTGATAAGCTGCCATAAAATCCTTGTCATCTCATCCCCGTCCATCTCCACAAGAGGAGTTGTCATTTTGATTTTTTCCATACTCTCTTCTCCTTTCACCTTTATTTTAATAATCCTGATAAATTCCGCTCTCCACCATATTCTGAAACGCTTTGATCATATGCGCGTTGGCCAGCTCCTCCGCCCTGTCCGCGTCCTTGTCCCGGATCGCCTCCATGATCAGGCGGTGTTCATTGTTGGAAACGCTTGCCCTGTCAGTAGCAAGGCTCTTTTTTCTCACCCGCAGCACGTAATTATGGTAATCCTTCAGCAGATGCTCCAGCATCTTGGAATTGCATGCCTCATACAGTATATCATGAAAACGGTTATCCAGCTCAGCGATCTGATCCATATGCCCCTTTTTTGTATGAAATTCTGTGAGATAGACATTCTCCTCCATCTCTTCCATCTGTTCTTTCGTGATATGCTCTGTCGCCCACCTGGCACAGAGCCCTTCCAGCTTGGAGCGGATCATGTAGATGTCCTTGACATCCTTGACTGTGATGCCGGTCACAAAAGCACCCTTGTTCGGAATGATCTGGATCAGTCCCTCCAGTTCCAGCTGTCTGAATGCTTCTCTGACGGGGGTTCTCGACACTCCCAACTCCTCTCCGATGGCCACTTCCTTTAACTCTTCATGCTCCTTATACTTACCGCTCAAAATATCATCCCTGAGCTTGTGAAAAACTCTCCCGCGCAGGGAATATTTGTCCGTCACCTCATTTTTTACATCATACTTTCCCATTTTTCCCTCTTCACTTTACCAGATCGATTCCAAGCTTATTACATTCCTCGTCAATCACGCTCACCAGCTCGTCGTCCGTCAAAACGGTGACGCGCCCTTCCGCATACTGCTCATCCACCCATATCTTCACATTTTTTACCAGCTCACTTGTCTTGTCCACCTGCCTGTCCTCTCTCAGCCTGTAATAAGTGTTGATCCAGTGAGCGATCCCCGCAAGCCCGGAAGTGTTGGATACTGCACACAGCACCGGCCTGTTCAAAAATTTCTCTGTATCAAATATATTGTAGATCTCCTCGTTTTTCAGGAGCCCGTCGGCATGAATGCCTGCTCTTGTCACATTGAAATTCTTCCCGACAAAAGGGGTTCTCGGCGGGATCTGATAGCCGATCTCCTTTTCATAATACTCTGCCAACTCTGTGATGACAGCCGTCTCCATACCATCCAGACTGCCTTTCAGCTGAGCGTACTCAAACACCATCGCCTCTAACGGCGTATTGCCGGTCCGCTCACCGACACCAAACAATGACGTATTCACGCCGCAGCAGCCGTAGAGCCACGCTGTTGTAGAATTGCTGACAGCCTTATAAAAATCGTTATGTCCGTGCCACTCTATCAGTTCGCTGGGCACACCGGCGTGTTTATAGATCGCATAGATGATCCCCTGCACGGACCGGGGAATTACCGCCCCCGGGTAGTTCACGCCGTAGCCCATCGTATCGCAGGCGCGCACTTTGACCGGTATCTTATACTGTTCCATCAGCTTCATCAGCTCCAGGCAGAACGGTACCACATAGCCGTAAATATCCGCTCTCGTGATATCTTCCAGATGACACCTGGGGCTAATGCCCTCCTCCAGACAGTCCCGTATCACATTCAGATAGTGCTCCATCGCCTGCCGTCTGGTCATCTTCAATTTCATAAATATATGATAATCGGAACAACTTACCAGAATGCCAGTCTCCTTCATGCCGATTTCTTTGACCAGCTTAAAGTCTTCTTTAGACGCGCGGATCCAGCTCGTCACTTCCGGGAACTCATACCCCCTCTCCATGCACTGATAGACTGCATCCCTGTCTTTCTTGCTGTACAGAAAAAATTCACTGGCACGAATCAATCCTTTCGGCCCGCCCAGTTTGTGCAGATAATCATATATCTTCACGATCTGCTCCGTTGTGTAAGGCGCCCTCGACTGTTGTCCGTCCCGGAATGTGGTATCGGTGATCCAGATCTCCCGCGGCATATTGTGGGGCACGATCCTGTCGTTAAACGGGATTTTCGGCACCTCGGAATAAGGAAACATGTTGCGGAACACATTGGGCTTTTTCACATCGTCCAGTATGTACATATGCTCCTCAATTTCAAGCAGATTATTGTTTTCATTCATCGTGATGGGTCTGTTTGTAAAAATATCTCCATTATAAAAATCAGACATCTTTATGTACCTGCCTTTCTGTCAGAGATATGGCATGACTGTTCATATATCAACGCCATCTTATTTGTATTATTGTATACAATCGTACACTTTTATGTCAATCATCAAATTTACCAAAAAAGGCAACAAAAAAGTGCAAGTCTTGATCATTCCACAGACTTCACACTTTTTTGGTCTCCAACTTTTAACGCGGTATTAAATCGTTCATCCTCAGTATCTCCGTCACCGTATCCATACCGTCCTGCAGCCTGGCAAATTTTTTGATGCCAATGTATTTTACATTTCTCAGATTGATATCTACATCTTTCAACATCCTCGTATTTCTGTCGACTTTTACCTGGAGTATATCTACGCTGCCTTTCAGACCCTGTACATCGCTCTTCAGTACCTTCACATCGCCCTTCAGACCCTGTACATCGCCCTTCAGTACCTTCACATCGCTCTTCAAGTCCTGCATGTCGCTCTTTAAACCACATACATCTGCTTCCAGTATCCCTACTCTTACTTTCAAGTCCTGTACATCGCTCCTAAGTATTTTCACATCACTTTTTAAGTCACCTATGTCATCTTTTATTGGTTTAAGTTCCTTCTTAAATTTCTCATCCAGCTTTATTTCCAATCTTTCATCGACCAGATCGGAAATCGCCTGCAAATCGTCTTTCGTTAATGTCATATCTACCTCCCGAATCATATTTCTACTCAAGGTTCACTATTCCCATACAAATCCGCTGCGTTTAATAAGTATACCATATTAAAAGTGTAAAGTCTATGCAATTATCAAGGAACTATCCGCTTCAAAGGAAAATATAAGCGTACAAACTCCGAACAAGGAGTTTCTGATTATGATAGTAAAAAAGATTTTTTAATACGGTATGAACAGAGTCAGAAATCAACTTGGACTGTACACTTTGGAAAAAAGAAATGAAATCTCTGAGAGAACACCTGTAACTGTTGCTGTGCTGGACAGCGGTATCGACCATAAGCATCCGGATTTGACAGGGTCTGTTCTCGCTTTCCGGGATTTTATAGGAGGAAGAAATACGCCTTATGATGATTACGGGCACGGGACTCATGTGTGTGGAAGTATCGCAGGAAGCGGGAAATCTTCAGAAGGAATCTATGCAGGGATTGTGCCGGATGCCCGTTTGATCGTCGGAAAAATTTTGGACAAAAGAGGGGATGGCAGTGTGGAAAAGATGGCTGAGGCAATGGAGTGGATACTGGATGTCAAAGATATTTACCATATTCGTGTGCTGAACATTTCGATCGGTACCGGAAAAGGATATGAAAAACAGGAATATAACAAGATACGAGAATTGTTAAACGAAGCCTGGTATCAGGGTATTATGATCATCTGTGCGGCGGGAAACAGCGGACCGGCAAGCGGCAGCATTTCCATGCTTGGAATGAATCGCAACATTATTACTGTCGGCTGCCATGAAGGACGGGAAAGTTATCGTTTCGGACATCCCTGCCAGCTTTATTCCGGCAGAGGTGAAGTCTCAGATATCTACAGAAAACCTGATATAGTCGCCCCCGGTACGGAAATCGTCTCCTGCAAGGCGGCTCCATATCGGGGAAAAACAATATTTGACAAATACTATTGTAAAAAAAGCGGCAGTTCTATGGCAACCGCCATCGTATCCGGGTGCTGCGCACTGTTTTTCGAGAAGAACCCGGTGGAATCCAATGAATACTGTAAGAGACGTCTGCTGCAGACAGCCCGCAACTTAGGCGAAGCCTGGAATCAGCAGGGCTATGGAATGATCGATCCTGTTGCAATGTTATTCTCCTAGTGCTCCGGGAACAACACTCTTCACCTCTTCCGGAAGCACAGGATTTCCCTCACTGCCGCGATAGGCAAGCAGTATGCCATCTCCGACAATGAGAAAATCGGAAGAACCTGAATTTTCTGATTCGTTTTCACTCTCATCTCCTCCCGCCATCCAGTTTTTGAGCCAGAGTGTATGGGAAAAAGCATTCTCTTCGATCGTTGTGACGCTGTCCGGTATCGAAACCTCGGAAAGTGAATCACAATGATAAAAAGCACCGTAGCCGATGCTGGTAACACCCTCCGGAATCACCACACTGCTCAGATTACTTCTGGCAAAGGCAAACTTCTCGATAGACGTTACTCCTCCCGGAAACTCAAATTTCTTCAACATGGCTTCTCTGTAAAAAGCCCACTCGCCGATCTTCCCATTAGATGATGCTTTTGCCGCCTCATTTTCCACCTTTAAGGCAAATGCATCCATCTCCTGCGGTTCATAATCTCCCTGATACGTTTTCGCATAACTGCCATCCAACAGCACGATAGCACTTCCGTTGACGATCGGCACCATCCCCATATTATTTACAGCTGACGTTTCAATTCGATAAAGAAGCCCTTCCTCCGAATCGTCCGCCACGCTGTTTTCACCGACTTCTGCGGCTTCCTCTGCCGCTTCCAGTTCTTCCAGGGAGTCCTCCGGTAATTCCTCTGTTGAATCCCCTCCCGACGCAAGAACGGAAACCACATTCTCCTCATCCGTGATTTCTGTCTCCGCCGTCGCATTTATATTTCTTGCCCCAATCCATACCGCAACGGCCAGAACCAACACGCCGCAGCCTATCCATACTTTTCTCTTCATATTCGGCCCCCTATTTTGAAACGTTCAAAACAGGAAAGCTGAATGGACCTCCAGCTTTCCTGCACAAAAATCATCATGCTATCCCAGGATTTGTCTTCTTATCCTTCTTCAGGAACAATACCGCCGAGAACATTGCCAGGCCAATCGCCAGAAACCATTTCGGATGGATAGCATCTCCTGTCTTCGGCGTGATATCGTAAGCCCCCTCTGAAAGATTTGCCGTATCTACATAAATCGTATACGGTGAGAAATGCGTCGCCGTAAACGTCACACAGGGAACACCGTTTACCGTGGTAAACCGTGCATTCAATTTCTCCAGATTATTTCCGCCTGTCACTGCACCCACTTTATTATTTCCGCCATACTGCCGCAGTTCATCCGGCAAAGGCAGGGTTACTGTCACGGAAAGACCATTTGTATCCGTTATTTTCTTTGTGCCCGTCGCGTCGTACAGTGAGATATCCATCGCAAAGTAGTGAACGTTCTCCAGGCTTCCATACTCATTCCGGAGCGCCTCGGCCACTGCCATGGTAGCCTGCCCATCCTCCGTCACCTTGACAACAAAATTATCCGTGGAACCGTTTACCGTTGCCGATGCAACATTTGTATCGGAAATACCGGGCCTGCTCACCTGCACCGAGCTTCCGCTGTTGCCTCCGGTATTACTGCTATTACTGCTGGTGTTCGGCTTATTCACCGAACCGGTGTTGGAAGCCGGCGACGAGGTTATCGTTCCCGGTGTCCTCTTAGAAGTAATACTGTTGCCTGTCTCGCTCTTCACCCTGTAGTTCGCAGTAACCGTCAGATTTTTCTTCGGCATGGTAAAGGATGTCGCAGCCATCGTCTTGCTGGCAAAATTCGTATCGCTCTCCGAGGACGTCCAATTGTAAAACTCATACCCTGTATTGGCTGAATTTGCCGCTATTACCACAGTAGTTCCTTCTTCATAAGTACCGGAACCGGAACCGTTTACAACGGTAAGGGTATATTTCTCCTTATTGGAATTGTTGTTATTGTTATTATTATTATTATTGTTGTTATTGCCCCCGTTGTTCCCCGGATTGTTCGGATTGTTTGGATTATTCGGGTTATTCGGATCATTCGGGTTGTTTGGGTTGTTTGGGTTATTCGGATCATTCCCGCTCTGCGATCCGCCTCCACTGTTATAGCTCGCCATAAACGTCACGTCGCAGGTGATCGGATCATAGGGGCTCTGTCCCTGGGGATCCGACAACCATCCTCTGAAGGATGCACCCGGATTCTGAGCCGATGTCGGTGTCTGCGGAATCGGCGTTCTCTTGCCGCTCATCACATCTTCTTCCATAAGAACCGACAGATTATCGTTTACAAATCGTACATGATAATACGTCACCTCATCGGAAAAAATTGCCGTCACATAATTTTCTTCCTTGCTTGCAGGCGTATAATTGGCGGGAGACCATCTTGTAAATATCATATCCTTAAATTCAGGATATTTTTCAAAATACGCTGCCCACTCTTCTTCCGTAGGCTCTTCTACCGCTTCACCTTCTTCGACACGCCGCTCTGCAATTACATTCCCGTTCTCATCCTGGAACACAGTGACGCAGATCATATTAATATAAGCATCCGAAACCCGCCAGCCATACTTGCTGTATATCTTCGCGCGCTCTTCCGCCGTAGAACCCTTCATCGTCCGAACTTCCACATCATGCTTCACGTTCCCCGCTTCATCCGAATCATAAAAAGCAAAGTTTGTGAAGATCGTGTACATATTTGGTACGCGCAGCCTGCGCAGCAACGTATCTTTAAACGCAAAATCATCCACCCTGGTACAGGTCGGCGGAAGAGATACGTTCCATAAATGATCCGAATCGCTGAAACAGAACTCCGGAATATTTGTAACATTCGAATCCGTCAGATCGATCAGCTCCAGATTGTCACAGTTCATAAAAGCTTCTTCCGCAATGCTGTTAATTCCGGCCAGCTCTTTCGCCTCTATATCGGAGGATCCGATACCGTTCTCAAAAGCGCCTCTCGCTTCCAGGCATTGTACTATAGAATCCTTCGTGCCGTTTTCCAGTTTATAGATAATACCATACTCGCTGAGATAATTGTCGCCTCTGTTCTGCGCCGGATTACCACCGGATGCAGCCGTCTCGCCCACAAAACCTATTCCTGTCAGCTTCGGAACCGAAGCAAAAGGCCGCTTTCCAATTCCTGCCGTGCTGCCCGGCAGATAGACACCGGTCAGTTCCGGACAATGGCCAAAGGCGTAATCTCCGATATTTTCTCCGTCCTCTTTCTCCGAAGAGTACATTGTCACACTCTCCAGATTCTTACACCCATAGAAAGTATATGGCTCCAATTCCTCCACATCGTCCATGATAATATTCCGGACGGATGTATTCGCCTTAAAGTTACCGGTAGCTGCATCATTTACCGCCGGGACCGTTATGGAATTATTGCCCGCATCTATCGTTGTCTTTTCCGTATTTTCCTTCGTCGCCTCGGAGAACAGTTCGCTCCGAATGCTCTGAATACCGGGCGGCAATTCAATATTAAACGCTGTCCTTAAGATTCTCATCACATCTTCTGAAGGTTTGGATGATGTGATTTCCCCGTTCTCATCATACTCCTTGACCAATGTTTCCATATTACTGTCAACATCTGCTTCCGCATATCCGCTCTCGAGCATTGCCTTTTTCAGAGACTTATAGTAATCGTCATTATCCTTATTGGAAGCTGTCGATGCTATCTTTGCCACGTCGATGGTCGGAACCTTCCACACTTCACGCTTGCCATGTGAATAATCCGGATTGCTTCCTTCTATTTTCCCAGGATTATATCGAACATGAATATTCGTACCGTCGCCGGAACAAAAATCAATGTAGGAACGATCCTGGTTCGCATTATTATAGTTGCTGTCCCACTGCATCGCATACTGGAACGGTATGGACTCCAGATCGATATCACCGTAGAAAGTCAGTTCCGTAACAGTGGCTCCAGCCCCCTCCTGCGTTTTGAAGGCATCCAGACCGATAGTCTGAATATTGTTCGGCTCCAGGAAAATTACCTCCCGCAAATTATTACAGCCCTTAAAAGCGTTGTCTCCTATCACAGTGATCGTATTCGGGATCGTAACGGATTTCAGATCCTGATTACCTCTGCCGTCATCACTGAACTCGCTTCCGATAGAAGTGATCGGATATGGTCCGATCTTTGCTTCTATGATAACCGTTTCCGGCGTGCCGCCTGCAATATCGATATCCAGCAGTTTACCATCCGGACTTACAAGATAGGTATACCGGATCTTATCATCTGTCTGATCATGGACAATCTTCTCAAAATTTTTGCTGACTCTGTACTGAAACGCAATCTCATGCGCCGCTGTCACGGCATGGATCGCACAGCCGGAATCTTCTCCGATAAAATAGAAAGTATCTTCCTCATTCTTCCTGACATCCGCCTTAAAGCTTTCCACGTTATACTTGTAGTCCGTATCTTCAAAAGTCGATCCGTACCCCAGCACATCGATCCATTCCAGAGCTCTGCAGCCCTCAAAAGTGGAATATCGCATCGGCTTTAAAGACGGATTATCCGGCAGCGTCACGAACCTCAGCGACGAGCAGTTTTTAAAAGTATTGTACCCGATCGTATTCATGGAAGAGGGCAACACGATCTCCGTCATGGAACTGCAGTTTTCAAACACGTTCAACCCCACCTTCGTCAAGCCGGAGGGGGAAGCAAACTGTATATTTTTTAAACTCCTGCAGTCTTTGAATGCCTCATCTCCAATCTCTGCAATGTAGATAGGCAATGTAAAACTCTCTAACGACTGACAGTTTTTGAATACATTCTCCGGCAGCACCTTGACGGTAGCATTACCCGGAAAGGTAAAATTCACCATACTTCTGCAGTCCTCAAAGGCGGAGGGTCCGATCTCCTGCAGCTGGGAATTTCCCGTGAAAGTAACTGACTTTAAGGACGCACAGTCATAGAAAGAATAGGTATCGATCGCGCGCAGGGAATCCGGCAGGCTCATCTCCTCGATGGAAGCGCTGGTCGCAATAAATTTCTCCGTCAGATAGGCATCTGCCGGACGCAGTTTCCAGCTCTGCGTCGCATTCGGATCCGTGTCAGGTTCCACTCTTCTGGAAGATATGGCTCCGACACCCACACTGTTCAGCCAGCTGTTATCATCGTTCGCCTCAGTATAATATGTATTCTGATCACTGTTCGGATGCCTGTTGGCATCACCGCCTGTGAGGATAATGATGTTCGATGTCGTCTCGCTGAATCCTGTCGGCAGATCATAATAAAGATAGTTTTCTAATACTCCCGAAGTCGCATCGGTACCCGTACGGTAATAATATTTCAGGTTGCCGGTACTTTTCCAGGCATCCTCCCTCTCGTAACAGGGTTTCATCTGAAAACGGTAGTATTTTAACGTCTGTGTCCAGGTGTCTGTCGTACCGTCGCTGGAAGTAGATGTAAGCGATTCCGTATAGGTTGGACTGGTCAAAGCCGTATCCTTCTGCTCGATAAGCGTTGTGCCCTGCACTTCGCTTCCGTCGGCGTTGGCCTTTGTCCAGTCAGGAGAATCTCCTTTTGCCACCGTGGCAGTCCTCGTATAGGTGACTTCCGTAATTTCTTTATAAAATAATACGTCACCATTCTGATTCGCAGCCGCATAACCGCCTCTGCCGCCCTGGCTTAGAGTATACTGCACATAAGCCTCCAGCTGGCTTGGAATCGCAACCCGGCCATTCTGAATGTTGTCCGCCGATCCACGGAGCAGAATCGCCATGTAATCACCGTTTATCTGTTTATAGACATACTGAAAGCCGTTATTTGCGGAAGTATATATCGTATCCGCTTCCAAAATTTCAGGAATAATGGAAGGTCCGGCAAATTTCACATGATCCGTATCCTGGTACGTCTCCTCTACGGTTCCGCCCACGGTATCGGCAATCGCCATAACATCTCCATCCGCCGCCGCCGCATCCGGCACCGGGATCGCCGCCACAACGATCGCAGAGATCAACAACATCACCGCCGATGTCCTTCTGATCCGTCTCCTCATTTTTCTGTCCAATCTCTTTTTCTTTTTTCCAAACATAAAAATCTACCTTCTTCTGTCATTTTATTTTGGCAACACCAATCTCTGATTTATCTTATGCGATTCTGACTCCAACTACCACAAAACGTCCCTCTGCCCCCTGGGAGCGGTCGCAGGTGGATAGCGTCACAAGTTCATCGCCGTACACCGGCGTGATCCCCGTATCGTACAGGGACATCTGCGCCATCGCCGCCATATTGGAGTTGAATTCCTCCTCGGAATTGGCGTCTATAAACTGATAATATTTAAACGCAATTTCATCTTCGGGAAGCACCTGTGCCTGAAAAACATAAACAACCTGATAAGTCCCTTTTTCATATATCGTATCAAACTGGAACGTCTGATGCTTTTGATAAAAGGACTCATCGGCATATTTGTCAAGGCTTCCAAACATGGCTCCCGACTTCATATGATGCCCGTAAATGATCAGATTTGTGGAACGGTCGACCACGTCACAGTCCTTATCCATAAAGATACAGCCGTTTTTGTCGTAATTCTGGTCAAAATCATGATCCAGATAATACTCATTGTCCACAGTCTGCATTACCGGGTAATCTATATCTATATCGGCGATTTTAACCCAACCGATTAGCTTTTTATTCTTATTATATAAAATTTCGTACTCCGGAAGAACATCCGGCACTTCTATATCGCCTGTCTTATGTATGACAAACTCTTCCTTTTTGTCCGCTGTCTTTTTCCCGCCGCTTTCTTTGAGCTGCGCCCAGTTTTCACTTTCACTCTGCGTCCTGCGGTTCATATAGGTATACACCGAAAAATAGCCAATACAGCAGGTTGCAACAACAATACACAGAGCGATCAGTCTTCTTCTTCTCTTTTCGCGCCTTTGCAGCTCTCTTGCCACTGCAGCTCTCAGCTTCTCATCTTCTATATCCTGCAGTCTGCCCATTTCTGCCCACACTCATCTCCTTCCATTTTCTATTTTACTATATCTTGCCCGAAATGCAAGTGTTTTTACCATATCTGGTAAAACAAATAATTCCAAAATACGAACCCTTTCTCTCTCTCCGCATATGATAAACCATAATCAAACAAATGGAGGGAACTATCATGAGCGACTTAACAGCTACAAACTGCGGATGCGGTAATGTGAGCGGAAACGGATGCGGCTTCGGCAATAACTGGTGCTGGATTCTCATTCTCCTGCTTTTCTGTGGCGGCAATAACGACGATTGCGGGTGCGGCGGAAGCGGCTTCGGCTTCGGCGGAAACGGCGGCTGCGACTGCATCATCTGGATCTTATTGCTGTCCTGCCTTTGCGGCAACGGCAATGGATTCTGCTAAAGCAGACAGACGGGGCGGCTTTCAAAGCTGCCCTGTACTTTTAGCCTGTTTCTCCCGCATCCGCCGTGACATCAGGTATAAAGTATATTTATGGCGCATAAATTGATATAAGATTTTCAGACGGGAGCAAGCCTTGTGTAATTCCATGGAAACGATAAAAAACGAACAAATATATGCCTTTGACAGTTTATATACGACCAACCATATCCAAATGCTTAAGATACTGTTACCATGTTTAAATCCTCCCCTTCAAAAAAACCTGGCATTATATATCAAATTTCTGGAGCTTCGTTACACAATATCGTTTCTCAATACACACCCTTATGTCATCAGCGGATGCGGTTTCGATAAAGAACACCGGGGGCAGGATATCCCGTTTCAGGATATCCTCCCCTATCTCACGCCGCAGGAGGCCGAGAATTTCCGGCAGCTTCAAAAGAGTATGGACATGATGAAGCAATTCTCCAATATGCAGAAAAACATGGAAGCGTTGAAGGGTATTCTTCCGGAAGGTATGGATATGGAGACACTGTTTCAGAACAGGAAGTCTGACGGAAACGATATTTTTCAAAATATGATGCAGGGAAACTCTTCCGGTGATGTCATGAAAAATATGATGTCGGATTCCCAAAATGAACTCTATGAAAAATTTAATGAACGATTTCAGAATCTATAACAAAATATCTGCAATTTAAGAAAGGATCACTATGGGCAGCACAGCAGACAATTCAAACGAATATTTATCCTCCGGCGAATGGACCCGTGACAAAGCGCTCTCTCACATTCCGCATGCCAAACTGGAATTTCTACAGATCATGCTCTTTGAAAGCCGCAAACTGAAACAGGATGAAATGCTTCCTTTTTTCATGTCGGTCATCAAAGTGAGCCGCGAAAAAAACATTACTTTCACGGAAGCGGAAATGGACTCTATTTTAGAGGTGCTGAAAGAACATTCTTCCCCCGAGGAACTGACACGCATGAATCAGATCATGCAGATGCGCAGATCCATGAGCTGATTCAGGATGCACTATACCTTTATGCTGAAACTGCCGCACCGAATACCCTTCCGTGCGGCAGCATACTGCAATCATCTATCTGTTATTTCTGTACGATATTCACAAGCCTTCCCGGCACATAGATCTCTTTCACGATCGTTCCGGTGAGCTTCTCCGCCATCATCTCTCTCGCCCTGGCCAGGATATCCTCCTTCGGATCATCCTTCCCAATATTCATCGTTCCGCGAACCTTTCCATTGATCTGCACCGCGATCTCTATCGTCGCCTCGATAGTTTTTTCTTCCTCAAACTCCGGCCAGCTCTGAACATAGAGATGTCCCTCTTCTCCGATCGCCTGCCATATTTCTTCTGTCATATGAGGTGCAACAGGATTTAACAGCGTCAGAAGAGTCTTATATTCCCCCTTCGTCACAGCATTTTTCCGGTAAAACTCATTGAGTAACGCCATCATAGCCGCGATCGCCGTGTTGAACTTCAGATTCTCGTAATCGCTGCCCACCTTCTTGATGGTCTGGTGCATCTTTGTCTCCAGATCCGCGCTGTAGCCCGCCTCATCCGTCATAATATCCTGCAGCTTCCAGACACGCTCCAGAAATCTGCGGCAGCCCTTTACGCCGTCCTCGCTCCAGCCCGCACTCAGATCAAAGGCTCCGATGAACATTTCGTAGGTGCGCAGCGTATCCGCTCCGTAATCTCTCACAATATCGTCCGGGTTCACCACATTGCCCAGCGACTTCGACATCTTGACAACGGGATGATCAGCCATCTCGCCGAATTTTTCCCGAAGAACGGCTCTCGCCGCATCCTCGCTCCCGCATTCTTCCAGCAGCTTCTTCTGCTCCTGCGCGGGCAGGTTCGAGAAACTGTGGGGATTCAGCCCCAGGATCATGCCGTGGGAAGTTCTCTTCTGGTAAGGCTCCGGACAGGGCACCACGCCCTCGTCGTAGAGGAACTTATGCCAGAATCTGGAATACAGAAGGTGCAGTGTGGTATGCTCCATACCGCCATTGTACCAGTCCACCGGCATCCAGTATTCCAGAGCTTCTTTGCTAGCAAGCGCCTTGTCATTCTTCGGGTCGGTATACCGCAGGAAGTACCAGGAAGACCCCGCCCACTGCGGCATCGTATCCGTCTCCCTCTTTGCCGGCCCGCCGCAGCACGGACAAGTTGTATTGACCCAGTCAGTCATAGCAGACAGCGGTGATTCGCCCGTGTCGGTGGGCATATAGCTGTCCACTTCCGGGAGCTCTAACGGCAGCTCGCTCTCCGGGAGCGCCACATAGCCGCACTTCTCACAATATACCACCGGGATCGGCTCACCCCAGTAGCGCTGTCTGGAGAATACCCAGTCGCGGAGCTTGTAATTTGTCTTCTCCTGTCCGATGCCCTTTTCTTCCAGATACCGGATCATGCGCGCCTGTGCCATCTTCACGGGAAGCCCATCCAGGAAATCGGAATTCACTAAGATACCGTCCGCAACATCCGTATATACTTTCTTCTGTACATCCTCGCCGCCGGCCACAACTTCCACGATCGGCAGATGGAACTTTTTCGCGAAATCCCAGTCCCTCTCATCGTGGGCGGGCACCGCCATGATCGCTCCCGTGCCATAACTCATCAGGACATAGTCCGACACAAAGATCGGAATCTCCTTTTTATTTACCGGATTCACCGCCGCAAGGCCGTCAAGCACCACGCCGGTCTTTTCCTTAGCCAGCTCGGAACGCTCGAAATCCGACTTTTTCGCCGCCTGTTCCCTGTAGCACTCCACATCATCCCAGTTTTTGATTTCCTCTTTATACTTGTCCAGGATCGGATGTTCCGGGGAAACTACCATATACGTCGCGCCGAACAGCGTATCGCATCTTGTGGTATAGACGCGCAGCTTGTCCTCTTTTCCCGCGATGGAAAAGTCCACTTCCGCTCCTTTGGATTTTCCGATCCAGTTTTTCTGGGACACGGCGATCTTCTCCACGTAGTCCACGCCGTCCAGACCTTCAATCAGCTTCTCGGCATAATCCGTGATCTTTAACATCCACTGACTCTTGACTTTACGGATCACTTCCGCGCCGCAGCGCTCACAGACACCGTTCACCACTTCCTCGTTTGCGAGTCCCACCTTGCAGGAAGTACACCAGTTGATCGGCATCTCCGCCTTGTAGGCGAGACCCTTCTGGAAGAGTTGCAGAAAGATCCACTGGGTCCAGTGATAATAGTTTGGATCCGTGGTATTGATCTCTCTGTTCCAGTCAAAAGAGTATCCCAGAGAGTGAAGCTGTTCTTTAAAACGCTCCACATTGTTTTTTGTCACGATCTTTGGATGGATCTTATTGGCGATCGCATAATTCTCCGTGGGCAGACCGAATGCGTCCCAACCCATCGGAAATAGCACATTATACCCCTGCATCCTGCGCTTGCGGGATACGATATCCATCGCCGTATAAGGCCTCGGATGGCCCACATGCAGTCCCTGTCCCGACGGATAGGGGAATTCCACCAGGGCATAATATTTCGGTTTGCTGTAGTCCTCAGATGTGGCAAAAGCCTGCTCATCATCCCAGATTTTCTGCCATTTTTGTTCCACTTCTCTGTGGTTATAAACTTCTGACATAATACTCCTCATTTCTAAGCGTATTTACTTGCTCTTTAACAATTCTTTCTAAATATTACCTATACAAAACCTTTTTGTCAAGCAAAGAATCTCTCAATCGCTTTATTGCGTTGCCGTCGTTATGACATCGAAAAAGCACCCATGCCATACACAGGTGCTTTTTCTTTCCCCCATAACCGATGTAACTATACCCCCTTTGTTACTCAGCGTTTTCAGACAGTGCTGCCGCTCTCGCCGCAACCTCCTTCTCCTGAATATCGGAAGGAGCCTGTTCATAGCGGGCAAACTCATAAGCATATATGCCTCTTCCGCCGGTCATGGAACGAAGATCTGTACAGTAGCCGTAAAGTCCGGTCATCGGAATGTCCGCTTCCACGACAGTCTTTCCGCCGGGAGCCGGATTCATACCGAGCACACGGCCTCTTCTCTTATTCAGATCACCCATGACATCGCCGGTGTAGCTGTCAGGCACGGTAACCTTCAAATTCGCGATCGGCTCCATCAGCACAGGCCCCGCATCCATAAAGCCCTTCTTGAACGCCTGGCTAGCCGCCGTCTTGAATGCCATCTCGGAGGAATCTACCGGATGGTAGGAACCGTCGTATAAAACGGCTTTTACACCCACCACCGGATAGCCTGCCAGAGGTCCCCTCTGCACGGAATCCGCAATTCCTTTTTCCACTGCCGGGAAATAATTCTTAGGAACTGCACCGCCCACAACCTCCTGGTCAAAGGCATAGGCCGTCTCTAAGTCGCCTGAAGGCTCAAAGCGCATCTTGACGTGGCCATACTGACCGTGGCCGCCGGACTGCTTTTTATACTTGTACTCCACATCGGATTTTTTGCGGATCGTCTCGCGGAAGGCAACCTTGGGCTCCGCCATCTCGATCTCCACTTTGTATTCATTTTTCAGACGGCTCGCCACCACATCGAGATGCAGATCACCCATGCCGTAGAGCAGCGTCTGTCTGTTTTCGGAGTCGTTCACCACTTTCAGCGTCAGATCCTCATGCATGATCTTCTGCAGGGACTGAGATATCTTATCAATATCGCCTTTATTCACCGCATTGTAGCGCTTGTATGTATAGGGAACGGAAACATCCGGTTTACCGTATTTGATCACATGCTGCTTTGTGGACAGGGAATCCCCGGTTCTCGCCGCAGTCAGTTTGGAGATCGCTCCGATGTCGCCGGCGTGCAGTTCCGGTACTTCGATCGCTTTATTGCCCTGCATCACATAGAGCTTACCGGCCTTCATCTCCACATCCTTGTCAAAATTGTAGATCATATCATCCGGTTTCAGAACACCGGAATTCACCTTGATCAGCGAGTACTTGCCGATAAACGGGTCTACAATAGTCTTCCATACCACTGCGGATTTCGCCTTGGAGAAGTCATAGTTCGCCTCAAAAATCTCATTGGTCTTCATATCCACGCCGGCACATTTTCTGTTCTCCGGGCTGGGGAAGTACTTGATCACATCGTCGAGCAGCGTATAAACGCCCTGACAGAGCACGTTGGAACCCATCGTCACAGGAACCACGCTGCCGTCCATCACGCTGACGCGCAGTGCGGCACGAATCTCTGCCTCGGAGAATGTCTCTCCGCCAAAATAACGTTCCATAAACTCTTCCGAAGTCTCGGCAACTGTCTCCAACAGCGTATCACGGCAGATCTGCAGATTGTCCCTGCTGTAATCCGGCACCTCGCAGGGAACGACTTCCTTGCCCTGCCATTTATTGCCGGCTTCCGTGATAACATTGATATATCCCACAAATTTCTCATTTTCTCTGATCGGCAGATGAAACGGCGCAATCTTCTTTCCGTAGCGTTTCGTCAGATCCTCCACCACCTGGCGGAAGGACGCGTTGTCAATATCCATGTCGTCCACATAGAATATTCTCGGCAGATTATATTTCTCGCAGAGTTCCCACGCTTTTTCCGTGCCGACTTCCACGCCCGCCTTACCGGACACCACGATAATCGCCGCTCCCGCCGCGCTCATCGCCTCTTCCACTTCGCCCACAAAGTCAAAAAATCCAGGAGTATCCAATATGTTGACTTTATAGCCTTCCCATTCCACCGGCACAACGGTAGTATTGATGGAAATGCCTCTCGACTGCTCCTCTTTCCCGTAATCGCTTATTGTATTCTTATCGGATACCTTGCCCATTCTGGACGTAATTCCGGATAAATATGCCATTGCTTCTGCTAAAGACGTCTTTCCGCAGCCGCCATGCCCCAGTAATACAACATTTCTAATCTTGTCAGTTGTGTAGACTTTCATGTAAATTCCTCCAATGCTGGTATTCTTACAGGCATTATGCATAGAAAATCCTGACCTTCTTATTTCCCGCCAAACGCCCATAGGGATATTTTACTAAAGTTTCGGAAATTTTACAAGAGTGATTATTCATTTTAGACAAGAATTTTTGTCAAATTTCGGAACAATGCGGACGAGTAACGACAGCAAACGCGTAGTTCTCAACCGCATTTGACAACCCTTCCGAAAAAAATTATAATGAAGCTGCTGTATTTCAAGCAGCGATACGAGCAATAAGCGAAGCGTTTGCGAGTCGATTTGCCACATTTGGGCAGTGATACGATGTATCGTCACAGCGAAGGGGGTTGAACAATGAAAGATTTTTCATATATACATTATGGCTTTATAGGGCTTGGCCTGATCGGCGGTTCCATCGCCAGGGGACTCCGGGAAAAGTATCCGGAGTGTGTGATCACCGCCTACGATAAGGAATCCGCTTCTGTGGAAGCTGCAAAAAGGGACGGGATCGTAAACATATGCGCTTACGAGATCGACCGGGTCTTTTCGGCGTGTGATCTGGTCTTTTTGTGTGCGCCGGTCTCCTGCAACACCGAAAATCTTCCTCTGCTTAAGAAAGTGCTTGGAGAAGACGCCCTGCTCACCGACGTTGGCAGCGTAAAAGAGGATATTCATTCCCACGTGCGTGCTGCCGGACTGGAAAGCCGTTTTATCGGCGGGCATCCGATGGCAGGCAGCGAGCGGACCGGTTATCGAAATTCCAAGGCAAGGCTTCTGGAAAATGCCTACTATATTTTGACGCCCACGGAAAAAACACCGTCCGAAAAGACGGATTTTATGGAGCGGCTTGTGAAATCACTGGGAGCGATCCCTCTGATTTTAAGTGCCGCCGAGCACGATTACGTGACGGCGGGTATCAGCCACCTTCCCCATGTGATCTCCGCCTCTCTGGTGAATCTGGTCAAAGAAAAAGATAACGCTGAGGGCATCATGAAACTGATCGCCGCCGGCGGGTTTAAGGACATCACGCGGATCTCCTCCTCCTCCCCTATGATGTGGGAACATATCTGCATGACCAACAAAGCCAATATTCTCTCCCTGTTAGACAACTATATGGAGACCCTGCAGGATATCCGCCGCCGTATAAGCACTCTGGACAGCCGGGCCACATACGACTTTTTTGAATCCGCCAGAAATTTTCGGGAATCCTTTACGGATGTCTCCGGCGGACCGATCAAAAAATCATACGTCTTTTATGTGGATATTCCGGATGAGCCCGGCGCGTTAGCCACCATCGTCACACTGCTCGCTTTCCAGCAGATCAATCTGAAAAATATCGGGATCACACACAATAGGGAAGTGGCAGAAGGCTCCCTTCTGATCGAGGTCTGGGAGGAAAAAGAGATCAGAAGGGCTCAGGAGGTATTGTCCTCCAAAGGATATATTGTGCGTATCAAAAAATAACGGGAGAAAGGCGAAAAGCTTATGAAATTACAGAGTATAAGACGGCTCCGCGGCGAAGTCACCATTCCGGGGGATAAATCCATATCCCACCGCGCCGTGATGTTTGGCGCGCTGGCCGAAGGAAAAACAGAAATCACGGGATTTTTGCGGGGGGCAGACTGTCTCTCCACGATCTCCTGTTTCAGACAGCTCGGCATCTCCATCGAGGAGACTGCCGATAAGATCATTGTGCACGGAAAAGGACTGCACGGTTTGAGGGCACCGGTATCCACTCTGGACACCGGCAACAGCGGTACAACGACAAGACTTATCTCCGGTATCCTGGCTGGTCAGAATTTTACTTCCGTTTTAACCGGCGACTCTTCCATCCAGAGGCGTCCGATGAGGCGAATTATGACACCTTTGTCACAAATGGGGGCATCTATCCGCAGTATAAAAGAAAATGACTGCGCGCCGTTAGAAATTACAGGCAGTTCTCTGCATGGCATTTCCTATATGTCCCCGGTCGCCTCCGCCCAGGTAAAGTCCGCTGTTTTGCTCGCCGGATTGTATGCCGACGGTGAGACAAGTGTAACGGAAACCGCCATCAGCAGAAATCATACGGAACTGATGTTAAAAAGTTTTGGCGCAGACATACGGACCGATCATCTGACCGCGACGATAAGGCCGAATCCCGCCCTGCACGCCATGGATATCCATGTGCCCGGCGATATCTCTTCCGCCGCCTATTTTATCGCCGCCGGCTCTCTTGTGCCGGATTCCGAAATATTGATTCGCAATGTGGGAATCAATCCCACCAGGGACGGCATTATTCGTGTGGCCAGAGAAATGGGGGCCGACATCACCCTGTTCAACGAAAAAAACACCGGCGAACCGGTAGCGGATCTTCTCGTGAAGAGCAGTTCTCTCCACGGCATTACCATAGGCGGTGACATCATCCCCACCCTGATCGATGAACTGCCGATTATCGCAGTCATGGCCGCGGCGGCCGACGGCACTACCGTCATCAGGGATGCCGCCGAACTGAAAGTCAAGGAATCCGACCGGATCGCCGTGATGACGGAAAATCTTTCCGCCATGGGCTGTGATATCACGGCAACGCAGGATGGCATGATCATCCACGGCCGAAACGCTCTGCAAGGCGCTGTGATCGATCCCCATTCAGACCACCGTATTGCGATGAGTTTTGCCGTGGCAGCCATGATCGCCGACGGAGAGACAGAAATAAAAGACGCGGACTGTGTCATGATCAGTTACCCGGATTTCTATGATGATCTGAAAAAACTGGGCACAAAATAAGGGCAGCAAAAGCTGCCCCTTTTTCATTACTCTATTCGTTCTCCTGTTTTTTCAGCTCCGTATTGACCGTATCATAGATAGCGATGCGGGAAGCATCCATGCCGGGCATACCCACAAAGATAGACCCGTAGTTAAACTTGTCTCCGGCTTTCTCGATGCGCACGATCTCGATAAAGGCGTGAAGCACTTCCTTCGTCCAGATCGTCAAAAACGCCTCGTACACCGTACCGATCTCCAGAGGAAGATTACAGCTGAAGCCAACTCCCGTTTTGCTGACATCTATGATATCGATGACCGCTTCATGCTGTGTCCCCGGATCATTCAGGGATTTTATAATAATCTTTGATTGCAATTCCAGTCGTTTGCTTTTTCTGCGTTCCTCCATAGCTTTACTCCTTCTTTTCATAATCATAAATTTATTATAGACTTTTGTCAGGCAAAAATCAAGGGGCATTTCTGCCATATCCCGCAATTACCGCCACAATCAGCACTACTGACATACAAATAGAATAAAAGTTCACAAAGGGGATCGATGCGGGTGCCACTGCGAAGCCCTCGCCAAACTGGGCGGACTGTTGTGCCGGTATCACGCAGTGTACCGTCCAGGGCGCCAGAAAGCAGAAAACGCAGCCTGTACAATCCAGCAGGTTTGCGCGGCGATACCGATCCACCCCCGCTTTTTCTCCGATCTCATTTACCAGATCACCGAGCGCCACGATCGCCACGGAAATGACCCCTGTCACCATGCTCAATATTCCGCAGGACAGCACGATAGCCGCCTCTGTGCTGCGCTCACTCTTTGCAAACCGCGCCAGAAATGATCCCACATCCTCAAAGAGGCCGCTGCGCTCCACAGCCCCGAGAAGGGCAAACACCGCGATCAGCATCGCCACTGTGCCGGATGTACCCGCAATGGCTTCTATGATCACGCCGGACACGGAAAATCCGCCGGGAAAAGAGATGAGCCCTTGCATTGTATATATGCCTGAGAGCAGTCCTGCGGCGATCCCCGCCAGAATACCCCAGGACAGTGCCGTGATCAGATGCCTTCTCATCAGGCACAGAAGAATGATCACCGCCGGCACCACCAGCATCGCCAGACTTGCCGGATTTTCCGCACCGCCGTACGCCTGAATGGGCGCCCCGGCATCCGTGGTTTTGGAGAACAACAGAAACAAAACCAGGGCTCCCGCCGCCGCCGGCAGGCTGTAACGCATTCTGGTCTTCACCACGCATCCCAGATCTGCATGCTGAGTCGCGGAGGAGGCGATGGTGGTATCCGATATGGGCCCCAGATTATCGCCGAACGCCGCTCCCGACACGATGGAGCCGATCATAAATTCAGGCGCCGCCCCCGCCATCACACCCACCGGAAATAATATAGGTATCACAACAAAGTAGGTTCCCACTGAAGTTCCCGTTGCAAACGCCAACAGACAGGTGATCAGAAAGGATGCCGCCACAAACAGCCTTCCGGTAAAACCAGCTGCCACCACATATGCCGCGATGGTCTGTACCACGCCGCTAGCCGAGATCAGCTTGCCCGACACCGCAGCCAGTATCACCGCCATCACGATCACGCCGAACATAGGTTTCCCCAAGCCGCAGACTAACGCTTCCCCGTACGCCTTTTCATCTTTTGCAAAAAGAACACCCGTCACCAGCGCAGCGAAAAAAGCCAGCACATAACCGTTCACATTGGACTGGCTGAATGCCGCCCATAAGATCATGACCGCCGCCACAATGAGCGGAGCCAGCTTGCCAAATTTCCCAAAGCGAAACGTTATTCTTTTTACTTCCTGTTCCATCCTTGTGCTCCTTTTACACTCTCCGCTGTTCCCGGATCCGCCTTACGATGGATCACTTCCTGCAGTTTCTCATACAATTTATCTACTTCGACAGGCTTGGAGAGATGCCCGTTCATGCCACATTCCACAGACTTTTTCAGATCATCGTCGAAAGCGTTGGCAGACATGGCGATAATGGGGATGGTATGGCAGTCCTCCCTCTCCATACCGCGGATCGTGCGGGCAGCCTCCAGCCCATCCATAACCGGCATCATAATATCCATCAGGATCACATCATAGGTGCCCGGCTGCGTGTTGCGGATTCGTTCCACAGCCTTGGATCCGTCATACACACAATCCACTTCAAAACCTCTCTCCTCCAAAAGGCACTGCGCGATTTCGGCGTTCAGCTCATTGTCTTCCACCACCAGGACGTGGCAGCCTTCGAAGGAAAATTCCTTCTCTTCTTCCCCGACCGCCTCGCTCTTCCCGGGAGACAGGAAAATGACAAAGCTGAAGGTACTGCCTTTTCCGAGTTCACTCTCCAGCTGAATGCTGCTCCCCATCATTTGTACCAGGCGGCTGCTGATGGATAGCCCCAGACCGGTCCCCTGCTGTTTGGAGGGATCTCTGTTGGAAGCCTGTTCAAAGGAGCGGAATACTCTCTCCTGCTCTTCCTCCGCAATACCGATTCCCGTATCCTTCACCGCAAACTGAAGAGAGATCCCCTCCTCCGAGATGGACAACTCCTTCACGGTGAGCGTAACACTTCCGCCCGCCGGTGTAAATTTTATCGCGTTGCCGAGCAGATTGATCAGCACCTGGCTGATGCGCATTTTATCCGCCACAAACCAGTGATGTTCCAGTGCAATATCCTGGATAAAATGGACACCTCTGGACAAAGCCTGCGTCAGGATCAGTTCGTGGATCGTTCCCAGCATTTCATCCATATTGAAATTAGCCGGCTCCAACTTCATCTTACCGCTCTCGATCTTGGACATATCGAGAATATCATTGATCAGTCCCAGAAGATAGTCCGAGGAAGACTGGATCTTCTGCAGACAATCCATAATTCTCTCAGGCGTCTGCCCCTGCTGCAAAGCAATGGCAGTCATGCCGATGATGCCATTCATGGGGGTCCGGATCTCGTGACTCATCCGAGAGAGAAACTCCGACTTTGCTCTGCTGGCAATATCATGCTGCCGCTGATTGAGCTGACTCTGTATCACCCGGCCGAGTTCCGCCAGACTCTGATATTCTCCCTGCCCGCTCAAAAGAGAGGAGTCTATTCCGAGAATACAGACATTTCCCATATAACTTCCGCTGTCATACATGGGAAGGAAGATTCCCCGGCTTCCCGGCTCAACGCTCAAAAAATTTTGGAGAGCCTTCTGTTCACTGTCCTTTTCTGAAAAACAGCGTACCTCCGCCTGGCCCAGCCAGTCAAAAAACGCCCTCTTCTCCGATTCCGTGTATTTTCTTACCGTTTCCGCCGCCGCCTCATGATCTTTGTGCCACTGATAATTGAGATAATTGGAGTTGAAATCGGGCCGCAATATGGAAACCAGCACATCGCTCGCCTGATAAAAACGCCCGATCTTTTGGATCATCAGCATCATCTGGGCCGGGAAATCCGAACCCCATCCAAACAGATTTAAGGCTACGGAGACAAGGCTTGTATTCTTGTCATAGCCCAGGCTGTTGACCTCCTGTCCCTTAAGGGCAGGCAGGGAAATTTTGTTGCCTTTTGGAAGCTCCTTATAAAAAAGAAGCTGTTGTCCGTTGAAAGGAGAGGCATTCTTCCCTGCCAGCTTTGCTCTGCGGATCAGCTCCTCCGAAGACTGTTCCTCCTTCCCGAGGCACAGGCCCGCACAAAGATGCAAATGGAAAATCTCCTCATCAAGCTCCGATACGATGCGATCCAGCAGATCTTTTACATGCCAGGAGGCATCCTCCCGGCATACCCCCTCCAGCCACAGAACAATCTCCTCCGGGTTCAGACGCAGCGCGACGGCGCTCAGACCTGTCCTGTCGGCGAACCCCCTGCACTTTTCCAGGATCATTCCGCCCACAGTTTCCAGAATCATATCACCGAAGACAATGCCATTTTTCTCGTTGACTTCCCTCAGATTGCTCAGAATAAGACTGACCATCACGCCCTGAGGCTGCTTTCTGCGCGCCTGGGACAAAAGTTCCATCCCGGCGCTGAATACATAGAGGCCGGTGACGCTGTCTATCATATTTTTCCGAAGCTGTTCCGCCTCCTTATCTTTCTGCTCCTGAATATTGTGGATGCTTCCCACTAACTTCCATCGCTGTCCGTCGGTGTCATAGACAGCCTTGCCGGAAAGAGCCACCCAGTTAAATTCCGATTCCTCCGGCCAGCGCATCCGAAATTCCGCATAGGGATTGTCAGGGTCCTCCTGCAACGCCGCCAAAGCTCTCTCCTGATCCTCCTCATAGATATAATCAGGATTGATAAAACCGTTTACGGTTTTCGGAGTTTTCCATTGACCGCTCATGGTCTTATGGTTGACCAGATCCAGAATCTGGTTTTGCAGATCATAGGAAAAGAAGATATCATTGGAGGATTCCAATGCCATTTTATAACGTTCCTTCTCCTCCAGAAGAACATTCTCCGCCTTTTTCTGCTGCTTTGTCAGATCGTTTATGACCTCATACAGCGCATCGATCTCCAGAATGTTGGACAATCTGAAATTTTGAAGGCCGGCACTTCCTTCCATGATACACTGCATCAGCCGCTGGACCGGCCTGGTTATATGCCGAACCAGAATATAAATGCCGAACACGCCGAAGGCAAGGCCGATCAAAACGGCAACCACCATCCAAAAATAAAGCTGGCGGCTCATGCCGAACAGCTCCTTTTCCGTATTCAGACCCAAAAGCACCCAATCAGTATCTTCGTAGGGCACATTTTTGCCGTATATTTCCAACGGACATGCGACGGCATAGACCCCCTGTCCGGTCAATCTGACATCCTGCACCAGAGAAAGGTTATCATACTCCGTCTCCAGCAGAGCGAAATTTCCATCTTTGGATCGCATCAGATCATACAGCATTCCCTTGCCTGCCAGAGATCTATAGCTTCCGTTTTCCTCTTTCACCGCCAGCATATAGCCGGACTGTTGGGAACTGTTCAGTTCCGCCGCAGGAAAATAGTCATACAGATACCGGACAGATATCTCCACACCAAGCACGCCATACACCTGTCCCTCATAGCGCAGCGGAAGGGAGTATGTGATCATCTCGTAGGTGTCTGATCCTTCCTTTCCCAGAGAAAAGGGAAGGGACCAGTATCCAAGATCGTCCGCATCCGCATCAGGATACTCCTCTCCGGCGCGCCACGGTTCATAAAAATAAGAATCCTCTTCCTTCTGCCCTGCTCCATCCATATGAAACCGCGTTGTCCAATTGGTATCCAGGGGAACATTCCATGTTCTGGAAAGCTGTTTGCTCCCTTTCTCCAGCAAAAGGTCCGTATAATTTACAGGGTTTGTGCGTGGATCGGAATCCCGGATAAAAAGTCCGGCATAATCTCCCTCCGCCTCCATATCCGTCCCGGTCAGGATCAGAAAAATTCCCGTTGTAGAATTGTTCTGCAATATACTGAGACATTCGGGAAACAACTGATCCAAAAACCGGTCCTTCAATTCATCCGATCGAAGCATTTCATCCAGCTCCACATCCTCTTCCGCGAGAAACTGCTGAAGCCTGTTATTCAGAAAACCTTCCTGATCAGAGATGACAGACCACCTCTGATTCATATCGCCCTGCAGTATCACCTGTCTGTTTTCCACCAATCGCCGCATCATACCACTGGAATATTCTTCCAGCGTCTTTGTCGTATGCCTGACTATCAGGGTGCCTATGGTGATGGCGCTCTGCACCAGCATAATGGCAATCAGCGGAATAAGGAAGAATTTAAATATGGTCTGACTTTCCTTTTTCCTCATTTACCATACCTCTATTTCACAGAGTTTTCCAATGCCTCACAGAAAGAACGGTACCATTCTCCAAAAGCCTCCTCCGTCACATAGGGAGCCGCCGCCTCTTCCAGGCTTTTCCCCTGCTCCAGTGCGGCCACGACTGCCGCGCGATCTTCAACGGCTTTGTCCGCAAGATGATACTCCAGGATCTTTCTGGCAGCAGAACCATTCTCAAAACTTTTATTCGTATAAAGAGTCATGTTACCCATCTCCTGAAAGATAGTGGTCAGACAGTCATAGGTCTTAGGCGCTACCGTCAGTTGCTGCGAGGCAATGACCTGATCCAGCTTTTCCACGCTGTTCGCTTCCTTCAATACAGGAAGATAACCGGATACGCTGCCGAACTCGAGATTATTTTCCGCCTGGGTAAACCATTTTAAAAACTCTACAGAGGCATATTCGTGCTTTTCATCCGATTTGCTGACCACCATGCCAGCCCCCTGCTGTACGGCGCATTGTTCTCCCGCTTCAAACACAGGAGCCATCATCACGATATAGTCGATATCATAACTCCCATCATCCAGTTCCACCCGGTCAGGAAAATACATGGCCGAAGCGGTGGATCCCGTATATGCCAGAATATCCCCGGTTTTCACATCATCAGAGCGAAAGGAGCCATAAGCGCCAAAATAACCCTTTACCATGGGAACATAATAGTTCTCCCACAGTCTGTGCAGTTCCTTCTCAGGCACATTTAGGGTCACTTCGCCGTTTTCCACATGGAAAATTTCCACACTCTGCTGCTGCATTCCGATAATAAAATAGTTAGCCAGAGCATCTCTGCCATAAAATGCCTTGCCGTCTTCCGGGACATCGGGAGTAAGGCTGTCGGTCCACTCATAATACGCCTGAGCTGTGGCTGTCACTCCCTCCACGGTCGCAAGAGTATCCAGAGAAGCTCCGGTTGCCTCCGCAAATTTTTCCCAGTCCGTCTTATTGATCATCATGACCTCCGTGGATTTTGCCGTAGGAAAAATCCTGAGAGTACCGTCGACAGCGATTCGTCCTTCTTCGATATAGGAGTCCACATACCTCTCCAGCTCCTCCTCACTCAGATAGCCCGACAAATCCGCCAGTGCACCTGCCTGCTCCACCTCGTAGGCGGTGTCCGCGTAGGAGGAGAAAATATCGGGCATGGCATCCGCACCCACCTTTCCCTCGATGGCATCCCGCACCGCGGTCTCCAGATCGGAGACAGACCCCTGGGAAAATCCCTCCACATAGATTCCCTTCTCCTGCCCCACCGTATCGTTAAATTCCTCCACCAGAGCATCAAAAGCCGCCTGCTGAGAACCGTTATAATAGTGCCATACAGTCAGTGACACAGGATTTTTCGGATCAAGAGGACTTTTGTTCCCGCATCCCGACAATCCAAATACAATAACCGTCATAAATCCAAATATACACAGTTTCTTTCTCCAACTTTTAAAACTATTCATCGACATGCCTCCTGACAAATCTCTTATGGTTTCCCCCTGCCTTTTTCCGCAGGGTAAATATACCATACCATATATTGGAAAATTTTACAAACACCTTGTTGTTTACTTGTGATACGGTTCTCCATAACAACCTCAAGTGCGTAAGCACAATTTACCAGTCATATTCATCACGCTGATACATATATCCTTTTTCATACAAATCATAATGCTGCCGTTCATCCAAAACAACGGTTCCATTCCGTTCCATAAATATAGAATAATAGTATAAAATGTCTGAATCAGTAGTTATAATGTAATTTACATATATGATTCCATTACCACATTTGAAATAATTATAATCAAAATGACTTCCGACATTCAAATCGGCTCTATGTAAACTTTGTTTAATATCTTCTTTTATGGCAATTTCTACCTCGTCTCTGGCAGTCTGTGCATTTTCATATGAAAGAAATTCTTCTTCCGTTATTTCCTTTACATCATAGTATTGGTAACTCTGTTTATTATGATCCCAATATAAATAATACCTTTGCCATATCCTGCCCCCTGCACTATTACTAATGAAAGACTCGACTGATGCCAATAATCCATTATCAATAAAACATGAACCGGAAGCCTCAAAAACCAATTGAGGCTTATGATCATTTACTGCCCAAATATAAGATTTGGCAGATCCCGGTAAATTGGAACCGACATTTAACAACAGATGATTATTCTCTTCAATAATTATCGGCTCAAACGTGGATGTTTCAATCTCATCCATTAATAAAATACTATCTTCTCCATTCGCATACCATAATGCACCTTGAAACATAGTGTCTCCAAACTCCTCTACCATCTCACCGGTAAATATATATGCATAAGAATCTTCTTCCTTCGAGCCAATATAGTCATAAAATGCAAAAACAGGTTGCTCTGTTTTCTCTTGAACTAACCTTTTTAACTGTCCTTCCAAGTCTTCCTCATACAATATTTCAAATTGAGTCGCATTCTCATCTAAAACGTTTTCACCTATAGCGCTTTCATTATGATTGGATATATTGCAAGATGTTGCTAAAAGAACTATTGTTATTAACCATAAAAATTTTTTTATTCTCATAAAGCCTCACACAAAAGGAAATTTTCTTGGATTACTCATCTGGTATATTAAAATGCCTCTTCTGTATTCATACATCAACAATGGTAACGCATTCGTATCCCAATGCGATATTCCTCAATCCAAGACTTCATATTATACAGCCTTATAGCCATTCCAGGTGATTACTTCTTACTTGTGACACGTTTGTCCATAACATACCTAAATGCGAAAAATCTCGTAATATTATTAAGGACAGAAAATCTTTAAAATTTT
>CANRWP010000003.1 GCA_947643595.1 uncultured bacterium | reverse complement strand
TCAAGTTTGGTCTTTTTTCTTCCTTTTTCTTTTTGAACTTGTCAAAAATTCCCATCGTTTAGTCTCCCTGGTTTTTAATATGATGATTATTGAGGCAGATAGCATTTTTTTGTTTAATAAACTCCATATACGGATACGGTGGTTCTATTTCATACTGCACTTGAAAGGTATTCCGTTTTTTTTAATGCTTTTTTTGCCTGAAGATAATTCTTATTCTCAATTTTTGCATAGGCCTTAATTTCCTCTAACCGTGATTTTCAAAATAAAGTTTAAATATATTTTCAGGAAAAATAATACTATTTCCAAAATCGTCAATTATTTTTTCCGCATCTATTAAATATTCAAATACGTAATAAGAACCCAATGTAAATATACCTTGAGAAAGCAGCTTAACATAACTACATATGCAGCATCTTTCCATTCTGCCATATCCCTATACATGCCGTTGAACACTCCATAACTGCATATTCGTATCTACGTATCTTCATCTCTCCTTATGCAACAATTCTTATCCCTCAGTCTTACTGCTCACGCTTATCTTTAAAATCCTGTCATATATCATTTCATGTTTTAGGAGATAGTAAGTAAAAGAGATTGGCCAGATACAGCAGAAGATTGTCTTCAAAACAGAATGCATGAAAGCCATACCGAAAGTAAACTTCTGTCCGCCACTCAATAACTCTATCTTCATCAGCCTTTTTCCAAGATCCAGTTTTCCGTATACATCCCAAATAAAGAAGCAGATCACCATCAAAAAAATACTGCATATAAATGGGGTAAGCATTAACCATATGAAGTATCTGGATGGCTCCTGCATCCATTTGTCTGCCACCGCGATTATACCGACCGTACCAACCACACTGGCTAATGCACACACGATCACATAGTCAATAATAAACGCTGCTATCCGTTTCGTAGTTAAATCATTCAATTCTATCTCCTCCTGCACAATTTATCTTTAAAAGATTTTGTAAATGAGAACAGAAAGCTGTTCGCCTGCTTTTTCAGTCCCTTTTTACGCAGATCCCAATATTTCTGTATCTCTGTGATAAACTGCTCATAATCCATTTCCGAACTCCTCTGGAAGATTCTTTTCGAACAATTCATCATATAATTTTATTCTAAATCGAAACATCCAAAAATATATAGATTCTGTTTTTTCCCAAACACCTTGAAAAATATGAGTACAAAAAATTAAAATATCCGTTTTAATCCATTACCCCATCCACAAACCCCCTATAACCGCCCGCCCTGTTCCGCGGACAATATTGTTCACACAGGTAAGTCTCCTGACGCCCGTCAAAATCTTTCCCCTCAAGAAAAGAGAAGAAATCATCTTTGTTGTTCACTCTCAGGCAATCGTCCTTGTGACGGCAAAAACAGAGCATAAGCCCATAGTCATCATTGCCGTAGGGCGAATAGTCGGAATATTGACAGGTAAAGCAGCACTTTATATAATAATCGTCCTTTATCTGTCCGCATATATCATTTAACGCGGCCTCAAAATACAAAGTCCTTTTTGAGCTTTTATAACATACGCCATCTATTGAGAGGGAAAATTCCCGCACAATCACATCATCACGGTACACCCTCACATCATCGCACATTGTAATGCTGTGGGATTTTGTCCTGTCAGCTTCCGTAGATTGAAACGCGAGAAAAAGGACTCCCTCCACAAGAGATTTATCCTTTTTCCTAAAAACTTTTATCGGTATTTCAACCTCCAGTTCATATCTCTGCAGATCGTACAAACAGGGAAAGTTGATATTATATTTTGAGCTGTATCCTCCCCATTTCAACAGAGAAAATTTATCCCTCGCCTCGCCGTATTGCGTCTCATCCGCCAGATGAAAATCACCGGGACTTGTACCGCAAAAAGTTATATTGTCCAGAATAAATGAGAGGGGTTCCGTTCTATAGTCCTCCTCCGTATTCACAATTTCAATATCCGTATCGTGCAATGCGTCTTTGTAATGAGCTTTCCAATAACGCAAAACGGTTCCCCCTTCAAATAACTGTCATCTTTCGTGCCACTCGATAACACATGTATGTTCCTTTGACTTTACCTCATAATTCACACCGACCAAAATGATATTTCCCTCATATCCTTCCAGACTTTTACAATATTCTCTTTCCTTAATCTGTTCTATCGCTCCCCGGGCATCCTTATCCCACTTTAACTCCACCACAAGCGCCGATTTATCCTGAAACTGTTTTCGCGGAAGGAATACCAGATCCGCAAAGCCCTTTCCTCCGGCCAGTTCCCTGTGCACCGTATAAAAATTGCGGGCTGCGTAAAGCGCAAGCGAAATCGTATAGCTCAACGCATTCTCATCATTATACTGTATATGTGAAGTTTCAAAATGGGCCTGCCGTATCCCTTCCGCCACCTGCTTCGGCCTCCCCTGCCAGATCGCATTTAATGTGTCCGCAGAATTTTTCAACGCTTTCGATACTTCTCCCCATTCCGATACAGAAACTGCATTCACATATTCTGAGCGCACTTCTCCGTTTGGAATAAATACGCATCGATCTCTCTCATCGTATCCAAGATATCCGAGATGAATCAACAACGTAAAAACATCGTCCTCCGTCCGCAGCGTAACCATGTCGTTCGTAAAACTTCCCGTATCCACCGGAATCCTGTCCCCCGCGATCATACTCAGCACATCTTCCCGCAATCCGTCAAAATTCATATCAATATAAATTTGCAACGTCTCAAACGTCTCCGTCTGATTCCAGTAATTTCCCATTTTCCTGAAGCGCATACAGCTTACCACCGAGCGGGGGCTGTACACAGATTTGGCGCTTTCAAAAGAATATCCGTCATACCAGCTTTTCACCTCTTCGATGTCCATTTTATACTGTCCGCAAAGTTTTTCCACTTCCTCTTCCGTAAATCCCACATATTCCGCCAGCGGTCCCGGATCAATCATGGAAAACTCGTCAAACATATTGAGCGCCGACTGCGTTCCGTACTTTCTGATCGGTAAAATTCCTGTCATATATGCCATGGCAATATATCGTTTATCCTTCAGCAAATCCCGCAGGAAATCAAGATACTGCGCCTGGGCCGGCCTGTCGTTTTTGTATTCACGAAAAACACAATCCCATTCATCGATAATCACAACAAAAGGAACTTTTGACTTACTGTATATGTCCTGCATTGTTCTCGTCAGATTCGTTTTATCAAAATAGCGGTATTCGGGATATTTCTCCAGCAAGTCCCAGAGAACGCTCTTTTTAAGCAAATCAAGCATCTCCTGCACATCTTTGCTCTGGCTTAAAAACTCCTGCATATTCAGGAAAATCGTGTCATACTGATTCAGATATATTGAAAAATCCTCACTCTCCGCAATTTCAAGACCGGAAAATAGTTCTTTCGAGTCACACTCTCTGCCGTAATAGGCCGCCAGCATATATGCTGCTGTCGATTTCCCGAAACGACGTGGACGGCTGACGCAGATATATCCCTGCAGGGTATTGATCACCCTGTTCGTATATTTCAGGAGCCCGGTTTTGTCCACATATATTTCAGAATTTATCACTTTATAAAAATTCTCATTCCCCGGATTCAAATAATTTCCCATCGCGCTTTCCTCCCTTCACTCCCAGGCATCTACCGTTCCCCGCACACCTGGAAAATATAGAACTTCAAATAATAAGACTCATCCGCCGCCCAGAGAATCGGATGGTCGGGCGCCTGGGTGTGAAACTCCACCTGGCGCAGACGTTTATGGGCGCCTCGCGCCGCCTCCCGGATCGTCTTCGCAAACAACTCCTGATCCATAAAATGGGAACAGGAACAGGTGGCGAGAAAGCCGCCGTCTCTCACCAGCTTCATGCCCCGCAGATTGATCTCCCGGTACCCCTTCACCGCGTTCTTTGTCGCCTGTCTGGACTTTGTGAATGCGGGAGGATCCAAAATCACCACGTCATACCTCTCCCCCTTTTTCTCCAGCTCCGGCAGCAGCTCAAACACATCGGCACACACGAACGAAACTTTCTCTTCCAGTCCGTTCAGCCTCGCGTTCGCCTTTGCCTGTTCTACTCCAAACTCAGACGCATCCACGCCGAGCACAGATTCCGCCCCTGCAATGCCCGCATTCAGGGCGAAAGAGCCGGTGTGGGTAAAGCAGTCCAGCACCCGCTTGCCGGGGCAGAGTCTGTGGATCGCCGCCCTGTTGTTTTTCTGATCCAGAAAAAAACCGGTCTTCTGTCCATCTTTCACATCCACCTGATAGCGCACGCCGTTCTCCAAAATTTCCACCTTTGTATCAAAGGGTTCCCCGATAAAGCCCTTGCAGCGCTCCATCCCCTCTTGCAGGCGCACTTTCGCGTCGCTGCGCTCATAGACGCCGCGTATCGCGATGCCGTCTTCCGCCAGCGCCTTCTTCAGATATTCCAGCAGCAGCGGTTTCCATCTGTCGATTCCCAGTGCGAGAGACTCCACCACAAGAACATCCGAAAACTTGTCCACCACCAGCCCCGGAAGAAAATCCGCCTCCCCGAAGATCAGACGGCAGCTCGATGTGTCGATCACACTTTTCCGATACTCCCAGCAGCTTCGGATTCTGCTCTCCAGAAACGCCGGCGTGATCTTATGTTCCGGCCTGCGGGATAACATGCGGATCCTGATTCTGGATGCACTGTTGATAAACCCATATCCCATAAAATAGCCGTCGAAGTCCTCCACGGAAAGGATATCTCCGTCCTCAAAACTTCCTCTCACTTCCGCCATCTCGTTGTCATATATCCACAGACCGCCCGCTTTTAAACTGCGCCCTTCCCCCTTTTTTAAAACTGCCGTCGCCGGACAGGCGAGATCCGTTTCCGGTTTTAACACCGCCATATCTATCACATTCATTTTGCTTCCCTTCTATTTTTCAGCTCTCTCAATAGTTCTTTCTGTTCCTCTGTCAGCCGAAAACTTTCCCTGCATTTCTGCACTGTTTTTGTATAAGTAAATTCATCCAGGTGATTCTCCGGAGATTCCATATAGGAAAAACTTTTTTCCCACTGTTTCACAAGGCAAACCGACAGCGCCCAGGCTACCGCCATCTTTACATAATAGCCCTCATGATGAATACCATCGTATATCCTCAGCAGTTCATCTATATAGTCCGGCGTCACATAGAAATCCATCAACATGACTACGCCAAAACGCAGATCAAATTCTTTGTCTGAGCACAGATACGACTGCAAAAATTCCCACATCTGTTCCGGTTCCTTTTTTGTCTGCTTCAGCCCGGCGCAGAAGCTGTCACAGAGAGACCAGTTGTCGATCCGCGCAACATATCTTCTGATGTAGGGGAACAATATTTCCAACTTCTCCCTCATGCAGCCGATCACCATACCGTACAGCATCAGCTCCTCCATGTATTGTATTCCCGCTTCTCTCCCGTCTGTATCGGGCAGCGTTTTTTCCAGATATTCCCTGCCGTCCGTCCCCGCGACTTTCTTTGCCAGTTCGCGTATCCTCGGCAGGCGCACCCCCAACATCACCGCTTCACGCCCGAGCAGAGATCCGGAAAATTTTGCGTAGTCAGGCTCCGCCATCTCCATGAGAAGTTCTCTCACTTTTTCCTCTGTATATTCCATCTGAATTCTCCCTCACAATATTTCTTATGGTCTCTGAAGCACTTCTGAACACATTTTTTAATTCATGCTTGACAATCTCACCTAAAATGAGGTATTATCATAGTTGTCGCAAATGAAATGATTCTTATTGTCGGCGCGTGGCTCAGCTTGGTAGAGCGCTGCGTTCGGGACGCAGAGGTCGCAGGTTCAAATCCTGTCGCGCCGAGTGATAAAAACAGGCGGAAATCTGAAGATTTCTGCCTGTTTTATTATATAGTATCTTCTCTTTATGCGCAATAGTCACAAAAAAACCTTACAGATATCTTCCATCGGGATCTCTGTCCCGTTTTCCATCACCACCTGTTTTTTGTCCCCGTCCACTTTGATTACCGCACCGCATACGGTCCGATAGCTTCCCCCGCTCTTTTTTTCGTCCGGGACAAAATATGTGACCGCCGCTTCCGGCTTTTCCTTTATCTTCCCCAAAAGAATCTGCAGGCGAGTCATGATCTCCTGCTGTTCTCCCTCCTCCAGCTCTATCTTCTTTTCTGTCAGACGTTCCGCCTCCGCTATCATATCCCGGTGTCCCGTCAGCGCAGCAAACGGTGAAAACTGCGCGGCCCTGTCCATCGCCGGCATCTGCGGATGTCTCTCCGACACATGGTGGGGCAGATCAATGATATCATCATATTTTCCCATTATGCTCTGTGCCCTCCGATCTGACTGTTCCTCAGCCTGCCCGTGCTGCCCTCCTCCAGATTCATCCCCTTCAGCATGGCGTTTTTTCCATACTTATGTTTCACGGACAATACCGCTTCCTGCAGCGCCCTCTCTTTCTTTCTGCGCTGTGTCTCCTCCTTTTTCTGTTGTTCCATCGCCCTGTAATCCGTAAACAGATCCATCTGGACAAACTTCTCTTCTTTCTCCTGTGCTCTGTCCTCCTCCGTCAGGTTGTTCGCGGTTATGTTCACCCGCCGGATCAAAAGATTCGGATTCACAATATTTTCATACAGTTTCAGGACGGCCCTCATGATCTCCTCTGTCGAAGATGTCTGCGCTCTCAGGTTCGCCGTACCGTGGGCATGTTTCGGAATCCTTCTGCCGTAGCGGTCAACCGTCACTTCTCCCTTGTACGCCCTGCGCCTCCCCGCATCCGCCAGATTTTCCATATCGTAGCCCACGGTCAGCACGATCTGGTCCGTCACAAGCCTCTTCTCCACCAGATCGAGCGCAAGAAAGTCCGCCATCTCTTTTATGACAAGTTTCCCTCTCTCAAAATCATACGGACACTGCAGCACCTGCCCGGAGCTGATACAGCTCGTCCCCGGCTTATACTGCTTCACCAGCGCGATCGTCGTCGGCTCCCACCCCCAGGCATGGTCGATCAATAACTCCGCATTGACGCCAAACAATCTGTAGAGCAGTTCCTCATTGTGGAACTCGTTGTCTTTCCCCAAGGAGCAGCGCGCAATATCCCCCATAGTGAACAGGCCGCTCTCCTCCAGCTTTTTGGCATAGCCTTTTCCCACCCTCCAGAAATCCGTGAGGGGTCTGTGTTCCCACAACAGTTCCCGGTATTTCCTTTCGTTCAGCTCGGCAATGCGCACTCCGTTTTCATCCGGTTTTACCTGTTTTGCCACGATATCCAGTGCCACTTTGCACAGATACAGATTTGATCCGATGCCCGCCGTGGCCGTGATGCCGGTCTGTGTAAGGATATCCTGGATGATCGTCCCCGCCAGCTCCCTTGCCGTCATGGCATATCCTTTCAGATAAGAGGAAACATCCGCGAAAATTTCATCGATGGAATAGACATGGATGTCCTCCGGCGCAATATATTTCAGGTAGATCCGGTAGATTTTTGCACTGTATTCCATATAGTGAGCCATGCGGGGCACAGCCGCGATGTAGGACAACGCAAGCTCCGGGCGCCTCTGCAGTTCGTCCACAAAACAGGATTCCCCCGCAAGCTTTCCCCCGGGCGCCCGGCTCCGCCTCACGGCATTCACTTCCCTGACTTTCTGCACCACTTCAAAAAGCCTTGCCCTGCCCGGTATACCGTAAGCTTTGAGGGATGGGGAGACCGCAAGACAGATCGTCTTCTCCGTCCTCGATACATCCGCCACCACGAGGTTTGTGGTGAGCGGATTGAGACTGCGCTCCACGCACTCCACGGAAGCATAAAAAGATTTCAGGTCTATTGCGATGTAAGTGTGCTCTTCTGCCAAGGTCTCCCTCTCCTCCTTCTTTTCCATGGTCCTCACTGCGGTCCCTCAGAAATGTGTATATCCGTTTTATACTATAACAAACATACGTTCTCCTGTAAAGAGGAAAAGAATTCCAGAGCATAAAAATGCAGCTACAGGTTTCCCCATAGCCGCACAATACTTAAATGCTTTAATCCTTATCAGTTAAACGGAATCACCGCTCCGTCATAATGCTCATTGATATACTGTTTGATCTCATCAGATTTCAGCACGTCCACCAGCGCTTTGATGCCTTCACTGTTCTCGCTGCCTTCCTTTACGGCGATCACATTCACATAGGTCTTAGCCGCCTCGGAATCTGCGCTCTCATAAGCGATGGAATCTTTTGCCACGCTGAAGTTTGCCTGCAGTGCATAGTTGCCGTTCAGAACCACAAAGGCAACCTCTTCCACCACCCTGGGCACCTGGGCCGCTTCCAGCTCCTTGATCTCAAGATTGTGAGGATTCTCCACGATGTCCTGCACCGTCGCCGTCAGGCCTGCGCCCTCCTCCAAAGTGATCAGGCCGTTGTCCTGCAGAAGCAGAAGCGCTCTGGCCTCGTTCGTCGTATCGTTGGGTACCGCGATCACATCGCCGTCCGCAATCTCATCAAGGCTCTTCTTTGTACCGGGATAAATGCCGAAAGGCTCATAGTGGATGCCGCCCGCATTCACGAGCTTGGTTCCTCTCTCCGCATTGAACTCATCGAGATAAGGGATGTGCTGGAAATAGTTCGCATCCATCTCCCCGCTGTCCACCACCTGATTGGGCAGAATGTAATCATCAAACTGAGTAATCTCCAGATTCCAGCCCTGTTCAGCCAGGATCGGTTTTGCCACTTCCAGAATCTCCGCATGGGGCGTGGGGGATGCAGCCACTGTAATAGTTCCTTTTTCCTCCGCCGAACTCTCTTCACCGGCATCCTCACTCTCCGCCGGAGCTGCCTCTTCCTGCTCCTCTTCCGCCGCGGCAGTTTCCGTCTCTTTCTCCTCAGCCGTGCTGCCGCATCCAGTTAAAATACCTGCTGCCAGCACTCCTGTCAGGAGAACTGCCAATGCTCTTTTCTTCATAATGTTTCCTCCTCTTTCTGTTTTCTGACAAGAAAGAGTATACCTCTATTTTGTAAAAAGCGCTAATACGCGAAACCTTTACTCGGTTATAGGTTGATCCTATAGCCAAATTTTCTCCTCACATCGCCATCTCCTGATATTTTTTCAGTTCCTCGATATACAGTCTTCCGCTCTTGCTTATCTTCTGCCCTTTCCGCACAATATAACCGATCCGCATCCGCTCCGTCTCCCGAAGCGGTATCGCCATATAGTCGCTGCCGTTCAGCTCTTCACAGATAATGCCCGAACAGAGCGTATAGGCATTGAGTCCCACCATCAAATTCAATAGAGTCGCCCGATCATTGGCCTTGATCAGCCTCTTATACTCATAATCGCTCTTCATCTCCTCAGCCAGAAACAGAGAATGGTGCTTCCCCTGGTCGAAGGAAAGGCAGGGATAGTCATCCAGCTCTTCCATGGCGATCACCTCTTTTCCCGCCAGAGGATGACCGGACCAGAGGTACACAAAAGTATTACAGGAAAACAGTTCCTTAAATTCCAGTCCGTTTTCCTGTATCGTCTTCATCATAACTTTTTCATTAAAATCATTCAGATAGAGTACGCCGATCTCACTCTTGAAAGATCGGACATTGGCGATCACATCGTAGGTCGTGGTCTCATGCACCGCGTACTCATAGCGCTCCATCCCCAGCTTTTTTACCGTCTCTACAAAAGCTTTGACGGCAAAAGTGTAATGCTGGGTGGACACGCTGAATTTTTCTTTTTTCTTTTTTTCAATATATCTGCTCTGTAAAAGCCCGAACTGTTCTGTCACTTGCCTCGCATAGCCAAGAAACTCTTCCCCCTCCGGCGTAAGGCTGATGCCTCTGTTGGAGCGCAGGAAAATTTCGATCCCGATCTCCGCCTCCAATTCCTTCATCGTTTCCGACAGACTGGGCTGGGAGATAAAAAGCTGCTTCGCCGCCTCATTCATGGAACCACAGTCCGCGATCGCCAATGCATATTTTAGTTGCTGCAGAGTCAATGGTTATTTCCCCTCTTTTATAAAATCTTATCGATCTCTATCGGTTCATAACGGCTGAATATCTTATCCTCCCCGCAGACATGTTTCGTTCCGTCTCCGTCAATGATAATATAATCATTCTCATTGATAAAAGTGCGTCCTCTGCGGTGGAAAATATATGGGCATACGATCGAGCCGTCCGCCCTGGTCACCTTGATCAGGGAATCCGTGACGATCCAGACTTTCGTCACAATGTCCGACCAGAGCTCATACCCGTCTTCCAGCCCGAGCCCCTGCTCATATTTCACCACTTCCGCTTCCATCGGTGTTCTTCTGCATTTCATAACGGCACTCCTTTCCTGCATTACACTGCATGTTGCTTTACCATACTGTCTGATTTCAGTATAATACATTTTGAGCGCTTTGACAAAGCATTTCCGGCAAATTTATTTGATAAGGTTCGGCGCAATTTCCGGATCATTCATGTTCTCTTTGTTGTACCAGAATGCCGGTGTCTCTTCGTCCTGCACTTCCTCCCCGTTTGCGATCATCGTCAGCAGATCCACGGTGATCTGCCCCTGATATCTCGGAGACTGCGTCACCGCCCCGTACATCCTTCCTCCCTCGATCGCTCCGATGATGGTTGCGCCCGAGTCGAAACCGCAGGCAATGATCTCGCCGGCAGCCGGATCCGTTCCGATCTTCCCGAGAAGATCATCCGCGGTAATGATCCCCTCCGCCGTCTCCTGGTTTGTTCCCATGATCCCGATCAGATCCTGCTCATTCAGCAGCACCCCCGCCTCAATAGCGCACAGTTCACTGGTGGCCTGTGCCGGAACCTTCACCTCGATGATCACATCCGCCGTACTTTCGTCACCCGATTCCGCCGCATCCGCCACATACTTGTCGCTTCCGATCACCGCCGCACTCTTTCCGTCCGCCTTCACCAGCTCCATCATTTTATCGATGAATCCCAGCCCTCTGTCGATAACGGACTCGCTGGTGACATCCTGGTTTACCACGCCGATCCTGACCGGTGCATCCGCCGACGCAATGGTATCTTTCAGCGCCGCATACATGTTTTCGGCCGCAATGCCGCCGGCGTTATAGTTGTTTGTGGAAGCCGTCGCATACACGCTTCCCTCAGGCGCGTTGGGAACCCCTGAGTTGAAGCATATGACCGGAATGCCCATGTCTTTGGCCGCCTGCAGGGAATCCATCACCGCCTCCTTATCACTCGCCGCGATCCCAATGCCGTCCGGCTTGCTGTTGACCGCATTATTCAGCATCTGTACCTGGTCCGCTATATCCGTGTTGGAACTCGGCCCGATCACAGTCACGGTCACACCCAGCGCCTGCGCCTCATCCTCCGCACCGTCCGCAGCCGCGCGCCAGAAATCCGAACTCATACTCTTCACAATAACATACAGATTATAATTTTCTTTTGCTGTCACATCACCGTAGGCGGATTTCCCGGCTCCCTCCGCCGTTGCTTCCTCCGCCTCCCCGGCCGGCTCTTCCTGCGTCTCCGTCTCCTCCGCCGCGGCCTCCTCTTCCGGCGCCGTCTCCGAAGCCGTCTCCTGCGCCGTATTGCCACAGCCTGCCAACAGAGAAGCCGCCATCATACCCGTCAATAACATTGCCAACATTTTTCTCTTCATAAGTCTGAAATCCTCCTTCTTTGATAATTATGAATTCTTTTTTCCATATTTCCTCGCGTATTCCCCGTAGGAGACGGATCGCTCAGGGTTGTATCCCTCACTCTGATTCGGATAACGGTATCTTTTGATATCCTGATCGTTCGGATAGATAAACCTCGCACCCGGCCGCAGAATCACGGTCTTAATCTGCGGTGTATTCTCACTTACGATCCTCTCAAACTGATTGCAGAGCATCTCCGGATCGCTGCAGGTATTTGCCCAGTTGTCATAGTGATCCGGGATCAGCACCTTCGCTCTCAGCGTCTCCCCAAGCCTCGCGCAGTCGTAGGGCGTCATCTTGTCCGTCGCTCCCGGCGCGTTCATTCCCATATCGAAGATCGCCACATCGATCTGATAATTCTCCCCTATCGCTTTATAGGCGTCGTTATACCAGGTATCGCCCAGGAACATGATATTTCCGGCGGACGTCTTAAACAGAAAGCTCACGCAGCAATTCTCGTATCTGTCGCGGGAAGTTCCGTCTCCGGTTCGAATCACCGTGTCGTCATAGTTCATCAAAAATTCCACTTCCGCCCCCGGAAACCGAACGCTCTCCCCCACAACCGCCGTCTTGATGCGCCCGTCAGGCACTTCAAATCCTTTCAGCTTCTCCACTGTCTTCGCCGGCCCCACAAAGGTACAGTCCGTCGTCTGAAGCGCCGCCTTCACCGTATAGAGATCGCAGTGATCCTGGTGGTGATGCGTACTGAACGCGGCATCCAGCCTGTTGAATTTCCAGGGATCGATCAACTGCGGATTCATGCGCATCCAGTTGATCGTGTCCGCTCCGGCCTGCTTACACACCCCGCAGTAATAATACTGCGTGTAGTGGGACGGTCCCGAATACACATCGATAAAGAAGATCGCTCCCTCATCCGTCTTGAGCATCCACGATGGTCCCCCCAGCCACCAGAGCGCCACTGTTCCTTTTTTCACTTCCAGATTTTCAATCTCCTGATTGAGCAATGTCCCCCACTCCGGAAAGCAGTCCTCCAGCCAGTCCTGCCTTGTAAGAGTTCTGTTCTGATTCAGATAGTCCCCCGCCAAAATCCCGCGTCCATCTGTTCTTTCTACTTTTCCCTCCACATTTATTCCTCCTGTCTTTTATTCCTGCTCTACTATGTTAAATTATAGTACTCATTTATTCAATATACAATACAATTATTAATTTTAGTATACATTTAGTCGTTATGGCCAAATTTTAGCATTCAAAAAAGAGGTATAATTGTCTGCTTTTGACAATTATGCCTCTCCTTCTTCTCTCTTTTTACTGGTAAAACATTACAGGAAGCTTTTTCAAATTATAAAATTCAAGTGCCGGCTCCGTAATTTCCTTCAGTCCAAGCTCCACATCACCGCTCTTCAGCGCCTCCACAATTTTCATATGCGCCCTGTACTGCACTTCCGAATCTTCGGCCTGCAGATAATTCGCCGCCTGCAGATATTCGATCTGGATCAAAAGACTTTTTTCCATCTGCATTAAAGACCGGTTCTTCCCTATTTTACACAGCTCCCAGTGGTAATCCGAGTCCGCCTTGATACGGTTTAGAACGTCCTTCCTCCTCGCCGCCTCATAGCACTTTTCGGCCCACTCGCAGAGTTTCTCGTACTCCGCCCGGCTTCCGTAATAAGCCGCCAGCTTCACAGACATTCTGTCCAGGCAGATCTTGACCAATCCCACCTCTTTCACTCTGTCCTCATCGTAAACCGCCACCTCCGAAAAACGGTTCGGATATGTATTGATAATGCCGTCCTTTGCCAGATCCCGCAGCGCCTCCCTGATGGGGGTCCGGCTGATATTAAACTTCTGCGCTATCGAGGCCTCCGGTATCTTATCCCCCGGTCTCATCTCCAGAGACAGAATCATATTGATCAGATACTGATAAATCTGCTCGGAAACTGCATTCTCAAACTTATGTTTCATAGAAATCCCCTGTTTTTCTGTTCTATTTTAAAAATAGTATACAAAATTCCTTTTTAAAAGACAACTAAAAGATTTATATTTTCATCACCTGTATTGCCACCTGCACCGCCGGCTCCGAGATCAGATCTCCCGCAAAGAGTTTCCTGTCTTCCTCTGTCTCCTCACCTCTGCTTTTTCGCAGCACCGCCATATTCAAAGCTTTAAACAGCGAAACGAGCTTTTTCATATCCCTCTCTTTGTCCAGAATGCAGCTCCCCAGAAACCGTTTTTCAAACTCGCAGGTGGAGATGATCTGCATACAGATGCGCAGCTCGCCGGTGATATCCGAAGCTTCCATCAAAATATCAGGCCTCTTCTCATAACATTCCAGAAAATACTCCTTTGCGCCGCACACATCCTTTTTCGCGAAAAGATCCGACAGGGCGCGCTTCACCTCCCCCGTCTCAAACTTTTCCCCGATGATCGCGATCCGACATTCGTAAGGGCGCAGATGGTTTACCTGTATCCATACCATCTGCAAAAACTCGGACAAAAACCCAAAGACGCGCTTTCGATACCCGTCATACCCGCTCACGTCGATTCTTCCCTGAACCTCAAACAAAATATCAAACAGCCAGCTGCAGTATGCGTCGTAGAGCCCTTTCGGCATCACACAGATATTTCCGAAATACACTTTATTGTTATGTACCAACGCCTCAAAACAGTCATAATATGCCGGATATTTTTCCCGGACGACCTGTTCCGTCACCTGCAGATCATAGAGATTATGGTCCACCGCAAAGCCGTCGTAATAATTGCTGTGAAGCGTGAGTTTTTCCGTTGTGATCAGATCATACTCCCTCAGGATCCGCTCGCAGTCCGCCTCCGTCATGAGCCGCTCCGGGCCCCCCTGCCGCTCACGCATCACCGGAAAACGTCTGTAATGGCAGATTCCCACATTCTCCGTTTCCCTCCAGTGTCTCCACACCCAGTACATACCGGTCAGTTCGCTGAAATACGGATTCTGTGCCGAAATATTATCCTCCCCGTCGTCATCGCGCAGGTAATCCCCATGCAGCGTCCCGCTCAGCGCGTGCCCTACCTGCATGGGAATATACATTGCATTTTTTGGCTGTTCAAACAGCTTGTGCGTCATAACAAAAATTTTCGTAGACATCTCAGTAATTTTCCGCCTTCACCTCGAAATAAGCCTGAGGGTGGTCACACACCGGACAGATTCCCGGCGCTTTTTTGCCCACCACGATATGCCCGCAGTTTCTGCATTCCCAGACCTTCACTTCACTCTTCTCAAATACTCTTGCTGTCTCCACGTTCTTTAACAGCGCTCTGTAACGCTCCTCATGATGTTTCTCAACCTCAGCCACCATGCGGAATTTCGCCGCCAGCTCTGTGAAACCCTCTTCCTCCGCCGTCTTCGCAAACCCCGCGTACATATCTGTCCACTCATAGTTTTCTCCGTCCGCCGCCGAGGCGAGATTGTAGGCCGTATCCCCGATGCCCTCCATCTCCTTAAACCACAATTTCGCATGTTCCTTCTCATTGTTTGCCGTGTCCAGAAACAGCGCGGCGATCTGCTCATACCCTTCTTTTCTGGCAACAGACGCAAAGTAGGTGTATTTGTTTCTCGCCTCCGACTCGCCCGCAAAGGCCGCCTCCAGATTTTTCCCCGTCTGTGTCCCTACATATTTACTCATATACTGCTTCTCCTTGTTTTAATAATTTAATTTATCTCCTCTGACTTGTCAATATGCCCCGTTTTCTGAAATATATTCCCGTCAGGCATATTTTTGTCTCTCCGGGTATACTCCTCTGTGCTGTAGGGCTTTATCTTCGTCACCAGACGAGCCTTTTCGCCGGTGCTGACCAGATAGGCTTTGTCCCTCGGCATGCTGAGAATCGTCTCCGGCGTTTTTCCCGCACAGTTCCCGATATACCGCGCCGTCTCAAAATCTCTGTTTCCCATAAAGAGGATGTGGTCACAATTATTGAGGATCGTGCGGCTTACCGGCACGCTGTATATCGATTCCAGCTGGCTGAGCGACTGAATGATCAGACTGACGCTGATATCTCTGGAACGAATCACGGAAATGATTTTGTCAAAGTTCGGAATTCTCGCGCTGGCCGCGAAATCGTCCAGTATCAGTCTCACCGGAACCCGCAGCCTGCCCTCGGGATTCGAATCCGCCTCCGCGCAGAGCACCTGCAGCGCCTGCGCATAGAAGACATCGGAAATGCGGTCGAACGTTCTGTCCGTATCGCTCACGTTCAGAAACAGTACGGTCTTTCTTCTGCCCAGGCTTTTGATGTCAAAGTTTCTCCCTCTGCAGAAGAGATATTTTGCCTCCCGGAAACTGTACGGCTCCAGTTTCGTGTTGACGAACCCCTCGATGCTCGCCCACATTTTGTCTGCAGGCCTGTTCGCCATAAGCTCGGAATACTTCCTGGCGGCGAAAGTATCGGGATGGGCGTTTATCCACTCCAGAAACTGCAGATCTCCGTCCGCCTGTGAAAACTGTCTGTGGAGCTCATACACCCTGAGCAGATTCCGGCCGGGGAGGGATTCTGTCTCCAGACAGTAGCTGATGAGAAAAGCGATATAGTTTGCCGCCGACAGCTCCCAGATCGGCTCGCTGTGATCCTCCAGCGGACACAACAGTCTGGCTAACGACAGGATATCCTGTTCCCTGAAACTGCCATCCCTGTATTTTCTGATGTAGGCCATCGGATTGTAGCAGCAGGAGCGCATCGGATTCACAAGGTCCAGCGTGTAGACCTCATACCCTTTCTCCCGCAGCCCTTTTCCAAACCTGCGTTCAAGCTGCCCTTTCGTGTCCGAGACTACAAGACTGCCGTCAATGTGCTGAATACCGGGCACCACATAGCCCCCTGTCTTTCCGCATCCACTGCTCCCCACAATGAGGTCGTTGTTGTTGAGTCCCGTGAGTCTCGTATCGTTGGAGACCTCCACCCCCTGCGCCAGCATGCGCGTTCCGTAACGTATGTTATTTTTATTGTTTGTCATTATTCTTTACCTCCTCGTCTTCTTTGTCAGGATATCGGTAGCCAGACCAAACTCTATCGCTTCGTCCGCGCTGTAATAGGTATCCTTCGCTGTCACTTCATAGATTTCTTCCATGCTTTTTCCCGTGCGTTCGGCGATAATCCGTGCAAGGGATTCTCTGCAGCGGTTTAAGTCATCCAGCTCCGCCTGAATTTCATGGGGCTTTTTCCCTCCCACATTGTGATGGCCGCCGAAAGCCGGGTCGTGTATCATGATCTTTCCGTGTTTCATCATCTCCCGTCTGCCGCCCGCCAGAAAGAGGATGGCTCCCATGGACGCGCAGGTGCCGATGCAGACGGTCCGCACCGGCGCGTGGAGCAGCATGATCGTGTCGTATACCGCCAGACCTTCCTGCACGTTTCCTCCGGGCGAATTGATGTAGAACGTGATCTCCTTTGTGGCATCCTCCTTTTCCAGATACATAAGCTGTTTTATAAGTTCGTCGCATGTGTTTTCGTTTACGCTCTCCGTGAGAAAGATTTTTCTATTTCGCAGAAACTCGTCCTCGATCCGGACGGACTCTAATCCCCTCGCTGATTCCATGACAATGTTTGACATATTTTTTCCTTCCTTTCTTCCAATTTCCCATTTGAAACGGTCTGTTAAGCGGTTTTATGATCCTGTGCGTATCTCGTCCGTATCCTGTCCATGTAAAACTGCTCCGGAAACGCCAGCCTGAAGCTCCTCACGAGCAGCCGTTCCACAAGGCGGTAGGCGCGCATTATACTCTGACTGTAGTTCTCCAGCTCCATCTGCGTAGGTATCCACGCCATGCACCATTCCGCATAATTCCGTTTCTTTTGCTGCACAGCTTTCAGCTCATGCAAGGTCATCTTCGTGAACCTCTGCAGCGTCCTCTCCACTCTGGCCGGCTCTGCCATATATTCTCTGTTTGTCTTTTCCATCTGTTTTCCTCCTTTTTTCACTTCCACCGGGGCGGCGCAAGCCGCCCTTGCCCTTGATAACATCAACGGCCACACGCACATCGTGTGGCCGTCGTCTTCTCTCCAACATAAACTCCGTCATTTGCTGAAAATGAAATGGAAATTTTCATTTTCACTTTTATAATAATTATATACTCCGCAAATTGTAATAAATTAATTATTATTATACTTTAATCTTTGCTTTAGTTATTTCATTTTATCGATATTAATTTGCAAACTCTCTCCTCTATTTTTTCTATCGATAACATACTTCTGCTTATCTTTCTTTGTATATCTATCCAATCGGATCTGGGTGAACATCATCTCTCTGCCGGGACGAATCTCCTCCTCGTGGATCCTGCTCTCGTATCCGGCCAGCATTTCCATATACACATAGTAGTCGAGTATCTTTTCTATTCTCCCCTTTTTCAGCACCCTGCACTGCCAGTTTCCCTCTTCATCCTTCTTGGGAACAGACGTCCCGACCATGTCCTCCCGCCGGCGCGCCAATGTGTACTTATAGTCCGTCGCACGGATCACCCCCATTTTTTCCAGAAGATCCGTTCCGTCCGCCTGCACATAATTTATTTTATCCGACAACACGCCAGATCTCTTTTTGGCGTGGACGACGCCCCTTTTTCTCCTCGCTTCCGTCTTATGGACAGCCTTATTTTCCGTGCCGGGCGCAGAGAGCAGATCGATCCGGCGCAGCAGGTAGTGTTTCAATATGGTATTCTCCACAGTCGCCTGTATCTTTTTGGGGTCTCCTTTTGCATTGACAGCGGGCCTCAGACACTCCCCGCACTCTATCTGCAGCAGCCTCAGCTGTTCCCATCGAAATATATGAAACTGTCCCTGGATCTCAGCATACAGATACAGGGGCGGAACACACTGCAGAACATAGGGTTCCGTCTCCGTCTCCCTCTCCTCAAACGGCAAAAACGCCCCCTCGAAGATCTCTTCCTCGTCCTCCAGCTTCATCCCGAAATTTCCCGCCTTACGCTGCTCTATCTTGACGCTTGTCCTCTGAAGCTTTCTCAGGCTTTCCTCTATGATCTCCTTCTTTTCTCTCTTCAAAGTGATCCGATCGTCACCGGTCAGAATGATCCAGATACTCTTCGCATAGATGGGTCTGTTGTTGATCCACAGCGAATAGACGGCATCCGCAACCATCATGTCAAAGTAGGTAAGTTCCGCGTCGTCCTCCAAATTTTCCCCGTACAGTTTGTACCGCACACTGCTCTCTGTGCTCCGGAAGTGCAGTTCCTTTTCTCCGTCAAATCCCGCCTTGTAGACGCCCTTGCGTATTTCATTTGCGATATACGTGCGATTCACATAGAGAGGGAATCTCTGCGCTGCATCCTCGCTCTCTTCTGTGTTTTCCTTCTCCGCACTCTGGAAATAATCGTTGATCCGCCGATGGAGCAGTTCGTTTGACAGTTCCGCACTCCCGTCTTTTTTCGTATACTCCACCATCTTTTCCAGGCGATCATACGCCAATTTTCTCCTGTCCGGGTAAGGATTTTTACTGATCAGCAGGCGGCATATCTTTTCATCCGCCCTGGAATGCAGAAGATAGCAATCCGCGGTCACATCCTTTCCCCTGGCTGCTCTTCCCGCCTCCTGACAATAGTTCTCAATGCACAGAGGTATATTGTAGTGAATAATAAACCGAAGCCCCGGCATATTGATACCCATTCCGAACGCATTGGTCGCCACCATGACAAGGGAAGATCCCCCCGACATAAACTCCTCCAGATTCGCCTTTCTCTCCTCATTGCTCATCTTCTCGCCGTAGTATTTGGAAATGCCGCAGCCGAGCTCGTCCTTTTTCGATACAAGATAACCGTATATGCTGTTTACCTCCCCCGGCGTCGCACAGAAAATGATTCCCTGATTTCCCTTTTTCACATTCTGACGGACTATCTTCAACACTTCGTGCTCTTTGATATTCCTGGCGCTGTTTTCTTCCGAAGTGTAGATATGCTTTACATGAAATATCAGATCCGGTCTGTCATACTTCAGACTCTCCTCCAGTTTTTCCGGCCTCATTCCCAGCGCCCTGACCGTATCCCTCATGATAAATCTGGTCGCCGTAGCCGTATAGGCTGACAAGACAGGCCTTTTCGGAAATGTCCTGACAAATCTCCTGATATCCAGATAGGCCGGCCGGAAGCTGTACCCCCACGTGGAAACGCAGTGCGCCTCATCGACCGCCACCATTTTCACATCCTCGCGTATTCTTCGCACCACCCGGAGAAACTGATTATTCACCAGCATCTCCGGTGTGACATACACCAGTCTGTATACTTTATTTATGATATCATTATATCTCTCCTCCTCCGCGCTCTCCCCACCGTAGATCAGGTCTATCGTAGAATGGCTGCCGATAACGACAGCCACTTTTTCCCTCCTGTTCAGTTCCTCCACCTGTTCCCGTATCAGGGCGCGCAGCGGCGAGACAACGATCGTGATGGAATCCTCCCAGTACAGCGCAGGCAGCTGAAAACAGATCGACTTCCCGCCGGCAGTCGGCATAACGACCATCACATCCTTTCCGTTCAGGATTTCCGCTATATAGTTTTGCTGCTGCTGCTTCAAGTCGTTAAACTTATCCCCTATATGGGGAAAATATCCGGCCATCAGTTCATCCAGTTTCCGCTCTGTCTCTCTCTTCATCGATTTTCCTTACGCTAAATTTCCGATGACAGAATACTCCCGTAATTGGAGAGTACCCTCTGCATGTTGTAGTCTATCTTCCGGGTCAGCCTCCGGTAGGTCTCTTTCTCCTCCTCCGTAAATCCGAAGAGACGCAGTTCCATATCCTCCGCTTCCGCCTGCCGCAGTTCCTCTAAAATCGCTTCCGCATCCGGCAAAAATGTGATCCGCATCCGCTTTATTTTTCTGGAATTCCCTCTCTGTCTGCCCGGCAAGGCCTCCTCCGTCTGCAAATATCCCCTCGCGGCCAGCTTCTGCAGTCTGTGGGTAATCCCCTGAGACGTCTCCCCCAGCCTGTCCGCCAGATCCCGCTTGCTGCACGGGGATGCTGTCCCCTCAAGGCAGAGCAGCAGACGCACATCCTGGAGAGACAGATCATATTTTATGCCGATCGGCTCCAGATAATAGTCCAGAAGTTTGTTGTAACGGTAGGCCTCCGCCAAAGCCCCTGTTCCGCCAAGCGCCTCCATCGATATATACAGCCGGTTTTCCAGCTTTTTCGCCCTCAGGGAGAGCGTTCCGTCCCCGGCGGCATCGATCAGAAAGCGATAGACCTGAAAGCGGATCTTCTCATAATCTTCCTCGGAAAAAATATTCTTATAGAAATTGTTATAACAGTCGAACACATCCCGCTTCATTCTCACGGTTCTGGAAAAATTCATCCCCTGGGAGGCCAGGGAGCCCTTTGTCTTTACATAATAGTACAGCGGAATCTGTATGGCGCAGAACACTTTCGCGTGGCGAATATACTCCAGATTGAACATGAAGTCTTCGCACCAGCTCACGGACGGATCCATCCTGAGTCCGTACTTCTCGACGATCTCTCTGCGGAACAGTTTGTTCCACAGAACTCCATAATAAAAATCCGCGGGACTTTCCATCATAAACGCCGCATACTTCTCCCGGGAAAAGGGCCCCGCCTCATCGATATTTCCCTTGGGCGACAAGCGTTTCCCGATCACACGATAAAAATCCGCGATCACCAGATCGCACCCGTTTTCCTGCGCTGTTTTCACAAAGCGCTTCGTGGCGTCCGGCGAGATCCAGTCGTCGCTGTCCACAAACTGCAGATACGTCCCCGCCGCCCTGGAAAGAGCCAGATTTCTGGCGTCGGAAACGCCGCTGTTCTCCTTATGGATCACTGTGACCCGCTCATCCTGTGCGGCAAACTCATCGCAGATGGCGCCCGAACGATCGGTGCTCCCGTCGTCGACGAGCAACAGCTCAAAGTCGGTGTATTCCTGATGGATAATACTGTTTATACAGCGCGGCAGCGTCGCCTGCGCATTGTGGACCGGCACAACAATACTGACCTGAGGATTCATTCAGACACTCTCCTTATCATTCGATCACATAGCGCATCTCATGCCACTGCTCATTCCCCCATGTGGAGTTTGCAATGCCCCGATCCGCAAATCCCATCTTCTTGTACATCTCCACCTTGTCCTCCAGACAGGTGAGAACCAGAAACTTTCTTCCGTTTTTCTTCTCCCTCGCCGCGTACCGATTTACGAGTTCCCTCGCCAGTCCGTGCCCACGGTACTCCGGCAGCACATCCAGCCCCAGCAGCATGACACATTTTCCGTCCGGCTCATGAAGGCGGATATCCGTAAAAAATTCATCCCGGAAAGACTCCTCATCCGTGGCGATCCCGTTGAAAAATCCCGCGATCTTCCCCGTCGAATTATCGATCGCCACGAGAAAAAGTTCCGGCGTCACCGCGATCCGCTCCGTCATAGATTCCGCCGAACACGCCTCGTTGGGCGGAAAACAGATCTGTTCTATGGAAATCGCCTGCTCCGTCTCACTTTTTTCTATATTCCTGAATATAAACTGCTTTTTGCTGTTGTTCATCTTTATCCTCGCTTCCTTATTTTTTATTTCTAAATCATCCTATGCGTCTGGAGTATATCATACTTCGGGCAAAGAATCCAGTCCCCGCCAAAGCGCCTCCGCGGAAAGCAACCCCCTATTTATATCTGGAACAGTCTATTTCTTTGTGCTATACTGTAGTAACATGATTTATGCCGATCGAAAAGAGGAAACCGATATGTCAAATGAATATTCCGATATTGTCCTACGCATTGCCCGCCCCGGGGACGCTCCCGCCCTGCTGGAAATCTATGCCCCCTATGTGGAAAAGACAGCGATATCCTTCGAGTACGAAGTGCCCGGTGTGGATGAATTTCAGAGGCGTATAGAAGATATACTGAAAAAATATCCCTGTCTGGCTGCGGAAAAAGACGGAGAGATTTGCGGCTACGCCTACACCCACGCCTTCATCGGGCGCGCCGCCTATGAGCACTGTGCCGAGACCACCATTTACCTAAAGGAAGATAAGCAAAAAATGGGCCTGGGCAAAAAGCTGTACCGGGCGCTGGAAGAAATTTCCAAACTGCAGAACATTTATAACCTCTACGCCTGCATCGGATATCCCGAGAAGGAGGACGCCCATCTGACAAGGAACAGCGTTCAGTTTCATGAACACATCGGCTACCGGCTTATCGGAAATTTCAGCAGATGCGGTTATAAATTCGGGACCTGGTACGATATGGTATGGATGGAAAAAATATTGGAAGAACATCCGAAAGCCCCGGAGCCTGTCGTCTGGTTTCCGGAACTTAGCAAAGAGCAGATATTACCCCTCCTGCCGACATGATATCTCCCGTCAGCCGGAGGGGTGATTTTTCATTTTCTCTATAGACGAACATCCACCGATCTGTACACCGGCCACTCTTCCGCCTGCTTTTTCTCCTCCGCAGCTCTCTCTGCGGCCTCGTCCGAGGTGTGATTCCTCTCATCGGGTTCCTTCCCGTCTGTTTTCTCTGTCCTGCCAGTGCTGTCCGCGGCCTCTTTCGCTTCGCCGCCCTCCTTCGCCGCCTTCTCGATCTCCTTCCCCGCATCCGCAAGACTGGACATCTGTCCCTGCGTCGCTTTCTGTGCCCTCGCGCCCAGTTCGGCTATCTCTTTTTCCTTTCTGGCCGCAGTCGTATCGTTTTTATCCAGCTTCACTTCCGTCTTCAAAACAGCGGCTTTTCCCTCCGCCTGCTTCGCCATGTTTCCCTGCACTTTCGCCTGTTTCATGGACGAATCCGCCGAGATCATCGCCTCCATCCCCGCCCCGGACAAACCGCTTCCCGCGCTGTCATTCCCGGGATCGCTGCCAGATGCCCGCTCCGCCTTTCTGTTCTCCTGCTGCTGCCTGCGCTGTTCCATCTGATGTTGCCGCAACTGCTGATTCAGATTGGCGATCTCCTGCTGGATCTCCTGTCGCTTTTTCATCTTTTCCTCTGTAGACAGCTGCTGATCCGAAGAGATCTCCTGCAGCCGTTTCTGAGCGTTCGCTATCTGGTTTTTGATGTTTCTGCTGTAGGAATCGTCCTGTCCGCCCGCCCGATTCGCGGCCTGCGGCGCGCCGCCGGCATTATTCATTCCGTTAATTTTCATCTCATGTCCTCCGTTTCTGATTTGTCATTGTATGCTTCCTATATCTCCTTTCGGCGCGCCTGCTGCCGCAATAAAGGGATATGTCGCGAACAGGTTTTTTTCTGTTGTGAAGCATAGAAAATGACAGAGTATCAGACTTGGAGCATCACCGTCAGGATCACTTTATCCTTCTCCTGTTCCAGCACAATATCGCCGAGATACTTATTTGCCACCCTCCGGATATTGGCTAGCCCCAGCCCATGTCCGGAACCTCCCTTTCCGGAAAGCGGCAGGTCTGTCTCCGCATCCGTCACAAGCTTTCCCGCATAGCTGTTGCTTACCACGATCATAAAAATATTGTTTTTCCTGTAGGAGGAGATACTGACGCAGGGGGAAGCCCCGTTCGCCGACTCCAGGGCGTTGTCCAGCGCATTATTTAAGATCACGCTCACATCAAACGCGTCTACGCCGTCCTCCTCCGAGTAATAAAAATCACACGCAAACCTTATGTTTCTTTCCACGGCCCGCCTTTTTTTCTCCGCCAGTATCACATCCGTGACCGGATTGCCGGACCGTATCTCCATGGATGTATCCTGCCATTTCTGTTTTAAACCGGCGGCGTACTCGGCCGCTTTTTCTTTCTCATTCTTGTCTAACAGGTGCTCTATCGTCTGGATATGATTTCCCATGTCGTGGCGCAGCATACGGATATCCTGATATAGTTTTTCTACTTCCTGTATATGTTCCTTCATGTCCGCGATCTGGCTCTGAATCAGCTTCTCCCCAGCCATCTCTATCTGACTGGCTTTCAGATTCTGAAAGACGGTCACCATGACCAGAATGGAGATGACCGAAATCAGATAATGCAGAAAACTGAAGACCCCGATTCCATCCACGGACGGGAGCGCCTTTCCGATCTCCTTCACATAGATATCCTGCCAGGCCTTCAATATCCCATAGCCTGTCATACCGACAAGGGATGGCATCGACATCATCAGCAGTTCCTTTTTTGTCATATTTTCACTTTTATACTTGAAAGCTCTGTTCAAAAGCCGGATCGAGGCTACGAGAAAGAGAAAACAGATTCCGATATTCAGTATGTCAAATCCCACATAGATCCCGAACTGTCTCCACTCTCTCCCTGCAATATCCTTTTCCAGTTTTTTCCTGACCGTCTCCTCCAGCGTAAAAACGATCTTGTCGGCCATGGCGATGCCAAGCCACCTAATCGAAAAGAATGTCACCGCGAGGAATATTTTCTGCTCCGTATTTCTCCGGTCCCCGATGCACATGACGATAAACGCTGCCAGGATGCCCAATGTGTATGCTGTGAAATTGCTGAGTTTCGTCGGGATGACATACAGGGACATCATCACAAAAAAGTATACCATTCCCGCATATACCGCCGTCTTTTCGGCCCGCAGATAGGGCCTGACAAAATATCCGCAACAGACTGCCGTCATCAGCGTCATGATCGTGATAGATATATTTACTGTTATTTCCCATATTACGTTGATGTCAATCATCCGTTCTCTTTTCTTTTTCTTTGATTATATTTCAGATAGTTACGCACAAACTCCGAAAATTTTGCCTTCGCCATCAGCACTTTTCCGTTTTTCATCGTCACAGATGCGCCGTCGTATTTTGTGACATATTTGAAATGAATCAGATACGCTCTGTGGGGTCTGTAGAAATCTTCTCCGAGGGATTTTTCCAGCTCCGACAGTTTCCCGTAATACTCTATGTTTTCGTCCGTCGTATGGATGACGACCTTGCGGTTGAATACCTCCGCATACACGATATCTCCCGCCGGAACTTTCACATGGCTGCCCCGGGAGTAGACCATAATATATTTCTCCGGCTCCGGTCCCCTGAGACTTTTTATTTCCTCCAGCCGGTCTGCGGCGCCCTTCAGAACCTCCGCAAATTTTTCGTCCGTAAACGGCTTTACCAGATAGTGAAAGGCTCCCACATCAAAGGCCTGAAACACATATTCTTCCAGAGCCGTCACAAAAATGAGAACCGTCTCCCGCCATTTTCTGCGCAGTTCTTCCGCTGTCTCCATCCCGTTCTTTCCGGGCATCTGGATGTCCAGAAACAGTATATCCGGCCGTTCCTTTGACGCAAGCAGTTCCTCTCCCGCCGCATAAAAGGTAAGAGCCGCCTCCGGATAAAGATTCTTCACCTTATCCCCAAGCAGCTCCCTGATCTCTTTTTCATCATCGCATATCGCTATCTGCATTCCATTACTTCCTTTTCGGGTTTCTCTCTCATTCTACCAGAGTATCACCCGCAAGCGCCAGATTTTGTTGTCAAACGAAGGAATTTTGTTGTGAATTTTTTCATATCCAGTATAGTATATCACAAAATTCATATGTTCAGATTTGTGCATTCATACAAAGTCAAACCTGCCCAATCCCGATACCCCCTCTATTATTCCGCACATCCTCTTACTCCTTTAGTTCTTTGAACATTCTAACGCAGCCGAAAGAAATCCCCTGAATAATGGATGGGGCTGATTCGGACGACTCTTAAATTCAGGATGGAACTGTACGCCTACAAAAAATGGATGTTCTTCTATTTCTACAGTTTCTACCAATCTGTTGTCCGGTGAGGTTCCGCTGATTACCAGACCTGCTTCTGTCAATTTCTCTCGATAATCGTTATTAAATTCGCAGCGGTGACGATGACGCTCCGAAATTATTTCTGCGTTATAGCACTTTTCCATTCTCGTTCCCTGCTTAATGCTGCATGGATAACTTCCAAGCCGCAAAGTACCTCCCTTGTCAATCTCATCACTCTGCCCCGGCATAAAATCTATCACCTTATGAGCGCATTGCTCATCAAATTCTCCGGAATGCGCATCACTAAGCCCTAATACATCTCTTGCAAATTCGATTACTTCAATCTGCATTCCCAGACAGATACCGAAATAAGGTACCTTATTTTCACGCGCATATTTTGCAGCCAGAATCATTCCTTCTATGCCGCGATCGCCAAATCCTCCCGGAACGATGATCCCATGTAATCCCTGAAATATCTCTTTCAGATTTTCCTTTGATATATTTTCCGAATCAATCCAGTGGATTTTCACAAAGGTATTCAGCTCATACCCCGCATGACTCATGGCTTCCGCCACGGACAGGTATGCATCATGAAGTTTCACATATTTACCTACTAATCCAATGTGAACTTCCTCTGAACGATTCCCAATTCGCTCTACCATCTGTTCCCATTCTCTTAAATCCGGCTCCGCAGCATCGATACACAATTCTCTGCACACGACAGAGGAAAAACCGGATTTTTCCAACATAAGTGGCGCCTCATAAAGATTTGGCAATGTTCTGTTTTCAATCACGCAATCCGGCTTTACATTACAAAAAAGTGCTATTTTCTGAAATATAGGCTCTTCCAGTGGCTTGTCAGAACGCAGAACAATGATATTGGGATTAATACCCATTCCCCGCAGTTCTTTAACAGAATGCTGTGTCGGTTTGGATTTATGCTCCTCCGAACCACTTAAATATGGCACTAATGTAACATGAATAAAGAGACTATTCTCCCTGCCTGTCTCCAGCGAAATCTGGCGAACTGCCTCCAAAAATGGCTGTGACTCAATATCTCCAATGGTTCCTCCTATTTCCGTAATTACAACATCTGCATGCGTCTGTTTTCCTACACGGTACACAAACTCCTTAATTTCATTTGTAATATGCGGAATTACCTGTACCGTAGAGCCAAGATATTCGCCTTTTCGCTCTTTATTCAGCACATTCCAATAGACCTTTCCTGTGGTCAGATTTGAGTATTTGTTTAAATCCTCATCAATAAATCTCTCATAATGCCCCAAGTCCAAATCCGTTTCCGCACCATCCTCCGTAACATATACCTCTCCGTGCTGATAAGGGCTCATGGTGCCGGGATCCACATTAATATATGGATCCAGCTTCTGAGCGGCAACCTTCAGGCCTCTTGCCTTCAACAGACGCCCAAGGGATGCTGCTGTGATTCCTTTTCCCAGACCCGAGACTACACCTCCGGTCACAAATATATACTTTGTCATTTCAATATCCCTCCTCACTCGAACTCCACAGTTGAAGGCGGCTTACTTGTAATATCATATAGAACACGATTGACATGTGGAACTTCGTTTAAGATACGACTGGATGCTTTGTGATTTATTTTACTTTCCGCTATCCCCATAATTTAAAAGAACTCTGGCTGACGGGTCATTTACATCACAGCCCTCCCACTCTTTGTTCGGCATCCAGAAATCTACCACCATTTCCGCCTGCCCCGGATAGTATCTTTCAAAAATCTCTCTATATAATAGAGATTCCTTTGTAAAAGGTCTTGCATATGCGTACTTCATACGCAAGCCCTCGAACGCTTCATCGGTGTACGTCTTTTCTGCATATTCCTTTAGATAATCCACCATAGAGTGACCAACTGCATCTGAAAATGCCGCCTTTTCTCTCCAAAGAATTTCTTCCGGCAAATAATCGTCCTCTTCAAATGCATGGCGAAGTAAATACTTACCCTTTCCATATTTATTTAATTTCAATTCCGAATCTATGGACATAACATACTTTACAAAATCAATATCTCCAAAGGGCACTCTTGCCTCCAATGAGTTCACAGATATGCATCGATCCGCACGAAGCACATCATACATATGCAATTCTCTGATTCTTTTCTGGGATTCTTCCTGAAATGCATCTGCATCCGGCGCAAAATCCGTATATTTATAGCCAAACAATTCATCCGAGATTTCGCCTGTCAACAGCACTCTGATGTCCGTCTGCTCATGAATTGCCTTACATACTAAATACATACCCATGGATGCACGGATGGTGGTGATATCATAGGTTCCCAAAAGCTGAATAACTGTTTCCAGTGATTCAATTACCTCATCCGGTGTCATATAAACTTCCATATGATCACTGCCAATAAACTCTGCCGCCTGCTTTGCATATTTCAAATCAATTGCATCCTCACTCATACCTATCGCAAATGTCTTTATGGGATCCTTGCTTTTCTTTGCCGCAATGGCACATACCAGCGAAGAATCCAATCCTCCCGAAAGCAAGAACCCTATCTTTGCATCTGCAACAAGTCGTTTCTCCACACCGGCCACAAGCTTATCGTGGATATTCTTACAAACAATTTCCAGGTCATCATGGCAAACAGTATTTACCTTCGCAATATCGCAGTAGCAAATGAACTTCCCGCCTTTATAATAGTATCCCGGCGGAAACGGCATAATTTTATCGGTCAATTCTACCAGGTTTTTTGCTTCACTGGCAAAAATAATTGCTCCATCTTTATCATATCCATAATATAACGGCCGAATTCCTATGGGATCTCTGGCAGCAATATACTCTCCCAAATCACCATCATAAATAATGCAGGCAAACTCTGCATCCAACATGGCAAACATCTCTGTTCCATATTCTTTATAAAGAGGTAAAAGAATTTCGCAGTCTGAAGCACTTTCAAATGCATATTTTTTAGAAAGCTCCTGTTTCAGTTTTTCAAATCCATAAATCTCTCCATTACAAACCACATAGCTTTTCCCCAGCTTAAAAGGCTGCATACCGGATGGTGTCAGACCCATAATAGCCAGTCTGTGGAAGCCAAGAAATCCATCTCCTGTATCTACAACCCGACTGTCATCCGGCCCTCTCGAAATTGTCTTTTCAAATCCTTTCTTAAACGCATCAATGGCAGCACTGCGGCTGCAATAACCCATAATAGAACACATGTGAATGTACCTCCATAAATTTAATAATTCAGCATTCTACTACTCTACATCCTGCAAAGCATCAAATCCTCCTTCACCGGTACGAACCTTTACTACATTTTTATCTCTGTGTTATTTTACACTGAACAGCAAATCTCCATAGGTCGGAAACGGCCAATATTTCTTTGCTGTTACAGTTTCTGCTTCATCACAGGCAAGTCGTAACTCACCCATCTTAGCAAGTACAATGTCTCTGATCATGTTCGCTTCTAAAATAACACCTTCTGCATTATGCAGTTCTGCCAACGCGTTCTCCAGTTCCTCTGTTTTAATGGCAATTCTGTCTGTGAGCTCAGATAATTTCTTAACCAAACCACTCTCATAACTGCAGGTTAATGTATCATCTATTGCTTTTTTAGCTGCAATCGTCTTAGCAAGCTCCATCGTATAAGCATCTACAGCCGGTGCAATTTCCGTCTTTGCCATATCCACCATAGTATTTGCTTCAATCACAACTGTCTTACAATAGTTTTCCAGCATAATATCACATCTGGATTTCAATTCTGCCTCTGAAAATACTCCATGGGATGTCAACATCCTCACATTCTTCTCATCCAGCAAATGCGGCATACAATCCGGTGTAGTACGGAAATTGAGAAGTCCTCTCTTCTCTGCAGCTTCTTTAATCCATGTATCATCATAGCCATTTCCGTTGAAAATAATATGCTTGTGGTCCTTAATGGTCTTGCGAATCATCTCATGTAATGCATCTTCAAAATTTTCTGCTTTTTCCAGTCTGTCTGCATAAATCTTCAAGCTCTCAGCAACCGCACTATTAAGCATGATATTTGCACAGGCAATACTGTTAGAAGAACCAAGCATACGAAATTCAAATTTATTTCCTGTAAATGCAAACGGTGACGTGCGGTTACGATCTGTTGTGTCCCTGTTAAACTTAGGCAAAACATCCACACCAAGCTTCATTTGTGTCTTCTGCGTTCCCGCATAAGGTGTATTATTCTCAATGGCTTCCAGAACCGCATTTAATTCATCACCAAGGAAAATGGACACTACTGCCGGAGGTGCTTCATTCGCTCCAAGTCGATGATCATTTCCAGCCGTAGCAACGGAAAGACGAAGCAGGTCCTGATAATCATCTACAGCCTTGATCACTGCACATAAAAACAGTAAAAACTGTGCATTTTCATAAGGTGTTTCACCCGGCGAAAGCAGGTTCACTCCCGCATCCGTTGCCATTGACCAGTTATTATGCTTACCACTTCCGTTTACACCTGCAAACGGTTTTTCATGAAGCAGGCATACCAACCCGTGCTTTGCCGCAACCTTTTGCATGATTTCCATGGTTAATTGGTTATGGTCTGTTGCAATGTTGGTTGTGGAATAAACAGGCGCCAGCTCATGCTGTGCAGGAGCAACCTCATTATGCTCTGTCTTGGCCAGAATTCCCAATTTCCAAAGTTCCTCATTTAACTCCTCCATATATGCCGCAACCCTTGGTTTAATCACACCGAAGTAGTGGTCATCCATCTCCTGTCCCTTAGGGGACTTTGCTCCAAATAGGGTACGTCCGGTAAAACGGAGATCCGGACGTTTATCATGCATTTCCTTGTCAATCAGGAAATATTCCTGTTCAGGGCCCACGGATGTACGGACGCACTTGGCATCATCATTTCCAAACAAATGAAGGATACGGAGTGCCTGCTTATTCAGAGCTTCCATGGAGCGAAGCAGCGGCGTCTTCTTATCCAATGCTTCTCCGCCATAGGAACAAAATGCAGTAGGAATACATAATGTCTTTCCTTTAATAAATGCATAGGATGTGGGATCCCATGTAGTATATCCTCTTGCTTCAAACGTGGCTCTTAACCCCCCTGAAGGGAAAGAAGATGCATCCGGTTCTCCCTGGATTAACTCTCTGCCGGAAAACTCCATAATCACTCCGCCATCCGGTGAGGGAGAAATAAAACTGTCATGCTTCTCTGCTGTAATTCCGGTCAGGGGCTGGAACCAGTGTGTATAATGTGTAGCACCATTTGCAACCGCCCAATCCTTCATCGCTGCTGCAACTGCATTTGCCACGCTAATATCAAGCTGTGCTCCTTCATCAATGGTCTTTTTCAATGATTGATATACCTTTGCTGACAAATTTGCTTTCATCACTCTGTCATCAAACACCAGACATCCAAAATACTCTGAAATATTCTTCATAATGATTCCTCCTCGTTATTATGGACTTTTATATAAAAGAAAGGCGTCCCTAATGCTTCATGCATTAAAGACGCCTTTGCCTTTATGGTTGTGATAGTACACCCGTTCAAAAAAGATGTCAACCATTTTTTTATTTTCTTTTTTGTTTATCGCACACCATATTTTTCAATAATATAATCCATGTCCTTATCACCTCTACCGGATAAGTTGATTAATATTGACCCTTTGCCCATCTGTTTTGCAAGTTTCATACCATAAGCAACCGCATGAGAACTTTCAACTGCCGGAATAATTCCTTCCATCCTGGAAAGTTCAAAGAATGCATCGATCGTTTCATCATCAGCAACCACATCATACTTCACCCTGCCAAGATCATGTAAGAATGCATGCTCCGGACCGGAAGATGGATAATCCAAACCACTGGCAACTGAATATACCGGAGCAGGTTCTCCTTTTTCATCCTTTAACATAATACTGTTAAATCCATGCATAATACCTTCTTCACCATAAGCCAGGCTTGCTGCATGGTCGCCGGGAGCAGTGCCACGCCCCAATGGTTCCACTCCATAAATATCAACAGGATCATTCAGGAATCCTGAGAAAAGTCCCATCGCATTGGAACCGCCGCCTACACATGCAACAATTGCATCCGGAAGTTCTCCTGTCATCTCCATAAACTGTTCTCTCGCTTCAATTCCTACTACACTCTGAAAATCTCTAACCATCATAGGAAACGGATGTGGTCCAACAACAGAACCTATACAATAAATTGCCTCTTTATACTCTTTGCAATACGCCATAAACGCCGCATCAACTGCTTCTTTCAAAGTTTGCAGCCCATCGGTAACTTCAATTACTCTGGCTCCAAGTATTTTCATCCTGGCAACATTGGGGGCCTGTTTTTTAATATCTACAGCTCCCATATAAATATCACATTCCAATCCAAAGTATGCTGCCGCAGTCGCAAGTGCAACTCCATGCTGACCTGCTCCGGTTTCAGCAATTACCTTCTTCTTTCCCATATATTTAGCCAACAATACCTCTCCCATACAATGATTAAGTTTGTGCGCACCTGTGTGATTCAAATCCTCACGCTTAACATAGAGCTGGACATTACCCAACTTATTCGAAAGTCTTTCCAGATGTGAAATAGGTGTCGGTCTTCCCTGAAACTCTTTTCTAATGCGGCGAAGCTCATTAATAAACTTTGATGACTTACAGATCGTCTGATATGCTTCATTTATTTCGTTCATTGCCGTCTGCAATTCAGGCGGAATATAGGAACCGCCATATTTACCAAAATAGCCGTTTGTATCCGGATAGTTCTTAAAATAGGTACTAAATTCAATATCATTAAATTTCATCATGATTTCCTCCAAATCTAATTGCATTTTTATTTGTATACATCTCTTCTTTCTGAAATTTCTGTTCGGCGCGCAAAGCGCCACCAGGATTTTGTCAACAACATATATTTTCCTCCTTAAACCACAAAAAACGCCCTTGACAGAAATATACTATCTGTCAAGGACGAATACGATACTCAATAAAAGTAAACATTATCCGCGGTGCCACCTTGCTTTACAGCAATGACGCTGTACACTTGGCAGGATACCAACATATCCCCGGCAACTGACGTATGCCAGCACGTCACAGAATACTGGGTGTAAAATCATCTACACTTTTGACTGCGCCCTCAACGGTCCATTTGATAACTTGTTTCTCACCTGACTCTCAGCACCACAGGCTCTCTGTAAAGGCATCATTGCCGTTATCTCCGCTTCAACGGTTTGATAAACTGTATGTAATTAAATTGAATTATAGAACTAACATATTTATTTGTCAAGCAATTTTTCTCACGCAAATTTCTTCAAAATAATTATTGACAAAAAGTTTCATTAGGAGTATAAATAATGCAAATGAGCAAAGGTGTTCATTTTTTGAGTAGATGCTTATCTGCCCATGAAATGAGCACCTTTGCATTTTTATTATCCTGAAAGGAAGGTAAGATAAATGAAAATGGAAGGTCAAGTCCGAATCCCTTCCGGATGTGCTGTTGCCGCCGTGATCTCCAAAGAAGGAAATAAGATGTCCGGTGAAATGATTACCAATTCCATGAAACCTATGCACGATCGCTCTAACGGACTGGGGGGTGGCTTTGCAGCTTATGGCATTTATGCTGAATATAAGGATTTCTATGCTTTACATATGTTTTTTGATTCCCGTGCCACACGAAAAGACTGTGAAGCTTTCTTAAAGGAGCGATTTGAAATTGTACAATCTGAAATTATCCCTACCCGAAAGATTCCTGCCATCACCGATGAACCTGTCATATGGAGATATTTTGTGTCACCGCTGAAATCCATGTTGGCGTCCATGCAGTTGGATGAGAAAGAATTTGTTGCAAGAACCGTTATGAAAATCAACACAGAGATGTCCGGTGCCTATGTTTTTTCCAGCGGCAAAAACATGGGAGCTTTCAAGGCTGTCGGTTTTCCGGAAGATGTGGGCGTTTTTTACAAACTGGAAGAATATGAGGGATATTCCTGGACAGCACACGGACGTTATCCAACTAACACTCCCGGCTGGTGGGGCGGCGCTCATCCCTTTACGCTGCTTGACTATTCTATTGTACATAATGGAGAAATATCTTCCTATGACGCTAACCGCCGATTCATAGAAATGTTCGGCTATAAATGTACACTCCAGACGGATACGGAAGTAATAACATATATTATGGACTACCTTCTTCGTGTGCAGGGGCTTACACTGGGCGAAGCAGCAAGTGTAATTGCAGCTCCTTTCTGGAGTACCATTGCCGCAAAAACAGATTTGGAAGACCAGAAAAAACATACTTACCTTAGAACCATGTTCCCCAGCCTGCTCGTAACAGGTCCTTTTTCTATCGTACTGGGTTTTAATGGGGGACTAATGGCACTCAACGACCGTCTGAAGCTGCGCTCTATGGTTGTCGGAGAAAAAGACGACAAGGTATTCATTGCCAGCGAAGAAGCTGCTATCCGTACAATGGAACCGAATGCTGAAAATATCTGCTCTCCTGCCGGCGGCGAACCTGTAATCGTGAAAGTAAAGGAAGGTGCATACTAATGAGCGTTGAATTTATCTATCCTGAATTTGAGGTTGTCAGAAATGAGAGTAAATGTACCGCCTGCAGAGTCTGTGAGCGGCAATGCGCTAACGAAGTACATCAATTTGACAAGGAACATCATGTCATGAAATGCGACGAAACCAGGTGCGTAAACTGCCAGCGCTGTGTTTCTCTCTGTCCTGCCAGAGCCTTAAAAATCGTAAAGAGTAATTGCACATTTCGCGAAAACGCAAACTGGCAAAACGATACGATCAAAGAGATTTATAAGCAGGCAAACAGTGGCGGCGTCCTTTTATCTTCGATGGGTAATCCCAAACCTCTTCCTGTATATTGGGACAAAATTTTAATCAATGCATCACAGGTAACAAACCCTTCTATTGACCCTTTACGTGAGCCGATGGAAACCAGAGTCTATCTTGGTAAGAAACCTCAGAAGATACAACGCACGAAGGATGGCAAATTGAAGTGTGAACTGCCACCTCAATTAAAACTTTCCATGCCTGTTATGTTTTCCGCAATGAGTTACGGTTCCATCAGCTATAATGCTCATAAATCTCTGGCTTTAGCTGCTACGGAATCAGGGATCTTATATAACACCGGTGAAGGCGGGCTGCATGAAGATTTTTATTGTTATGGTAAAAACACCATTGTTCAGGTGGCTTCCGGACGTTTCGGCGTACATGAAGAATATTTGAATGCCGGATCTGCAATTGAAATTAAAATGGGACAAGGTGCAAAGCCTGGTATTGGCGGTCATCTGCCTGGTGCAAAAATTGTTGGTGATGTGTCTCGCACCAGAATGATACCGGAAGGTTCCGATGCCATCTCTCCTGCTCCGCACCATGATATTTATTCCATTGAGGATTTACGACAGCTTGTTTTCTCCTTAAAAGAAGCTACAGAGTACAAAAAGCCAATCATTGTAAAGGTTGCTGCCGTTCATAATATTGCAGCCATCGCAAGCGGTATTGCGAGAAGCGGTGCGGACATTATCGCCATTGATGGCTTCCGTGGCGGTACTGGCGCTGCTCCTACCAGAATTCGTGACAATGTTGGTATTCCGATTGAACTGGCATTAGCCGCTGTTGACCAAAGACTTAGAGACGAAGGTATCCGTAATAATGTATCTCTCATAGCCGGCGGAAGTATCCGAAGTGCAGCCGATGTTGTAAAAGCCATTGCCCTGGGTGCGGATGCCTGCTATATAGCTACCGCCGCGCTGCTCGCTATGGGCTGTCATCTCTGCCGAACCTGCCAGAGCGGTAAATGTAACTGGGGTATCGCAACCCAACGCCCTGATCTTGTAACGAGACTGAATCCTGAAATCGGAAGTAAACGTCTGATAAACCTCATGACTGCATGGAAACACGAAATAAAAGAGCTTATGGGCGGGATGGGAATTAATTCTATTGAGGCCTTGCGTGGAAATCGCCTGATGCTGCGCGGCATCGGATTAAACGAAAAGGAACTTGAAATTCTCGGCATCTCTTATGCCGGCGAATAAGAGAGGTATCGTAAAATGAAATGGATTGATGCTACAGATTTGGATTGCAGAACTTTAAATGAGAAATTACGTCAGACTAATGAAGATTGTACCATCGACGGGTGCTGCGGACAGCGTTTCGTTGCCGCCGGCATGTCGGACAAAACTCTCACAATCAATGGAATTCCCGGCAATGCACTGGGTGCTTATTTAAACAACGCCTTCATTACCGTAAATGCCAATGCACAGGATGCGGTGGGTGATACCATGAACGAAGGAAAAATCCTGATTCACGGCAACATTGGCGATGCGGCAGGATATGCCATGCGCGGCGGCAAAATATATGTCCGTGGAAATGCAGGTTATCGTGCCGGAATTCATATGAAAGCATATAAAGAAAAAATCCCTGTCATGATTATCGGCGGTTGTGCCGGAAGCTTTTTAGGCGAATATCAGGCAGGCGGCATTATCATTGTGCTCGGCACAGGTTCTGATGGAAGTCATATTGTCGGTAACTTTCCCTGCACAGGTATGCATGGCGGAAAAATGTATCTTCGTGGTGATTGCAGAAATATAAAATTTCCTGCACAGGTAACAGCCAAACCCGCAGCCATTGAGGATATAGCTGAAATCCATGATTATCTGTCCGAATACTGCTCTGACTTTGGATACGATATGGATGAAATATTATCCGCCTCCTTCACTGTCATCACACCGGACTGCAAAAACCCTTATAAACAAATGTATGTAGCAAATTAAAAAAACAGGCAGGCTTATGAAGTAATCAACTACCCCGGTGCAAGCACTCATGCACTGTGAGGGGCTCCTACGTCGCACCCTCACAGCACTTGCCTTTTTCGCTCGCTCCGCTCCCTCAAAAGCGGGGTATGGATGCTTCCCTGTTCCTACCTCTACTCATAGTCATAATGACATTGCGGAAATGCGCCACTTTTCCGCACCTCAGCGGTCAACCCGTGACATCAATACTACGGTCTCCACATGGCTCGATACGATAGGCTGAATGTCTTTAATATTTTTACGAGCAAGGGAATATATCCACAGCGTTTTTCGTGATTGAGCCATTTGTGGGAATATGTCCAACTATTTATCTGTAGAATCCGATATTTGTCTTAAAATAACATTATAATAAGTTTTCATCAAGTTTCTTTCGATATCGTCAACATAGCTGTTATGTGCAATCTTATTTCGGCATTCAGCCATATCATTTAGCTTGGAGATTATAGAAGATTGGCTTGGAAAATAATCTTTGAAGATGTCCCAATTATTATCTATAACTGCTCCCAAATCTTTAAAATCCAAATAAAACAGCTCTGTTCCTCTCACACTCAACCATTTGTTGGATTCATCATTTTTCTGCCTTCCAGAAATGGTTCTTTGTAAACTACTTGGAATAGTGAGATGAGAAAAGTAAGTTTCACCGTATTTTTCCTTCGCCACCTTCTCAATAAACAATCTCAACGAGTTTTCAACCGAATATAGATAAGTGTATGCTTCTGCCATCTGATAGCCTTTTGTTCTAATATCCTCTGGAAGAAGTTCACCCATTATTTTATAGGCTTTAGAGTTAACAGTGTTTTCCAAATCAGAAATCAAATCATCTTCTAATTCGAAATCCTTCGTTAAATCCATGTTGAACGAAACACTTTTAATATCAAACCCAACATCAGGAGGTATTAAGCCACTACATATTTTGTCCAGCGTTTTTTTGTTCTCTTCAATATCCAAGATGTCTAAATATTCTGGATTCACAAAAAAAGTAATATAAGCTGCCAAAGCATTGCTTCTTCCCCAACCGCCATCATAATATGAATAAGTGCCCTTTTCTATCTGAACATTTGCACCTCTCAACAAATTGGCAAGGTCATATTTGTTTTCCTTTTTTAGCATCATAATAATGCCCTTCATAAATTTTTCGTTGGAGAAAGGTAAAGAATATGTGTAATCACTCATCGCATTTACCTCCCATTTTAACTCTTCTTAGGCAATTTAAAATCAAACTTTCCGCCCAATGCTGCTGTGCCAATTCTTACTGCTGTAAGCACAACAAAACTTGCAGCACCAAGAACCTTCCAATTAAACTCTTTTTTCTCAGTATCCTTCTTATCTGCCATACGAGCCATTTCCATTTCATGCTCTCTGATTTCAGCATCTTTTTTATCTACTGCATGAAAGATTTCCATCTGACGGTCAAGAATATCTTTTTGTTGCTCCGGTGTCAGATTAGGATTATCAAGGCATTTACTTAAATCAGCACGGACCTTATCAGCATATTCTATAAATTCTTTCCTACTATCAGATGCACTATCTACTTCTTTGTTAATAATGCCATATACCTGATTTGTGCTTTCATCATCACTTGCAACAATTTTCTCCAGAATGTCTTTATATTCAACCATTGTAGACTGTATTAGTTTTGCCAACTCAGGGAACTGGGCAATAACTTGTTGAGTAACTTCCGGACGCAGTTCATTTAGTTTTGATGCATAACTCAACACATCATTTTTTGATAAATTCCTAAAATCTGTTCTCTCCATGAGTGAGAGAATTTGTTTTTCATTACTTGTATATTCCATGCTCATATGCTCCTTGATTTAATTAGTAAGTGCCACTTTATTCTTCTTCAGAAACCGTTCCGGCCAATTCGATGTATTCCTTCAATTTTTTCTGCAACAGTTTCTTATCAATCAATTTCAGATTATATTCAGAAACCATTGTCGGGGACAAACTACGACTAAGAGCAAATTCGACTACCTCATCATCCTTACTTGCACAGAGGATAACACCCACGCTCGGATTTTCATTGTCTTTTTTGACTTCTCGGTCAAGAGCCTCAAGATAAAGATTTATCTTGCCAACATACTCCGGCTTGAATTCTCCGATTTTTAGTTCAAATGCCACAAGACAGGAAAGACCTCTGTGGTAAAACAGCAAATCGATATAATAATCGTGTTTTCCGACCTGTACACGATACTCCTCACCGATGAAAGTGAAGTCCTTACCAATCTCAAGGATGAAATCCTTTAAATTTCGTATAATAGATTTCTGTAAATCCCGTTCAGATACTGTTTCCGGCACATCAAGGAAATCAAGCACATAATTATCAAGAAAAACATTGCCTGTTGCTCTTCTGGATTCTTCAATGGCAGGGGTCAGTGGTTTTTGTGACAACATATATCTTTCATAGTATCCGCTGTCAATCTGACGTTCCAGTTCTCTTTTTGAAAGACGCTCTTTAATACATATATTCATGTAAAAAATACGTTCGTCCATACTCTTACACGCAGACATGATTTTGAGATGATTCGTCCAGCTCAATTGTGTCACCAGTGGTGACACTTTTTCATTGTCTTTGTAAAGTTCGTAAAACTGCTTCATTCTGTAAAGTCCACGACGATTAAATCCTTTCAGATCAGGATAATTCGTTGCAAAGAAATCAGCCAGTTTCTGCACAAATGCATCACCATATTCAGCGTTTTCAGACTGCACACTAATGTATTCGCCTATATCACGGTACATTAAAATCAGTTCCTCATTCACTTTGCGGTATGCACGTTCTTTTGCAGATTCTATAATATCAACAATTTTTTCAAATTGCTCACCGTAGGGTATCAAATCACTCATAATGTGTTCCTTTCCGAATAATTATTCTTGATTTTAATCTCGTTTCACATAAGTCAGTTCAATATCGTATTCATTCTTGTCACGCTTTCCTTATAGGATGTCTGATCACCGTTTTTAACTTCTCCGGCGCAACCTTTCTGGCATCACTCAGATAAATTTCGTGATGCAAACGCTGCTCTGTAATATCCAGAACATAGCCCTGCTGCTCCATATACTCATGCATAAGTGCAACAGTGGCAGGTTCATCGTCATAAGAACCGATGTGCATACACTGAACGCACAAACCCTCATCATAGGTCAGAAATTCAGCCTTTGAGAAGTCTGTCTTTTTCTTATTGGCAGCCTCCTCAATCGCCCAGTCGAAATCAGCCTTTGTGACGAAATCGGGCAAACGAATGACGGAGATCCACTCGAAGTTCTCTTTGTGAGCATAGTCGATCCCGGCGACACCGTCCTGCCACCAGAAGCCTTCCAGAGGCGGGACAACATAATCGAAATAACCATCAATCTGGTGATCGCCTTTTTTGCTCATCTTTATAGTAAATGCAATGCCATAGAGCAGCCCGATAGACTGCTTGTACTCTCCATCTTCCGCGTTCGGATCACCATGTCCGCGAACTGCTATATAATTCATGCTCGGAACCATCACAATAGACGGTTTGTTCTTTGGCATGTAGAATTCCTTATACTCTTTCTTATAATCAAAAGGCATAACGCTTCCTCCTATTTTTCCTGACATCTATCTCACAGCCACAACTCCCCGACATCTAACTCGGCAACTCAACATAGTGACATCTATCGTGGCAACTCAACTCTCACACTTTTCGAGCCTTTTTGCCCTTGGATAAGTTACCGAGAAGCGTTCGCCCTGCCCGATGCCAAATTTGCCCGATTACCCGAAAACCGCAGTATTAGCGGGCTTTCGCGCCTATTTTCCTTCGACTCTTGACATCAAACAGACCGTCTCGACATGCACCCCATGGCAGAACTGATCGCACACTCTCCCTCGCTTCAGCTCATATCCGCCCTCGCAGAGTATTTTCAGATCCCTCGCCAGGGTGGCGGAATCGCAGCTCACATACACGATCCTCTCCGGCCTCATCCGCAGAATCGTCCGCAGACAGATCTCGTCGCAGCCCTTCCGGGGCGGATCCACCACGATCACATCCGGATGGCGCATCGCTTCCGCCTCTTCGCTTATCCCCGACTCCTCCTCGTAAAAAGCCGGCAGCACTTCCTCCGCTCTCCCCACAAAAAACTTTGCGTTGGCAATATTGTTTTTTCTCGCGTTTTCCCGGGCGTCTTCTATAGCCTCCGGAACGACTTCCACCCCGTAGACCTGCCCCGCATCCCGGGCCAGGAACAGGGATATCGTGCCGATTCCGCAGTACAGATCCCAGACCGTCTCCTTTCCCGTCAGCGCCGCGTAGGACAGCGCCGTGGAATACAGTCTCTCAGCCTGCGCCGAATTCACCTGATAGAAGGATCTGGGGGATATCTCATAAGTGACACTCTTGTCAGTTTTAACAAGCTCGCTCCCATCTGTCCGAAACAGGTGCATCTTATCCCGAATCTTATCTCTCCCCCAGATCGTAACGGTCTCCGCCCCCATAATCACATTGGTTTTCTCCGGATTGAAATTCACGGAGATGCTCGTCATGCCGTGGAGAAGCGCCAGCCTGTCCACCAGTCTATTCTGTTCCGGAATCCATCTCTCCGCGCGGGCCCCGGACTTTCCCTCGCCGGCATTGATCACAATACAGACCATCAGTTCCCCGCTGGAAAACCCCTTTCTTATCAAAACATGGCGCACCAGCCCTTGCCCTGTCCTCTCATCATAGGCTGAAACATGGCACTGCTCCATATGTTTCAATATGATCTCCAAAATTTTCTGATTTTCCCGCGCTCCCAGGAGGCAGTCCGTGTTGGCGATGATGGAATGTGTCCGCCCGGCATAAAATCCGGTGATCAGCTCCCCCTCCCCGGAATACCCGAACGGGTACTGTGCCTTATTCCGATAACGCCATGGATCCTCCATACCGATGATAGGTTCCATGATCTCCCGGATCTTTTCCGGCGCAAAACCGCCGATCCGCACAAGATTGTTCTCCACTTTTGCCTGTTTAAAGGCGAGCTGTTTCTCATAAGAAAGCGCCTGGATCTGGCAGCCTCCGCACTGTCTGTGGAATGGACAGCGCGGCGTCACTCTGTCAGGCGACGGCTCCAGCAGTTCCTCCAGCCTGGCGTAGGCATAATTCTTCTTCACCTTTGTCAATCGTACCTTCGCCCTGTCCCCCGGCAGAGCATCCTTGACAAAAAGGGAAAAGCCTTCGATCCTGCCAATGCCTTCCCCTTCTGCTCCAATATCTTCTATCTCTACCGTATAAATCTGATTTTTCTGAAATGTCACTTTAACCCCCTTCGCCCGGAGAAACCGGGCGGGCAATCGCCCGCTTTCCTACTCCATACGCGTCGCCGTGATATTGGAATCCAACAGTCTGTTAAATCCCAGCCAGCCCTTCTCAGATGTGTTCTCGAGCAGCTCCGTAAACGTCTCCAGTTTCGCATCCGTATTATCCGCGAAATTGAGAGCTACCGCCTCAATGATCGCCGGTTTCTTCGGGGAGCCGAACTCAAACTCCCCGTGATGGGATAAAATACAGTGCTTCAATTCTGAGGAGAGTCTCGCCGGAAAACCGTCGATCTCCCGAATCTTTTCTCCCACCATCTCCGTCCCCATCACAATATGTCCGAGAAAATTTCCGTCATCAGTGTAATCGTTTAACGGAAAAGCGGAGAGCTCTTTCACTTTTCCAATATCGTGGCACAGCGCCGCTGTGATCAGCAGATCCCTGTTCAACTTTTTGTATCTCGTACAATAAAAATCACACAGTTTTACCACGCTGAGGGTATGCTCCAGCAATCCGCCCACAAAGCCGTGATGCACGGTTTTCGCCGCCGAGTTGGTTTTAAATTTCTCAACAAACTCCTTGTCCTCCACAAAAAACTTTTGGCAGAGCTTTTGCAGATAAGGATTGCCGATCTTTTTTATGTACTGCACCACTTCCCCGTACATATCCTCCACGTTATACGCGCTCACCGGCAGATAATTTTCCGGCGCGTACTCCCCGGCCTTCGCGCATCTGGTGCGTTTTACATTGATCTGCAGCGCGCTCTGAAAGCTGTTCACATCCCCGTATATCTCCACGTAATCCATCGCCTCAAAATCGTCGATGCCCGCGTTGTTCGGATCCCATATTTTGGCTTCGATCGTGCCGGTCTTATCCTGCAATGTCGCCGTGTCATAAGGTTTTCCGTTTTTTGTCACCGCCGATGTTTTATGTTTGCAGAGATAAATGTCAAACACTTTATCCCCTTCTTTTAAATCCTTGATAAATTTCATCCTTATAATCCTCCTGCTGTTTTTGCTACTGTTTTTGCTCCTGCAGCGCCACCGTGATATTCATTTCCTGATACTCGCCCTTTCCCTGGCTCTGTCTTGCCACCGTCAGCCTCAAATTCTGTCCCACCTGCGCTTTCATTAATATATTCACAAACTCCGCGTAAGATACGATATCCGAGCCATTCACATTCGTGATGATGTCTCCGTTCTGCAGTCCTGCCTCCATAGCGGGCGAATCCATGTCGATACTTGTCACATACGCCCCGATCGGAAGCTGATATTCCCGATAGATCGCCGCATTGACTTCCGCCCCGCAGGTTCCCAGATACACCATCTTCTCCCCGTTGGAGAGTTTCTCGATCGTTCTCTTCAACTCCGAAATACCGATACAGCAAAGTCTGTTTTCCATGTCCGTGTTCTCATATCCCGTGTACAGAATGCCGATGATCTCCCCCTTCATATTGGCAAGAATGCCGCTGGCAGATCTGCTGCCGTATATGTCTGTTGTCAGCAATTTATAATTGGAATCCTGCAGCCCCAGCACGGTTCCCTGGGACGTCACCATTCCATAACAGGCGGAACCGCTGATTCCGATCGGAGATCCCAGCGCCATCACAGGCTGCCCCACCAGCGCGCGCCCCGCGGAACTGCCCAGAGACGCATAAGTGATGGACTCCCTCTGTTCCCTGTCCAACATCGCCAGCGGTACGGCAAGCACGGCAAGACCTGTCGCCTGATCCACTTCCTTCACCGTCGCCTCCTTCTGCACCTCACCGAAGGCGACCGAAATACTGTCCGCATCCTCCAGGCCGCTGTAGCCGACAAGTATCAAAAGCTCCTTTCCGTTGTCCGCCACGATCAGTCCGGATGCCACACCTGTATTCTCCAGCGTGTCATTGATCCAGTTTACATCGGAAGTCACCGCCATGACGGAAACGATACTCTTTTCCACCTCTTTGCGAAGCTCCCCGAGAGCATCATACGCCGCCTGGTAATTCTCCAGCGCTGTCATTTCCGCGGCCTCCTCCGGAGAAATTGTCTCCTCGTCGCCGGCCGTCTCCCCTGCAGTTTCCTCCTGTGTGCTCTCTTCCTCCACAGCCGTGCTTTCCTGCCCCGGCGGATCTTCCCCGCCGTTCTCCTGGTTTTCCTGGTTTTCCTCCTCCCGGATGATCTGCAGTTCTTCCTCATCCGCGGCCATATCCTCCGGGCTTACTTCCTGCTCCTCCTCCGGAAAGCGGACTATCTCCGCTCTCTCCTCCGGATAGATCATCCTATTTATGACAGGCTCCAACAGCAGAAAAGTGACGCACGCGACCAGCCCGAATACCATCGCCATCACCACCGTAATGGCTGTCCGGCGAGCCAGCTTTTTACGATTTACCGGTCTGTCCTTTATCTTTTCCTGCAAAAAGGTAATCTCGGAAGTGATCTCCGAATCCAGATCGGACTGCTGCATCATATTTTCCTTCTCCCGGTTTTCCTCTCTCTTCACCCAAATTCCTCCCGTTTCAAAGGTATTATTTCAAATCTTAGTATAGTCGATTCCCAAAATCCTGTAAAGTTTTTCCCACAAACTTGTCCGATATGCTATAATCAATGGAACGAGGTATTTATCATGAACGACAAATCACTGAAAGTATTGGAATTTCATAAGATCATAGAGCTGTTGACTGAGCGCGCCACCTCGGAACCCGGGCGTATTATGTGCCGCGCCCTGCGTCCTTCCGTCGTGCGCGCAAACATCGAACAGACCCAGCAGGAGACCGAGGACGCCGTGGGGCGTGTCCTTCGCCACGGCTCCACAAATTTTGGCAGCAACAAAGATCTGGGCTTCTCCCTGAAAAGTCTGGAGGTGGGCAGTACCCTCTCCATCTCGGAGCTGCTAAAGATCGCCATGCTTCTGGAAAATACGGCGAGGGTAAAAAATTACGGAGCAAAAAGTTCATCGGATACAGACAGCGATTCGCTCACCTCTTATTTTGACGCACTGGAACCCTTCTCCCCCCTCTCCTCCGAGATCCGGCGCTGTATTTTATCCGAGGAGGAGATCGCGGACGATGCCAGCAGCAACCTGAAGAGGATCCGGCGCGAGAAGACTTCCACCGGAGATAAAATTCACAGCCAGCTTTTGTCCATGGTAAACGGTTCCTGCCGCACTTATCTGCAGGATGCGGTCATCACACAGCGCAGTAACCGCTATTGTCTCCCCGTGAAGGCCGAGTATAAAATGCTGGTCCCCGGTATGGTGCATGATCAGTCCTCCACCGGCTCCACCTTCTTTATTGAGCCGGCCGCCGTTGTGGCATTAAACAACAGGCTCAAAGAACTGGACGCCGAGGAGAAGGACGAGATCGAGGTGATCCTGGCAAATCTCAGCGCCCGGACCGCCGAACACAGCTCCGAAATTATGGAAAACTGCCGGCTGATGACGCTGCTTGATTTCATTTTTGCGAAGGGCTCCCTGGCCCTTGACATGAACGGTTCCCGTCCGGTCTTTAACGACGACTACCGTATCCGTATCCGAAAAGGCCGCCATCCTCTGATCGACAAAAAGACAGTGGTTCCCATCGATATCCATCTGGGTAAAGATTTTGATCTGCTTGTGATCACAGGACCCAATACCGGCGGAAAAACGGTCTCCCTGAAAACTGTGGGGCTCCTCACCCTGATGGGACAGGCAGGGCTTCAGATTCCCGCCCTGGACCGCTCGGAACTTTCCATCTTTCGGGAGGTATACGCCGATATCGGCGATGAGCAGAGCATTGAGCAGAGTCTCTCCACCTTTTCGTCTCACATGACAAATATTGTGCAGATCTTAAAAAATGCACAGGAGCATTCTCTGTGTCTTTTTGACGAACTGGGTGCCGGAACGGATCCCACGGAGGGAGCGGCCCTTGCCATCGCCATCCTGAATTACCTCCACGACAGGAGGATCCGCACGATGGCGACGACCCATTACAGCGAGCTGAAGGTGTACGCGCTGTCCACCGACTTTGTGGAGAACGCCTGCTGCGAGTTCAATGTGGAGACACTGCGCCCCACCTACCGCCTGTTGATCGGCATTCCCGGCAAGAGCAATGCTTTCGCCATCTCACGCAGGCTCGGACTGCCGGAGCATATCATCGATACGGCCCGCCTGCAGATCAGCGAGGAGAAAGAAAGTTTTGAGGATCTGATCGCGGATCTGGAGAACAGTAAAGTTACCATCGAAAAAGAGGAGGAAGAGATCCGTTCCTACAGAGAAGAGATTGAAAAACTCAAAAATCAACTGGAGGCTAAACAGGAAAAGCTGAACGCTTCCAGAGAAAAAATATTACAGGAGGCCCATGCCCAGGCAAGGGATATCCTGCAGGAGGCCAAGGATACCGCGGACGAAACGATACGCGCTTTCCAGAAAGCCGGTCCCGGCGCCTCCATGAAGGAGCTGGAGGCATCCCGCCAGAAACTGAGAAAGCAGATCGATGACAAAAACGACAGGCTCTCCATCAAGGCCGCGCCAAAGCCCCGGAACGCCAAAGGGTTGAAAGCCTCCGACTTAAAACTCGGAGACTCCGTCAAAATCCTCTCCATGGGACTGAGTGGAACCGTAAACTCTCTGCCGGACCACAAGGGCAACCTGTTCATACAGTGCGGTATCATCCGCACCCAGGCAAATATAAGCGACCTGATCCTGCTCCAGGAGAACGATGTGACCGGTCCGGCAAATCTGAGAGTAGGAAAAACGAGCACCGGCAAGATGAAGATGAGCAAATCCCTCTCTGTCTCCACGGAGATCAACCTGCTGGGCATGACGACAGACGAGGCTCTGTCTCAGCTCGACAAGTATCTCGACGACGCCTACCTCGCCCATCTGCCCAGTGTCCGCATTGTCCACGGAAAGGGGACAGGCGCTCTCCGGAACGCCGTGCAGCAGCATCTGAGACGGGTCCGTTATGTGGAGAGTTTCCGGCTCGGAGAATTCGGAGAAGGTGACGCCGGTGTCACAATTGCAACTTTTAAAAAATGATTGACAGCCAAAAAAGAGGAGAACAACATGGCCGCTAAACAAAAAATTTTAATCGTAGATGACGACAGCAATATCGCTGAACTGATCTCACTGTATCTGACCAAGGAATGCTTTGAGACTATGATCGTAGGCGACGGTGAATCAGCCCTGACTGCCGTGGAGAGTTTTCGGCCAAACCTGATGCTGTTAGATCTGATGCTGCCGGGCATCGACGGCTACCAGGTCTGCCGGGAAATCCGCGCGAAATCAGCTCTGCCCATTATCATGCTCTCCGCGAAGGGCGAAATTTTTGACAAGGTGCTCGGCCTTGAGATGGGCGCGGACGACTACATGGAAAAACCTTTTGACTCCAAGGAACTTGTGGCGAGAGTCAAAGCGGTTCTCCGCAGATATAAACCTGCCATACAGGCGCCTCCCGACCCTGACATCAAGTGCGTGGAATATCCCGACCTTGTGGTGAACCAGACCAACTATTCCGTTCTCTATAAGGGGCATCCCGTGGAGATGCCGCCGAAGGAGCTGGAACTTTTATATTTTCTTGCCTCCTCCCCGAACCACGTCTTCACAAGGGAACAGCTTTTGGATCAGATCTGGGGCTATGAGTATATCGGCGACACAAGAACCGTGGACGTGCATATTAAGCGCCTCCGGGAGAAGATCAATGACCATGAGAGTTGGAAACTTGCTACGATCTGGGGCATCGGATATAAATTTGAAGTCAAGGCATGACAAATATATTTTTGAGTATAATAAACGGCTGAGGAGACCGGAGTATGAGAAAGACTCTCTATCTGAAATTCATATTGGCTTATCTGATCTTCGGCTTCTTCGGCTTTGTCGTTGTGGCCACCTTTGTCTCCAATATGACTCTCGATCATATTAAAAAGAATCATGCGGAATCCCTGTACAAGGAAGCGATCCAGATCGCCAATACCTACGCGTCAGACCTCTACAGCAATCGCACTTCGCTGGACACGGTAAAAAATCAGATCGATGCCCTGGCCGTCTATATGAACAGCACGATCTGGATCATCAACCCATCCGGGCGTATGGTGCTCGACTCCTCCACCCCCCTGGATATCGAAAAAGAGATCGTCATCGAAAACTTTGACTCCACGGCAACTGCCGGTTCCTATTACACGGAGGGTACATTTTTCGGTTATTTTCAGGAGGACATGCTCAGCGTCTTCGCTCCCATCACCTACAACTACAGAGTACAGGGCTATGTTGTCATCCATATGTCCATGTCCGCCATCCGGCAGGAGGCCTACAGCTTCTTAAATATCTCCTATATCATGCTGATCATCCTCTTTGTTTTATCGCTGATCATTCTGATCTTTTTCACGGAGATCGTCTATGTTCCGCTAAAAAAGATTATTTCCGCCACGGAGCAGTACGCCTCCGGCAATATGCACTATGAATTTACTGTGGAGAGCGCGGATGAGATGGGATATCTCGCCGCCTCCTTAAACTATATGGCGAGCGAGATCGCCCGCGCGGAGGACAACCAGAAAAAGTTCGTGGCAAACGTCTCTCACGATTTTCGCTCGCCCCTGACTTCCATCCGGGGTTATCTGGACGCCATGATCGATGGTACGGTTCCCCCCGAACTCTATGAAAAATATCTGAATATCGTCCTGAATGAAACGGACCGCCTGAAAAAGCTGACGGACTCCCTGCTGACGTTGAACAATCTGAACACAAAAGGCGTCTACCTGGAAAAATCTGTCTTCGATCTGAATGGCACCATACGAAATACTGCCGCCACCTTTGAGGGTGTCTGCAAAGATAAGTCTGTGGCTATCGAGCTGGTATTGACCGGCGATGCCATGCCGGTGGAAGCCGACATGGGCAAGATCCAGCAGGTTCTCTACAACCTTCTGGACAATGCCATCAAATTCAGCCCTCAGGATTCCATGATCAAGATAGAGACCACCGAAAAGAAAAATAAAGTCTTTGTATCGATCAAGGACAGAGGCATCGGTATCCCCAAAGAAGATTTGAAACTGATCTGGGATCGCTTTTACAAATCCGATCTCTCCCGCGGCAAGGACAAAAAGGGTACCGGTCTCGGCCTTTCCATCACAAAGGAGATCATTATGGCTCACGGCGAACACATCAATGTGATCAGCACCGTCGGCGTCGGCACGGAATTTATCTTTTCGCTGCCCGTGGCGGACGAGGAGGAGTAACCGTTACAGGTATTCCTCTTAATCTCGCAGCATTCGCTGGAAGATATCATTCTGGGGCGTCGGGATTCCATGCTTCCTCCCCAGTTCACACACCAGCGTGCTGAAAAGATCCACCTCGGTCTTTCGCCCCGCCTTCGTATCCTGCCGCATAGAGGGCTCCCCGGCCGGTGAGAGCGTATCGATGAGGTCTGTCCAGTCCTGCAGCTCCCGCTCCGTCAGAGCGATCCCCTCCGCGTTCGCCACCGCCATTGCCTCCCGCATCGCCGCAAGAAACGCTTCCCGGCGATCTCCTCCTCTCTGTATACCCCGGTATCCCGTGGCATAGGCCGCACAGGTCTGGTTCGCCCCCACATTCAGCATCCACTTGCTCCACTGCTTATGCAGGATGTCATCCGGCACTTCACAGGCGATCCCCGCCCTGCCGCACAACTCTTCCAGATCCTTTACGCTCCCACTATATCTGTTATCTTTCTCCCCAAACACAAGGCATCCAGCTTTGGAATAGGTGAGACGGCTTCCCTCCCTGGTGGCATCCATCCCCTGCGCCACGCAGTAGAGCAGATGCGCAGGATGCAGAAGCTCCTCGATCAGTCCCTCCGAGCTCACTCCATTCAACAGGGAAATGACGATCGTATCTTTTCCGCAGGCGCCTGCCGTACTTTTGACCGCCTCCTCCAGACTGTAATATTTTGTGGCATAAATCAGAAGATCCACCGTCGGCGCATCCTTCGCCTCCACATAGGTAAACTCACAGCGCTTCCCGTTGGCGTACACGCCCTTTTTTCCGTACCGCTCGGCACGCTCTCTGTCGGCAAACACATAGACATTCTCCCTGCCCAGCGCCTCCGACAATTTCTGTCCGAATAAGATTCCCAGAGCGCCCAATCCCACTATTCCTGCTGTCTGAATCATGTTTTTCTCCATTTCTTTCGTTTATTTTCCGATAAGAATGTTTTACCACATTTCCGGAAAATTTTCCATGAAATTATTGCGCCCGTCTGCGGTTCCACACGCCTCCCGCGATCACCGTCGCCAGAAGTAAAATCCCTCCCAGCAGATAAAACGTCACATTCACACCATAGCGATCCCCCAGAACGCCCGTCGCCGGGCTCGCCGCCACCATCAGCACGGAGTAGAGCATACTGTCCACGCTGACCAAAGTAGCCCTGTGATCGCTGGTAAAATCTCTGTTCACATTTTCGCTGACCCTGATCTCAGAAAATCCTTCACAGACACGCGCAAGACACGCTCCGAACAGCGCGACGACAAGCATACGGTTCCCCACAAGGCAGGTCCCGATACCGCTTATCACGCCGCAGACAAGCAGTGCTTTCGCCAGCTCTTTCTCGTTTCCCGCGGCGATCCTTGTCCCGACGGCTCCCGCCAGAGGGATCATAAGCATCGGAATACCGATCAGACTTTTCGGCCAGCCGCAATCTACGAGATGCTCCTGCAGATACATCATGATCAGATAACAGGGGCAGGCCAGTGCTGCATTTGCCAGCAGTTTGCACATGGTCCTCGGATTGTTTCTCAGGAAAGCGCCCGTCTCCCTGATGTGCTGCCTCCAGCGCCGGCCGATCTCGCTTCCTATTTGATTTCTCCGCATCCTCTGCTTCTGTGTCACCTGCGGTTCCCTTACCCCTGACACACAGAGGATCGTGAACAGATATAAGCCCGCCATGATATAATAAGTATACCGATATCCAATCAGGATCGCCACCGGACTGAGGGCGCAGGAAAACGTGCTCGATACTCTGGCGATCATGCTGAAATTCGCCCACACCTTCTTGTAGCGCGCCTCGCACCCCGCCTCCAGCAGGCTGTCATAGACTAACGCCTCCTCCGTCCCGGACGCCATATTCAGGCTCAGCGCGGAAAAGATCATGCCGCAGTAGACAAATCCGCTGAAACCGTCAATCGTCATAAAAACAGCCGAGCAGATCCCAAGCACGCCCGACAACTGGAGCGTGCGTTTTCTCCCGAAAAGGTCCGCCGCCATACCGCTGGGCACCTCAAAAATCATACTTGTCACATGGTAGATCCCCTCCGCAATGCCCACTTGCGCCAGAGAAAACCCTCTCTCCAGCAAGAAAATAACCCAGACGGCGTCCACCATGCGGAAGGCGAGCGCCGCCTCATAAAGGTACATCCGTACCGTCTGTCTCTCTATATTCATAATAAACCTCTTATCATTCTGCCTGCGGAAACTTAATTTCGGACGATAGGACTGACCAATACCTCCAAAAACAGTTTCGCTGTTATTAATTTATTTATCAATGGAATAATCACCCCGAAAAGGGCATAAAGATAGCCTGAAAGAATCAAATGTTTCCTTTAAATTGATAAATCACACGATTTTTCCAGCTCATGATGTTTCATCTCCTGTCACTAAGACTGAACCTATGATAGCACCTGGTCAGCGTCCTGTCAATACGGCTCCGATTTTTCCTCCATAAGGCATAAAATCCAGGTGCGATCCTCTCCCTCCTCACTTCCACCGCAGCCTGTGCAACTCCCCCTCCCGCCGCATTCCCGCGAAATCATTCTGCCGCAGCGCCTCGTACAGCACGATGGCCACAGAGTTGGACAGGTTCAGGGAACGAATATCGTCAAGCATCGGTATCCTGATGCACGCTTCCTCATTGTCCGCCAGTATCTCCTCCGGAATTCCGCCGCTCTCCTTCCCGAACATAATGTAATCGTCCATCCCGAAATCCGCTTCCGTGTAAACTCTCTTCGCCTTGGTGGTGGCAAACCAAACTTTGGCGCCGGGATGCTTTTCCCGGAATTCAGTATAATTAATATATCTCGTCACATCAAGACTGTCCCAATAGTCCATTCCGGCTCGTTTGATGGACTTTTCATCCAGCCGGAACCCGAGCGGCTCGATCAGGTGCAGACTGCTGCCCGTCGCGACGCAGGTTCTCCCAATATTTCCCGTATTCGCCGGTATCTCCGGCTGGTGCAAGACAATGTGCATTTCACTTTCCCCCTGTATTCTATTCTCCTCATTTTAGCAAAAAGAAAGCCTCCATTTCAAGCGAAAATGAAGGCTCTCTGTACCATTATTCTGCCGGAGCATTGCGAAACCACTTTTCGATGCACAGGAATCGGACAGTACAGATAAAATGAGGGCGACTTGCCACTGCATCGGAGCCCGTTTTTATCTGTACTGTCCGATTCCGTCTATCTATAAAAATATTTCGCAATCTCTCAATATTTAATTGGCGGGACACCAGGGCTGCGTTTCCGTTGTAACCGGCACATACTCCGCTGCCATCGCTTTCTCCATCTCCAGACACAGATACATATCCTGCAGCGCATCCCTGAGCGGGTACACTTCCTCCCCGCCCGCCACATAGTCCGCCATCCGCGCAAGCAGATCCGCCACCGCTATCTCGTCGTCATTCAGTCTCGCATTCACAAACGGCGTTTTATAGAGGAATCTCTCACCCAGCATCAGCGCGTAGTGGGACCACTCCTGGTTCCCGTAGACGCCGAGATCGATCCGGTTTAACGTCTGTGTGACCGGTACATTATCCCGGGTCAGGTAACGGATCGTCAGATCATCTATCTCGCCCCGCACCCCCTGAATGTTCAGCTGTCTGGTGCGGATAAAAGAATGATACTGCGCCGGGTCGGAAAAATCAAAATAAGCGACCGTCCCGTTTTCAAACTCCAACGTCACGCGATCTCGGGGACACACAAATTTTTCTCCGTCAAAACTCATCCCCTCCCGCCCATATGTCTCCGTCACCTCAAAATGATAGCGTTTTCCGTACATGGTACAGTTCTGAAAACCTGTCCCCAGCATCCGGCGTATCATGCTGATTCCGTGATAGCCGTGAAGGGCTGAGAGGGAAATGTTTTCCACCCGCCCGATCATGCCGTCCTCTATCGCTTTATACCAGGCCGCATACAGAGGCTGCACAAAATACTGCTCCGCCACCTGCACTTTCGGCTGATATTTTTCATACGCGGCCCATAACCGCCGCAGGGACTCCATATCCTCCCCGGGCGGCGTCTCCGCCAGCACCGGGATATCTCGCTCAAACAGACGCAGCAGATAGTCCGTCACAGTTCCTCTCTTTATGGAAAGCACGACAAACGCCGGCTCATCCGCCATCAGTTCATCCAGCGTATTCACGACTTTCACCTGAAACTTTTCGGCGAACGCCTCCCCTTTCACGGGATCCCGCACCAACACTGCCGTCAGCTCAAACCGCTCCGGTATCATCTTTGCTATGCGAATATAAAATTCCGCCCTCCAGCCGGAACCGATCAAAGCATATTTTATTCTGCCCATATTCTGTACCATGCCTTTTCTCAATTTTCTCTCATTATTCTATCTCTTCCCTATGCCGGAAACGCTGCGCATCACGGCACATCAAATCCTCTGGATGCCGCCAGAATGCCGTACCACTCATCATAGCTCAGTTCAAGTGCCAGTGCCTCCACCGCAGGTTTCAGATGCTCGCTGCTCATCGTACCGGTGATCGCCATGATCTTAGCCGGATGGCGGAACAGCCATGCGTACATGACCGTGTCCATCGTCGTACCGTGCGCATCGGCGATCTCCCCGACCGCCTTTCTGAGACGCAGCGACTTCTCATCTTCCCCTTTGAACACGCTGCCTCCGCCCAGGGGCGACCATGCCATGATTCCGGTATCCAGACGCATTGCCGTGTCCACCACGCCGTTAAACAGCTGATCCGTCGTCTTGACGGAGAGCTCCACCTGGTTTGCGACAAGCGGGAACGGAAGATAATGCTGCAGCGCCTCAAACTGCGACACTTCATAGTTAGATACACCGACCTCCAGCGCTTTTCCGTCCTGCACGATCTTTTCCAGCGCCCTCGCCGCCGCCTCCGGATGCCCCAGTATATCGGGGCGGTGGATCAAAAGCAGATCCACATGATCCGTGTGGAGCCTCTTTAAGGAAGCCTCCATCTCCGCCAGCAGGCTGCTCTGCCTGGAGTCATAATAGATATGTCTGTTTCCGTATGTGCCCGGGACAACGATACCCGCCTTCGTCACGATCTTTATCTTCTCACGGATCCCGGGATTCGCCGCGATGACATCCTCTCCAAACGTCTTCTCACAGAGGCCGCCGCCGTACACCGGCGCATGGTCAAAACAGTTTATGCCGAGTTCCATGCATTCCTGCACAAAGCGCAGAAGCTCACCGCCCTTCTTTCCTGCGTCCACCATGCGCATACATCCCGCGATCACCCGCGTCAGTTCCAATTTATCCGATAATCTTACAGTTTCCATAGTCTAATCCTATCCTTTCATACCGCCTGTTGTCAATCCTGCTATAATGTTTTTCTGGAAGATCAGCACCAGTATAATGAGCGGCAGCGTCACCACGATGGATGCGGCCGCCATATCGCCCCAGGGGAGCTTATTGATGCTCGGAAAAAGGGCGATTCCCACCGGAACCGTGCGCATCTCCTCTTTTGTCATAAAAGTCAGCGCATACAGATACTCATTCCAGCAGTTGATAAACACGAGCAGTCCCACCGAAAATGTCGCCGGTTTGATAAGCGGCAGCATGACTTTCGTGAAAGTCTGCATTCTTGTACAGCCGTCCAACGCCGCTGCTTCCTCAAATCCTCCGTCCAGCTGGCTGAAAAAGCTGGTCATCAGCCAGATCGCCATGGGCAGGGAGAAAGTGATGTACGGAATGATCAGGCCGAAATATGTGTTGAGCAGCTTCATATTGCGCAGGATCAGGTACAGAGGAGACAGGGTAGCGATCGTCGGAAACATGGACACGCTGAGAATCACCATCAGAAGCACCTTTCTCCCTTTAAACCGCAGTCTCGCCAACGCATAGGCCGCCATCGCGCCGATCACCAGACTCAGCAGCGTGGAGCTTGTCGCCACGATCAGGCTGTTCAGCATATACCTCGCAAACGGATGCAGGGTAAACACATTCTGATAAAACTCGAAATGGACATAGCTCGGTATCCATTTGGCCGGCATCGCCGATATCTCATTGAGCGGTTTGATCGATGTCATGAACTGCCAGAAAAACGGTAATATCAGCATAATGACAAAAAACGCCACAAACAGGTAAAATGCAATCCAGCCCGCCGTTGTTCTTGTTTTTTTACTCATTGCATCCACCTCCTAATCATCGCCGGCGAGATCCCCGCCCATAAAGAACATGTAAATCAGACTGATTATAAATACAACAATGAAAATGAGCACAGCCAGCGCGGAACCGTAGCCGAAGTCCAGAAACGACATCAACTGTTTGTGCGCGTATACACAGATGCTCTCCGTCCCGTTGGCGCCGCCCGTGAGAACGCTGATCAGGTCGAACACGCGGAACGCGTCCAACGTACGGAACAGCAGCGCAACTAACAGCGGACGTTTCATCAGAGGAAGTGTGATCGTAAAAAATCTCTGGATCACATTCGCCCCGTCCAGTTTCGCCGACTCATACAGCTCCTCCGGGAGCATCTGCAGTCCCGCCAGTATCAGCAGCGCCATATAAGGCGCCGTCTTCCAGACGTCGGTGATCACGAGCGCCATAAAGCTGCCGCCGGAAGAACTCAACCACGCCTTGTATCCGTCGATCACGCCGAGACGGTACAGGATATCATTGAACATACCGTACTGATCATTGTAAATAAATTTCCACATCATAGCCGACACAGATGTCGGTATTGCCCAGGGGATCAGTATCGCCGCCCTGACAAGGCCGCGGCCTTTGAACGCCCGATTCATAATAAGCGCTGCCGCAAACCCGATGAACATCTCCAGCACGACCGTCACTACGGTAAATTGGATCGTAAACAGAATATCTGTCATTGCCCTCTCATCCGAAAAGATCTCTATGTAATTACCTAACCCGATGAACGGGTAACCGGATCCCGGATTTTTCAGGCTCATTTCGTGGAGACTGAGCCAGAATGTCCTCAAAACCGGATACAGCGCAATGACAGCGAGAACCAGGAGCGCAGGTGACATCATGAGCCAGGCAACTTTCGCGTCCTGACGCTCCCTCGCACTTATTTTCCTTGAAGTTTTCATAGAAATTCCCTCTCGCTTTTTCGTAAAATGCGGCGGAAGGCAGTTCCTCCGCCGCATGATATCAGAATTATTTGGATAACGCTTCCACCTCTCCCTGCAGCGCATTCAATGCATCTTCCGCAGACTGTTCGCCTGTCAGCGCCGTGTGCACATTGCGCTGGATTGCATCGGACACTTCCGCGTAATTCGGTGACAACGGACGTGTCTTACCCGCTTCGATAATGGAGAAGAAATCTGTGTAGAACGGAATCTTTTCCAGTACGTCGGCATCGCTGTAGATCGCTTTTACCGCGGGCGGCTGACTGGAAATAAGTGTAAATTCTTTTTCCGCCTCTTCGCTGGTCATCCATTTGATAAAGGTATTTGCCGCTTCCCTGTGGGCGTCGTCAATCCAAACGTTTGTGACAAGGTCAAGACCTCCCATGCAGCTGTGGCCCGTATCGCCTTCCTTATTTACCGGCAGGAATGTCATTCCCACTTTGCCCGCAACATTGGATTCCGCTTCATCATTAAAGACGTTCCATGTACCGGACCATGTACGGCATGTAAGGGATTTTCCTTCTTTGAATACCTGTTCGGACTCACTCTCCGCGTAGGTCGTAACGCCCTCCGGCGCGTACTCGCCGATCAGATCAGCCATAAACTGTGTAGCCTCGATATTCTCCGCGCTGTTGCATACAGGCTTTCCGCTCTCATCAAGAACCTCGCCGCCGAAACTCCAGATAAACTCACACCAGTCGCAGACCATCGCTTCACTCTGGATCCCCTGGAAGCAGAATGCATAGTCCACATCACCTTTTACTTTCTCATAAGCGTCCTTCCAACCCTGCCATGTCGTCGGAACTTCCTTTATGCCGGCACTCTCCAGCAGATCTTTACGATAGAACAGCGCGGAAGCGTTGGTAAACCAGGGAGCTGCGTACAGCGTTCCGTCGTATGTCGCGCCGGATACGGTACCGGGGAGAAAAGCGTCCAGTTCTTCCGCCGTGTACACGTCATCCATCGGATTTATCCAGCCTGCCGCTGCAAACTCGGAAATATAGACAACATCCAGAGCCATAACGTCAACGCTGGTGTCCTGTGCCACCATCTTATTTACAAAATCATCGTGCAGGTTGTTCGCGTCGTGCGGCAAGCTGTAGGACTCTACAAAAATTTCACTCTGGCTTGCATTGAATTTGTCGATCATCGCCCTTGTCGCATCGCCGACGCCTTCATCGTATGCAAAATTGATCGTGATCGCATCGCCGGAAGGTTCCGTCTGCTCCGCGGACTCCTCGGCAGGCTGTGTTGTCCCGGCAGCTTCGCTCTCCGTTTCGCTCTCGGCCGCAGGCACCTCCTCCGCACCGGAACCGCAGGCAACAAGGCTCATAACCATAGCGAGCATGAGCAGAACTGCCAATACTTTCTTCATACTTTTTTTCATGTGAAATCCTCCTTCTTGATTATATATACTAATTCCCTTCCGGGAAAAAGTTCGAGTGAAACAAAATGTAAGCGCTTTCCTACCGTCCATTATATTAGAGCCCGCTCATCTCAGGCTCTAATATTATCCCGCTTGTTTCAATCTTCTTTAAAGTCTCCGCACACTGGCGCGCCGTATCACCTGATGGGGGATGTATGTGATCTCCCCTGTGGTCTTTATTCCCGCATCGATCAGATGGAACAGGTTTTTTGCCGCCTGCTCCCCCTCGTCAAAGTAGGAGATCCGAATCGTGGATAATGACGGATGGAAATACATTGCCAGATCCGAATCATCAAATCCCATAAAGGATATGTCATCCGGCACACGCAGCCCAGAATTTCTGGCAAAGGACATCGCTCCGATCGCCATCAGGTCCGAACAGGCCAGTATTGCCGTGGGCAGCTCCACATTCTCCTCGTAGATCTTTCTCATGCAGTCCCTGCCGGATTCAAAGGTAAAATTCCCGTGCACGATATAGTTCTCCGGCACTTCCAGCTCAAACAGCTCGGCCGCATGCATAAATCCTTCCAGTCGTTTGCGGCCGGAGGAGTAGTCGTTCTCCGGGCCTCCGATAAAGGCGATCCTTCTGTGTCCGTTCGCCACCAGAAAGTTTACGGCGTCTGTGATCGCTTTTACATTGTCATGGATCACCGTGGTGATCTTGTGCTTTCCGTCCGTCGCCTCCTGTGTGGCCAGAACCATCGGATAGGGAAGCTCAAAAATCCTTTGAACCAACTCAGGCGTGATATCCACCGCCGTCAACAGCGCTCCGCACACCCTCTGTTCCTCCAGATGCTGCAAAAGTCTGAGCTCATTCTCCTTCTCACCGCCGGACTCGCAGACAAGCAGCGTATATCCTCTCTCCTGGCAGACATGGTTGATGCCCTTGATCAAAGAAGCGATAACCCAGTTTGAAATATCCGCCACGACAATACCGATGATATTCGACTTATTCGTTGTAAGCCCGCGCGCGAAGGTATTCGGTTTAAAATTTGTTTTCTCAATAACTCCCTGCACCCGTTTCTGCAGCTTGGGACTGACCGCCTTGGAGCCATTGATCACTCGGGAAACTGTCGCGATTGAAACCTGCGCCTCCTGCGCAACGTCTTCAATAGTAACTGCCATATTTCATCCTCTTTCTGAAAAGGCTTTCCTGATAAGAAAAGTGTATCATAAACTGATAAAATGTCAATAGTTTTTTGTAAGCGCTTACAATTTCTGTTCCTCCAAATCTTTTTTCCGGAACAGTTCCGGATAAATCTTTTCCAGGAAACGTCTCATCATCCATCCGCCCGCCATCGCCGGACAGGATACCCAGAACAGCAGCACAATCGGCAGCATGGAGATCAGAGAGGAGGCAGGCATCATGGCGATCGTCAGGGGGGACGCCGTCAGCAGCAGCACCGCGATGTAAACCGGAAATTTCGCCAGCGCCAGCAGCGCTCCGTCTCTCAGCATCTCCTTTTTCCAGGCTCTGCCCCTGGCCAACATCGCAAACTGATACATCATAAGGCCGAACACCCAGATGAAAAAGGCGATATACAGCCCCGCCCCCAGCAATCTGACAGAACTGTCGGAAAAGAAAAACAACGCCGCGTGATGTCCCAGTACGGCAAGTACAATCAGAGAGGCAGTGCCGATCAGGCTCGCCGGTTTCCAGACCTCCCCGAATTTTTTCAGAAAAAACCTCGCGGAAAACTTCCCTTCCTCCAGAAGCAGGTCAAACACGCAGGACAGGAGCGCCGTGTAGGCCGCTCCTGTCGTCACGATCGGAATGCTGGTCAGAAGAAAAAGAATGTTCATAACCGCCAGGTTCATCAACATCTGCAGAAATCGAAATAATCCTGAATCCGGTCCGAATATTTTTTTCATTGTTCTCTCCTGAGTCTCTCCACAAAATCCCCGATCCGCTCGATCGCTATCTTCAGGTTTTCCAGAGAATACGCGTAGGATATCCGAAGAAATCCCTCGCCGCAGGCGCCGAAAGCCGTCCCCGGCACCACCGCCACCTTCTCTTCCTTCAGAAGCCTTGTGGCAAACTCCTCGCTGGTCATGCCAAATTCCTGAATGGACGGGAATATATAGAATGCGCCGAAAGGTTCAAAGCACTCCAGTCCCATCTCCCGGAAAGCATGTATCAGATAGCGGCGGCGCTGGTTGTATGCCTCCCGCATCTCCTGCACGTCCTCATCGCCGTTCTTCAACGCCTCCACCGCCGCGTACTGACTGGTGGTCGGCGCGCACATGATGGCATACTGGTGCACTTTCAGCATCTGCTCGATGATGGCAGCCGATCCGCAGGCATAACCGAGACGCCATCCTGTCATGGCGTAGGCCTTTGAGAAGCCGTTGATCAGGATCGTCCGCTCCTGCATTCCGGGCATCTGAGCGATGGAGATATGTTTCTCCTTGTAAGTCAGCTCCGCGTAGATCTCGTCGGACATGACAAAAATATCCTTCTCCACACAGACCTTCGCGATCTCACGCAGATCCTTCTCCTCCAGGATGGCTCCCGTCGGATTGTTCGGAAAAGGCAATACCAGAATCTTTGTTTTCTCCGTGATCGCGTCGAGCAGTTCCTGCGCCGTCAGGCGGAACTCGTTTTCCTCTTTCAAATTGATGATCACAGGCACGCCGCCCGCCAGAACCACACAGGGCTCATAGGACACATAGCTGGGCTGGGGAATCAGCACTTCCTCCCCCGGGTTCAGCATCACACGCATGCCGATGTCGATCGCCTCCGAACCGCCCACTGTGATCAGGACCTCCTTCATCGGATCATACTCCAGATTCTGACGTCTCTTCATATAGTTGGCGATCTCCTGCCTCAGCTCCTTCAATCCGGAGTTGGATGTATAGAATGTGCGCCCTTTCTCCAGAGAGTAGATTCCCTCATCCCGGATGTGCCAGGGCGTGTCAAAGTCCGGCTCGCCCACCCCCAGCGAAATCGCATCCGGCATCTCACTCACAATATCAAAAAATTTCCGGATACCCGAGAACGGGATATCCACAACCTTTTCAGCTAACGGATTTCTCACGGTGTCACCTTCTCTCTCGTATCTTCATATTTCTTTTCCAGAATCGTTCCATGATCCTTATATTTCTTCAGAATAAAATGCGTCGCCGTGCTGATCACGGTATCCAGCGTAGACAGCTTATCCGAGACAAAGGATGACACCTCCCTCAGAGTTTTTCCCTCCAGAGATACCAACAGGTCATACCCGCCGGAAATCAGATAAACCGCATGCACTTCCGGATATTTGTATATCCTCTCCGCAATCTTATCGAAGCCCTGCCCTCTCTGGGGCGTCACGCGCACCTCGATCAGCGCGGACACTTTCTCCACACCGACTTTATCCCAGTCGATCATCGTGTGGTAACCGCAGATCACGCCTTCCTGTTCACACTTCTGCAGTTCCTCAATGATATCCGCCTCTTCCACTCCCAAAATAACCGCCAGCTCTTTTAAATCGATACGGCTGTTCCTCTCAATAATCTTTAATAATTGTTCTCTCATATCTGTTCCTTTCTCACCTTATTTTGCGGGGTTTGCCATTTTTACAGCAGCTCCAGCGCATCCCTGTAATGTCTCTCAAGGAATCTCCGCTCCTCCCCATTTATGACAACCATGTCATTATTTCTTCTCGTAAAACCGATCACCTCGGAAAATATCCCCTGCCCGGCGAGCCTGCTCTTCAGTCTGCCTCCGTTTTTCGACAGCAACAGACAGCTTCCCGCAGAAAACATCTGATAGGGATTTACGTCAAAAAAGTTGCAGATCTCTATCGTCTCCTGTTTTATCGGGATCCTTTTTATGTATATTTCCAGTCCGACGCCCGCCAGCTCCCCCATATTCCGGAGACCCGCGAAAACACCGCCCTCCGCGAGAAGATACATCCCTTTTATCTCCTCCCCGGAAAAGGAACAGGTGCTGGGGTCATCGGACTTTCCGGCCGGTGCGGCCTCCGGTATCTGCCAGATCTGCCGCTCCTGGCCTTTCGCTTTCTCCAGAAAGGAGGCCGGATATCTGCTCCGCAGCTTCTCCGAGCTGTCGCGTGCCAGGATCACGGAGCCGTGCAGGCCCGCAAACCCCGCCATAACGACATCCATGTCCCCAAACATCGCCCGCTTTTCCCCGGCGGACATCGTTTCCGGATCGTCAGCTCCCTTCCAGGCTTTCTCAGCCCGCTCAGCAGAATTGATAAAAAGGGCTTGGTTTCTTTCCGCCAGGCCCTTCTCCTTCACAATTTCCATTAACCTGTCAGCCATCTGTCGCACCTGTCCCCGCATCCTCTGTGACGCCAACGTTCAGCCCTGCCTGCTGCGCCGCCAGTGCCGCCTGCTGTGCCGCCAGCGCTCCCGCCACCGATTTCACATAGTCGATACTGCCTGTCGCAATGGCCGCCTGAATCTGAGATGCCATATTGGGGTCTGCTGTCGCCGTGCCGACAGTTGCCGTGCGGGGAACCGCCGTATAGTGGCTGCTGTTCACCTGCTCTCTGCTGACTTCTACACCGTCCTCCGTCACCACCTTCCACAGACGCGCCTTATAGCCCACATGAACGGACTGCACGTTCACATATCCCACCGGATCCGCGGTCGGTATGATCTTCTCCGTGGACGGAACATTGGTCTCCAACACTTCACTTTCGTAGGTCACTTTTCTGTTCGTGGGCCGATCCTCCACGCCGTAGACCGTAAAGGTGATCGTCTTCTCCGGTGTGGTGACCCCTTCTATATAGATCGGGTACTCTTTATTGTTGGTAAATTTAAAGTCCTTTCCCCCGGACTCGGAGATCGCCGCGTCCTCTGAGGGCTCCACGTAATTCACGATCATCGAGTGGTTACTTCTCTCATCCACCTGCAGCTCCGCCCTCAATATCGCATTGTAGAGCGTCGTCGATACCTGGCAGATTCCGCCGCCCAGACTGTTCACGACCTGCCCATTCAAATAGGAACCCGCGAGCTCGTAACCGTTCTCCACGGAAAAAGGGGTGATCAGTTCCAGCACAGAGCACTGCTCCCCGGGGTAAAGCGTGATCCCGTTCAGATGACTGCATCCCGTCCTGACGTTGGCAACCCTGGACGGGCCGGAGGATTTGTAGGATGTAGTTGCCGTCCCCAGCACATCCTTCACTTTATTCAACGTCTCCGCATCTCCCCTCGGTTCTTCCACCGTCACCACAAGGTCGATGGAGGCGTTGCCGTAATCCCAGCTGCTCTGCAGATAATTCAGGATGGCTTCCTTCGACTTCGCTATATCCAGCACACGGCCGGTCTGCCCTTCCGTGATCTGAAAACCGCTCTCGGTTTTTGTGAGAGACGCCTCCACTGCCCCCTGATTATAGGTCTCGCTCAGAGAGTTTAAGATACTGTCCAGCACATCGCCCTGAAAAGAAATATTTAACGGATAGCTGCGCCCCTGTTTTTTCAGATCGGCAAGCGCTTTGTAGCGCTGCACAATATTGCCCCGCTTTCCGAGCATCGCCGCCTCTTCCAGCGATCCGTCGTTCTCCCATGTAATTCCGAACTCCCCCGCCGTTCCGACCGTGTCCTGACCGCCCTCCAGGCGGAGCGTGATCGGTACGCCTTTCAGGGTATCCACAAAGGCTTCCACTTTGCTCTCCGCCTCGGAAACTGTCATTCCCGACACATCAACATCCCCGATCGATACACCGGCTTCTATTTTGCTGTCTTTTCCGGCTGCCTGGACGTTCAGCCCGGCGCCTAAAAAGCAGGCGGTAAATACCGCCGCTATCACTATCTTCTTCCAACCCTTCTGCATAATGATCACCATTTCTTCATCTGACACTGTTTTACTGTTTATACAACTACCATTTTATAATAAGACTCATTCGCTTCCAATGGGTAATATACCTAAAGTTATCTCACTATTTCCCAAAATATTATTGATTTTTTTGCGAACTACACTATATAATAGTGGGCAGAGCTCACCTTGCGAGATTTGCTCCGCAAACTCGGTATCGTGAGTAGAGCTCTACACCAGATACAGCAGTACGGATGCCAGCATGGCAAACACTATCAAGATAATGATAATGCTCGAGATAATACGGACGGATTTTTTATTTCTATTAAAACGGAACATGTCTCTCTCCTGTCCGGGAATACTTTTTTCGGCATTTACTATAAAGAATAAGAAAGGATTCCCTGTATATATTTGGGATAATTATATATGAAATACCCCTTTTTTGCAAGTTTTATTGTTTTCGGTTTCCTGTTCTCCTTCTCTCTGAAGAGGAGAACGAAAAATGAAAAAAAATATGTGGACAATTTCTGGGAGCGGGAGCGGCAGGCTGACTCCACCAGGCGGAAATCTCTGGAAAGTCTGGATTATGTCGCCGTCCCCCTCAGCGAGCTGCCCATGGATGTGCTCGCCGGATATCCGGAAATAGACGAATGCCACGATAAACTGCGGGAACTGTCCGGCAAAAAAATTGTCAATTTTGCGGGATATTCCAACACCGAATTGAAACTCACCTACGGAGCGCCGAATATCAGTCTGCTCTCCGAGTACGATCAAAATTTTGAGGAGCTGGTCACTCTGCTGCAGAAATGGGCTTCCATTTTGCTGCAAAACTGGGGGGAGAGCGCCGGACTCTGTCCGGAGGAGGAGAGAAAGCGGGCGGCAAAAGCCGTTCTCGCCTATGCGGTCTCCATCGGCACCGACATCACCGCCTCCTACGAAAAGCTGATCAAACTTTACCGGGAAAACGGCGAGGAAGACCAGCTTCCCGGTCTGCGGAAAAAAGCGGAGGAGCTCCGCTCCCTCTCCAAAACCAGAATACTGGCTCTGCTGCAGGATATTTGAAATCCTCCCGTCTCATCCTCTGACCGCTCTGTGGGCGCTGAGGATCCGATCGATATGGCGCCCCGCCTCCGATTTTGTCAGCCTCTCCACATCATACTCCGGAGTGATTCCATACTGCTCATGCAATTTATAAAGCAGCCCCTTCTGGGGTATCGTGGCGGGACTGTCCTTTTTCACCTGGCAGATCAGCTCTCTGGGCGCAAAGTATTCCCCGGACACCTCCCCGAACTCCTCGGATAATTTCCGATACAGTTGCCCGGCGGCCCTGGCATCCCCTACCGCTCTGTGAGCCTGCAGCGGAATATCATAGAATGCGCACAGGTCGCCAAGCCCCTTATGCCCGCATTGTTTCAGGCAGGCCCTGGCTATCCGGAGCGTATCGATCCCGTTTTTCTCAAACTTTCTCTTCCGGTAGGAAAATGCCCTCTTCAAAAAAGAATAGTCGAAGAGCAGATTATGTCCCACTAAAACCTCCTCCCCCAAAAATCTCTCCAGATCGTCCAGAATCTCCTCGATGCCCGGCGCCTCTCTCACATCCTCATCCGTGATCCCCGTCAGCTCCACGATCCTCTCCGGCAGCCGCACGCCCGGATTCACATAGCTCGAAAAGACCGCCTCCTCTCTGCCGTCCACAAACTTCACGGCGCCGATCTCGATGATCTTATCCATTTTTGCACTGAGCCCCGTCGTCTCCAGATCGATGGCTATGTAGGTATCTATCATATTTTTCTCCATTCCTTTCCTCTTTAGATGATCGCGTACTTTGCCTCGCGGGTTAAGGGACTGCGCTTTTCGTAATCAAACAGCACAAAATGTTCCTCCCCGGGACGGATCCTGTCCGGATCCGTCTCCCGCAGCCACTGTCTGTCCCAGACCGGATAGCAAAAAAGATCCATATGCGTCATACGGGCCATCTGTCTGCTGTCATAGCCTTTTGAGACATACTCCGCCAGCAGATCCGGGGTCTTCTCCTGCTCCCTGTAGAACAGTGTGATCTCCTGAAAATGATCGCGGATATCCCTGGCAAACGCGGGTCTGCTCCTGGCCTTCTCCCGCAGATAAACGTCGAAGGTGAGCAGCTCCCGAAACAGCGCCTCCGCATTTTCCCCCGCTTCCAGACCTCTCACAAATTCCAGCAGGATCTCATAGCGGTAATTCCTGGAAGGACTGTTTACGAAAAAACCTCTCTCCCTGTAAAATTCCGCGAGAGATAAAAACATATCATAAGGGGTTTCAAACCATTTCTGAAGAGCTGTCAGCGTATGGCCAAACTGGCCGCTGTTATAAAACAGTTCCAGCATTCTCTCCACCCGTTTTAACTCCTGCAGTTCCTCATAGGAGAGCCATCTTGTGTAAAGCACTTCATAGGGCGGCTCAGACTGGTACACGATGCCGTACTCCTCCGCCCTCTCCCACATTTCAGACCCCTTCAGCACTTTCAAAAATCCGAGCTGGAGCTGGTCGGGCTCCATCCCGTAGACCTCATTGAAGGAACGCCGAAAACTTTCCAGGCCTTCCCATGGCAGCCCGGCGATCAGATCCAGGTGTTGACGGATATTCCGGAAACCGGAAACAGACATCACCGCCTTTTTCAGTTTCTCCGGATCAGCATGGCGGTGGATCGTCTGCAGCGTCTTTCGGTTTGTCGTCTGCACGCCGATCTCCAGCTGGATAAGCCCCGGCCTCATCCCTGAAAGGAGTTCAAGCTGCTCCTCCGTCAACAGTTCCGCCGATATCTCGAAGTGGAAATTTGTGACACCATTGTCATTTTCCAGCAGAAATCGCCAGATCTTCTCTGCGTGGTCTCGATTGCAGTTGAACGTTCTGTCAATAAATTTCACCTGTTTTACTTTTCTTTCCAGAAAGCAGCGCAGTTCCCGTTTTACCAGTCCCAGGCTCCGCAGACGCACCTGTTTTTCTATGGAGGAGAGACAGTAACTGCAGCGAAACGGGCATCCTCTGCCGGACTCATAATAAAGGATCTTATTTTCTCCCTGGGCTTTTTCCTCCTCCTCCAGATCCTCATAATAAAAGGGAATCTTATCCAGGTCAAGCGGTCTGCGCACACCGAAATCTCCTTCTTTCGTCACCGTGCCGGCAATTCTGACCGGCAGCTCCCGAAGGTCCCCTCCACGGCCCTCCGCTCCCACATACAGTTCCAGCAATTCCCGAAAAGTCTCTTCTCCCTCCCCGGACATGATTCCCGTCACCTCCGGAAGCTCCTCAAAAATCTTTTTATATTCATAGGAAACCTCAGGCCCGCCGAGCCAGACCGGCACATCGGGCCGTAGTTTGGAAAACTCCCGCACCAGCCTTTTCACCACTGAAAAATTCCAGATATAGCAGGAAAAGCCGATCGCGTCCGGCTTTCTGTCATAGAGATCGGCCAGGACCTCCTCCATCTGCTGATTGATCGTATACTCCGCCACCTCGATATATTCCCGCAGCTCTCTCCCCGCATAGCCTCTCAGACTGTAGAGCGCAAGCCCGGTATGGATATATTTTGCATGAATTGCCGCCAGTAAAAATTTCATAGTATTCTCCGTCTGTCTTATCATACATTCCGTATATTCCATTCTAATCAGGAAATCCGCAAAAGTCAAAACTAAAAAGAAGCTGCCCCGCCAAAGCAGGACAGCCCCTTTTGTGGATTTATTATGAGAGTAATCAATCCTTCATCTTATCTTTGTTGTTGAGGATCTCAAATACGACCGCCGCCAGAAGTACGACACCCTTGATGACCCTCTGCCAGTTCGCATCGATACCCATCAGACTCATACCGAGGTTGATCACACCAATCAGCGTCGCGCCGACCACCATGCCGAACACCGTGCCGGAACCGCCGTACGCGGAGACGCCGCCCACTACGCAGGCAGAGATGGCGTCCATCTCAAAGTTTGTTCCCGCCGTGGCATTGGCCGCCTGGAATCTCGCGACGACCGTGAAAGCGCTGATGACTGTCAGAACCGCCATATTCAGGTATGCCATGAACATGATCTTCTTCGTGTCGATGCCGGAGAGCCTTGTCGCCTCCCTGTTGCCGCCGATCGTATAGAAATAACGGCCGATCGTCGTCTTGGAGGTAATAAACTGGTAGACTAACACGACCGCAACCACCCACAGCAGTACCGTGGGAAGTCCGCCGGACAGCGCCAGCTTATAGGAAAACAGCAGAATTACCGCAACGGAGACCACCATTTTGGCGATCATAGCCGCCATGGATTCCACTTCGTAGCCCTTCTTTACCCTGTTTTTTCTTCCCATGATCATCACCGCGATCACCACAGCTCCCGCGACAACGCCGATCACCATACAGGGTACATTGAACACACCGATCGCCGTCTCAAAAATTTTTCCGGAGAAGATGCTCAAATAGCTCTTCGGGAACGGCGCGATGCTGCCTGTCGAACTGTTTGCGCTGAGAAGCGCCGTCGCCCAGCCGCGGAATGCCAGATAGCCCGCAAGGGTAGCGATCCAGGGCGGAATGTTCATATAAGCGATGATAAAGCCCAGGATGGAACCGTAGACAATGCCTACAAGCAGCATAGCCAGTATGGAGATACCGGTTCCCATCTCCTTTGTCACCATGCAGATACCGCCGACGGCGCCCACAAAGCAGACAAACGAACCGCAGGATAAGTCGATATTGCCGCCGGTCAGCATACACATCAGCATACCGGTCGCCAGAATATACACGTAAGCGTTCTGCGTGATCAGCGCGTTAAAATTTAACGCCGTAAACATCTGTCCTTTTGTCATCAGTGTAAAGAAAAGAAATACCAGGACCAGGACAAATATCATTGTATTTTTTCGGAGTACTGTTACAGCATTTTTCATTCTCTTCATCCTCCCCCTCAATTCTTTTCTTTCTTGGACATCACGTCAAAGATAATGGCGATCAAAAGAACCAGTCCCTTTACGACGCTCTGGTAGTTCGCGTTGACACCCATAATACTCATACCCTGATTGATCACGCCCATAAGCGTGGCGCCGACTACCATACCTATGACAGAACCCACGCCGCCGTAAGCGGATGCGCCGCCGATAAAGCACGCCGCGATGGCATCCATCTCATAACCCTGCCCATAGGTGGGCTGCGCGGAAGCCGCTCTGGCGATTGTCAGGATGCCGGCGAGCCCCGCCAGAAGTCCCATATTCGCGTAGGCGAAGAAATAGATCTTCTTTGTGTTGACGCCGGAAAGTCTGGTCGCTTTTTCATTGCCGCCCACCGCGTACAGATAGCGGCCGATCGTTGTTTTACTTGTGATATAAGAATAGACAAGCAGTATGAATGCGATCCAGATCAGCGCCGCCGAGATACCCCTGAAATTTGCCAGCTTGTAGAACAGCCAGATGATCAGCGCGCCGATAACAATCACTCTCACCAGGTCCCCCGTCAGAGAGCCCGTCTCATATCCCTTTTTCTTTCTGGAGACTCTGTTTTTCATTGTGATCAGAACATAGAGCGCCGCAATCAGCACACCTGCGATCACGCAGGTCATATTCATGGTCTCTCCCCCGAAAAAATCAGGCACGTAGCACTCCGCACCGCCGCCGAATATATTTAAGAAGGCCGTATCGGTGACGGAAACCGCATAGCCCTGCAGCACGACGTTCGAGAGTCCTCTGAACGCGTACATACCCGCCAATGTGGCGATAAAAGGCGGCACTTTGATGTAGGCGATCCAGAAACCCTGAAACATACCCACCAGAAGTCCTATGACGAGCATCACGATGACAGCCAGGATCATATTGGTCCCGTTCGCCATCATAACGGCGCCGATACCGCCCACGAAGCAGACGACGGAACCGACCGAAAGGTCAATGTTGCCGCCCGTCAAAATACACAACAGCATACCCGTCGCCAGCACAAAAACGTAGGCATTCTGGGAGATCAGATTGTTGATATTCTGCGCAAACAGAATCTTTCCCTCGGTTCCCACCTGGAAAAATATGATAACCAGAATCAGGGCGATAACCATGGTATACTTTTTTAAAATATCCGCAATTTTTATGTTTGCCATCTCTTATGCCCCCTCTCCCGATTTTAAGATACTGCTCATGATCAACTCCTGCGTCGCCTCCTCCGCATTCAGCTCCCCGACAATCCTCGCCGCGTTCATGACGTAGATCCGGTCGCTCATGCCGAGCACTTCCGGCAGCTCGGAGGAGATCATAACCACAGATTTTCCCGCCGCCACGAGATCGTTTATAATACAGTATATCTCGTATTTTGCGCCGACATCGATACCTCTTGTGGGCTCATCCAAAATCAGCACGTCCGGGTCTGTGAACATCCACTTCGCCAACAGCACTTTCTGCTGATTCCCGCCGGAAAGGTTTCCCACGTTCTGTTCCACCGTGGGACACTTTGTCTTCAGTTTTCCCCGGTATTCCTCCGCCACCTGGTACTCTTTATCCTTGTCGATCACCTTGTGATTGCTGATGCTGTCCAGGTTTGCCAGAGAGGTGTTGATCTTGATGGAATTTGACAGTACCAGACCGTTTCCTTTTCTGTCCTCGGTCACATACGCCAGTTTATTTCTGATCGCCTCCTGGGGCGTCCTTAAGCGAACTTCTTTTCCGCTCAGCATAAGCGTTCCGGTGATGTTCGTCCCGTAGGACTGTCCGAAGATGCTCATGGCAAGTTCGGTGCGCCCCGCGCCCATCAGACCGTAAATGCCGACGACCTCCCCCTTATGTACATTGAAGGATACGTTATCCACCACTTTCCTCTCGGGATAGAGGGGATGATAGACGGTCCAGTTTTTCACTTCCATATTGGTATCGCCTATCTTTATATCGCGGCGCTTCGGGAAACGGTCCGTGATCTCACGGCCTACCATCCCCTTGATAATTCTATCTTCTGAAATCTCCGTGGTATGCTTATCCATCGTCTCGATCGTGGAGCCGTCGCGGACTACCGTGATCTTATCCGACACATAGGCAACCTCATTTAACTTGTGAGATATAATGATCATTGTCATACCCTGTTTCTTGAACTGCAGCATCAGGTCAAGAAGGGCCTTGGAATCGGTCTCATTCAAGGACGATGTGGGCTCATCCAGAATCAGCAGTTTCGCGTTCTTCGCCAGTGCCTTCGCGATCTCCACAAGCTGCTGTTTGCCGGTTCCTATTTCTTTTACAAGTACCTTGGAAGATTCGGACAGCCCCACCATTTTCAGATATTTATCCGCTTCCGCATAGGTCCTGTCCCAGTCAATCGCCGCCTTCTTCCCCTGCTCGTTTCCGAGGAACATATTCTCGCCGATAGACATGTATGGCACCAATGCCAGTTCCTGATGGATAATAACGATTCCCTTCTGCTCAGAATCCTTGATCTTATTGAACTTGCAGACTTCACCATTGTAGATGATATCCCCCTCATAAGTACCATAAGGATAAATACCGCTCAAAACGTTCATCAGGGTGGATTTTCCCGCTCCGTTTTCTCCCACCAGAGCATGGATCTCGCCTTCCTCCACCTTCAGGTTTACGTTGTCAAGCGCCTTTACACCAGGGAAAGTTTTGGTAATATTCTTCATCTCAAGTAATACTCTCGCCAAAATAACTCCCTCCAATCATTACTGTCTACTCTCATAATCCAAGTAAGGTTCTCTTACTTTAGTACAGGCGGGTATGATAACCCGCCTGTATGTTGTTCTCTATGTTATCTCCATAGAATACTGCCTTATTTCAGCTGATCCTCTGTGTAGTAACCGGAGTCGATCAGCAGCTCTTTGTAGTTGTTCGCATCCGCGAATACGGGCTCGCAAAGGAAAGAAGGAATAACACCTGTTCCGTTGTCGTAAGTCTCTGTATCGTTTACTTCCACTTCTTCGCCGTTTAAGATCTGACCAACCATCTTAACAACCTGAGATGCCAGAGTACGTGTGTCCTTAAATACGGACATGGACTGTTTGCCGGCGATCATGTTCTTTGTATTCTCGATATCGCAGTCCTGACCGGTAACGATCGGATACTCACCGTTGTAGCTGTTTGCCAGAGCTGTCTCAACACCGAGCGCTGTGGAATCGTTGGAGCAAAGCCATACGTCGATGTTTGTACCGTCAGCGTAGAAGGAGCTGATGATATTGTCTGCTCTGGACTGAGCTGTCTCTGTCTTCCACTGAGGTGTACCCACTTCTTCAAATTCGGTCTGGCCGGATTTTACTACCAGCTTGCCGGACTCAATGTAAGGTTTCAGGGTATCCATAGCGCCGTTGTAGAAGAAAGGAGCGTTGTTGTCGCCCGGGTCACCTGCTGTAACTTCCAGGTTGAACGGACCTTCCGCGTTGTCAAGGTCAAGAGTATCAACAATGTACTGACCCTGAGTCACGCCCACTTTGTAGTTATCGAATGTTGCATAGTAGGAAACCGCATCGGAGTTCATGATGAGACGGTCATATGCGATTACCGGAATATTGGCTGCTTTCGCCATATCCAGAGCTTCACCTAAGGAAGATGCCTCGATCGCTGCGATAACCAGTACGTTAGCGCCGTTGGAGATCATGTTCTCGATCTGGGAAACCTGAGTCTGAGGCTCGTTGTTTGCGTACTGAAGGTCAACTTCATAACCTGCCGCTTCCAGTTCGGACTGCATGTTCGCGCCGTCCTGGTTCCATCTCTGCAGATCCTTTGTCGGCATGGAAACGCCAACCTTTGTTCCTGCTGCCGCTGCCGGAGCTTCCGCTGCATCCTCTGCGGGTGCTGCTTCCTCTTCTGCAGGAGCTTCCTCTGCCGGAGCCGCTTCCTCAGTTGCCGCCGCGGGTTCTTCTGCTGCAGAATTGCCGCATCCGACAAGGAGAGCTGCTACCATTGCTGTGCTAAGTAAAACACTAAGTAACTTTTTGGACATTTAAATATCCTCCCTTTCATTTTTTTGTGAACTCTCTTTCACGTTTTCTACTTTAGCACAATTTCACTAGCATTAACTTGTCAGTTTCTTCACTTTTTTATGTTCTTTTCCTGTCAGGATGCACAAATCTGGATTATTTTGTCATCAGAAATGTGCTGACCGCAAAAAAATGCTATTCACTCCTGCACATTTAAATAAACCTCATTTTTTTGATGATATTTTCCGATGATCACTTCATCCATATTCTCCTTTGTCACCGCCACCGGGTCCAGTTTCTCAAAGGGAACGTCGAAGGTTCCGTCGTTGACCACAGACTGCGTTTCCGGCATCTCCCCCTCCGCCAGCGCCACCGACATCTCAGCCGCCCTCTGCGCCAGAAGCTCTAACGGCTTATAGACCGTCATATACTGCGTTCCCTCCACGATTCTCTGGCAGGCCGCCAGATCCGCATCCTGCCCCGTCACACAGACCTGTCCCGCCAGGCGGTTTTCCGAGAGCGCTTTTACCACCTGCGTCGCGATATCGTCATTGCCGCACATAATAGCATCCGGCACATTGCCTTCCGCCAGATAATCGCTGACAAAATCGAAACCGACCTCCGCCAGCCAGTGGTCCGCATAGCCCGTCTCATCGATGAGGATATCCGATCCCCGCAGCGCTTTCTTAAATCCCCCGAAAACCAGTTCCACATTGTTGTCCGTGGGAGATCCGTTGATGCATATGATCGTCCCCTCATCCTCCAGAGCTTCCCGGAGAAGTTCCCCCATCAGTATCCCCACCTTCTCATTGTCAAAGCTGATATAGAGGTCCACATTGGCATCCAGGATCAGCCTGTCGTAAGCGATCACCCTGATTCCCGCCTTCTTCGCCTTCTCCACCACTTCACTGAGCGCCCCGCCGTCGATTGCTACGATAACAATGACATCCATCTCCTTCTCGATAAAATACTCGATCTGAGATATCTGCCTGCTCACCTCGCCGTTGGCATTCTGCACATTTACCTCAGCCCCCAGCTCCTGTGCCTTGGACACAAAAATGTCCCGATCCCGCTGCCACCTCTCGATCAAAAAAGAGTCCATCGAAAACCCGATCTGTATCGCGTCGCTCTCTTCCACCTCCGCGTCGTTTTCCCTCACCGCCTGTCCGCACCCAAAAACTGACACTGTTGTCAGAATCAGGGCAAAAATAAGCAGTGATACCTTCCTTATCGCCTTTTTCATGTCTGCATCCTCCCGCAATCCGCTGTGCGTCAATTTGTCCCCACATTCTCCTTGTACTCTGTCGGAGAAACCCCCTGATATTTTTTAAAGATACGGCTGAAGTAATTCGGATCGGAATAACCCACCTCCGCACAGATCTCCTTGATGCTCTTATCCGGGTTCCTCAGCAGATGTTTTGCCCTGTCCATGCGCCGTCCCGTCACATACTCCACGAAATTCTCTCCGGTCTCCTCCTTGAACAGTTTGCTGAAATAATAAGGACTGATATTCAGCTCTCTCGAAATGTCATCCAGCGACATATCCTTATAAAAATGACTGTCAATATATTCTTTCGCCTGCCGGATCAGATCGTTTGTGTGATCTTTGCTCCCCCGGACCATCGTCCCCGCGACGCTGCGCATTTTATCCATAAACCATTTTTTCAAAAGATCGTAGCCCTGTATCTCCGTCACTTCCTGCAGATAGGTCTTTCTGCTGCTGAACCGGTACAGATGACCGCCGCCCCGGTACATGATCGACTCGCCATTCATGACAAACTCCAGCACCTTCAGCTTGATACTCATCTCGTCATCACCGTACTGGCTCACCATCCAGTCAAAAAACTTATCGACCTGGGCGATACACTCCTCCGTCTTCCCGTCCTGCAGCTTCTCAAAGATCGCCTCCTCCGTCTCCACCGGATAGTTCTCCTCGTACTCCACCGCGATCGGCAGATCATCCATATGCGCCACACTGCCCTTTGTCGCGTACAGCGCTTTCAGCGCCCCGTCGTAAGAATGAAGCGCGTCTTTCAGTCTGCAAACCCCCCCGATTCCGATGCGGAAGAAAATACCGGTGGCTTTGTTCATGTTCCGCACCGCCGCCCGGGATTGCTCGATCGTCTCGATCCTTCTGTTGTAAGGCATCTTCAGCTCGTCCGCGGGCATAAACACCGGAATCTTGTTGGCGCTGACATTTCCCACGATCGCCCCCGGGAAAGTGTCTTTCAGGATCTCTCTCACTTTGGAATAATAGTCCATCTGCGCCTTCACGCTGGTCCCCACCGCGTTTGTCATATAGTTTCCCTGCTGCCTGTCCCCGAAGACGACCGCCAGCATATAGCCGTAGACCGACGTGATCCCCAGCAGACTTTTATAGTTCTCGATATCCTCGTCAAATCTCTCCTGCAGCAAAATGGAGTAGATAAAACCGTTCTCAATGATGGGCATGACCGTCTCCATGCGCTCTTTTATCTGCAGGTCGTTCTTTCTCCTCTCACGCCTCGCATCGATCTCCTTCATCGCTCTCTCGATCACATCCACCACGACTTTCTGGTTGACCGGTTTATTCAGATAGTCCAGCACGCCGAGGCCGATCGCCTCCTTCGCGTAGTCAAACTTATCGTAGGCGGTGAGCACCACAAATATAACATTCGTCGAAAATTTGCGGATCTCCCGCATCGCGTCGATCCCGTTGATTCCCGGCATCTGGATATCCATAAATACAATATCCGGCCGGAAGCGTTCCGCCGTCTCGATCGCTCCCAACCCTGTCTTCGCGGTTTCCAGTTCATATCTGCCGCTGAAATTTTTTTCTATGATAAACTGCAGAGAATTCAGAACGATCCCCTCGTCATCCGCCAGCAAAATTCTGTACATCTGCATTTCCTCTCTCCCGCATAACTGTTTTCCGTATTTATAAATGCACAGGCACCTTCATGGTAAATTCCGTCCCCTCGTCTCTGCCCGCGCTCTTAATTTCCATCACGTCCTCCCGGCTTGTGTAAAGCTTCAGCCGCTCGATCACATTTCCCAGCCCGATCCCGTTGGAATTGGACCGCAAGTCAACCTCTTTCAGCTCTCCGCTCAGTATCTGCGAAATTTTTTCGCTGCTCATTCCGACGCCGTTGTCCCACACGGAGAGGTAGACAAACTCCTCTTCCTGATAGACCGTCAGTTTAATCTTTCCCTCCCTGCCGATATTCCGTATCCCATAGTTCACCGCGTTTTCCACGATCGGCTGCAGGATCATGCTGGGCACCTTCACATCCAGCACCCTGTCGTCCACCTCCTTCTCGAAATGGATCTCCCCCGTGAAACGCACATTCAAAATATAGATGTAATTATCCACCAGCTGTATCTCCTCGCCGATGGTCGTGTCCTGATTCATCTTCTTAATATTATAGCGGAAAAAATCCGCCATGTTCTCAATAAATTCCGTCGTCTTGTCCGCACCCTCCATCATGGCGACCTGCGCTCCCGCGTTCAGAGTGTTAAACAGGAAATGGGGATTGATCTGCGCCTGCAGTGTCATCAGCTGCGCTTCCCGCATTCTGTTTGTCATCAGCAGTTCCTGCTCTTTCATGCGGCTCTCCCGTTCCATGCTGTTCTTAATTTCCTGAATATAGATCTGAATGCTTGTCACCATCTTCTGGAAAGCTCTCGAGACGATCCCGATCTCATCCCCGCTCTCCATATTCTCGATCTCCACGTCAAAGTTTCCCGCCGCCACCTCGTTCGCCGCCCTCGAGAGTACGATCAGCGGTTTCGTCATATTTCTCGTAAGCATGGAAACCATGATCATGTTGATAACGCCGATCATCGCCAGTATGATCGTGCTCACGATCTCCATATAGCGCAGGGAGGAGAGCAGTATCGTGTAACTGCCCGAGTTGTTTTTAAACTGCTCGTTGTTCAGGGAATAAATGCAATTCTGAATATCCCCGTAAATTTCCGTCGCCTCGTCATAATAGATCTTATAGCGCTCCACATTCCTGCCGCGTTTCGCCTGCACGATCTCATAGACTTTCTCCAGATAAGTCTCCGACTGCGCCTTGATATTTTTCTCCGTGATCTTCGCCGGATTGTTTACCACCCGCTCATTCAGTCCTTCCAGCAATTCTCTGTACTCCTGATCGGCGCGGTAATAGGAATCCAGAGAGTCCGAACTTTTCGTATCCAGATACGCCCGCACAGACTCATGCAGCGTCTGCAATGCATCGGAGAGTTCGTTCAGGTTCAGGTTGCTCACATAGACTTCATCGACGCGCGCCATCAGCGAATTGATATTCATATACATAAACAGATTCATCGCCAGAATGATGATCAGCGTGATCGTAAAAGAGGCGATCAGTTTGATCTGTATCGAGGCATTGTTCCACTTAGTTACCAGCATCGTCCACCTCCGCCTCCTGCAACAGCCGCCCCGCCTCCTCATTTCCGATCACATGAGTGCTGATCGGTATATAAGAACTCGTGTAACCGCTGTCGAGGTATTCCGTCAGCGCCCTGATACACTGTTTTCCTATCTCCTGCGTGTCCACCTGTATCGTGGAGTAAATGATCTGTTTCTCTATCGCCTCCAAAATGGCGTTCGTGGAATAGTAGCCCAGAATTTTTACCTTTCCCACTCGGTTGTAGTCCACCGCCGCCTGGTAGGTGCACTGCGTATATACGCTGTTCAGACAGACCATGATATCCGGCAGATTTTCACTGTCGATAAAAATATCCCGAATCGCTTCCTCCGCGCTGAAGGCCTCCGACGTGTCAATTTTCCTCACTTCGATCTCCGGCAGGTTCTCGTCCCCCGGCTTCGCCTCGGATAAACTGTCCCGGATCGCGAAAGTGATCAGATTCTGTTTCGACTCCTGCATGGTGTCGTCCGCCAGAATACAGATTTTGGGATTCTGTATCTGCTCCGCGTCCACGATCTCCAGCACCTGTTTTCCGTACTCCAGCCCCAGGTCATAGCTGTTCACACCCACAAAGCACTGTCTCTGCGAGTCCTCGATGTCCTGCCGCAGGGAGATCACCGCGATCCCTTTATCCACCGCCTCATTGATTCTCTCCACAGTCTCCTCATTGTCCTCCCCGCAGAAAATAATTCCGTCTACCAGAGAGTTATTGGCTATCCGCAGCAGATCCTCCGTCTGATAATTTACATTCAGATTTTCTCCCAGGCGCTCCACATAGGCGTTGGATCTTTTGCCCTCCTCCTCCGCCGCCGCGTACACTTCATCCCAGAACTCCTGCTCCGCGTTGTCCGTGATGAACACATAGTGCCTGTCATACATTTCGTAGGTGCCCTTGTCCGCCTCGCTCACGGCTTTCATTTTCGTGGAAAAATACACCGCGCAGGATATCGCGGCCGAGAGCATGACGACAAAGCCTGTCAGCATAATGCGAAAGGCTTTGTCCGCCGAAATATTTTTATCGCGCTTTTTTTCTTTTCCCATAAGATCCCTGTTTGCTCTCTATATTGATAAATGAGCCGTCTCTGCTATTTTTCCCGAGACGGCTCATATCGTTTCCCTGCGCAGTACCCTTATATTTTGTCCGGCACTGCTGTTGTATGCTTTTTAGCAGAACGGATTCTCCGTCGGATACGGCAGGCTCTTGGGCTGGTTGTAGTTGATATCCTCCACCGGCACGCCCAGATATTTGAATACTTCAAACAGAGACTTTCCGTAATGGCCGAACGCAACCGCTCCGTGGTGAGGATAATTCTTCTCGATCAGCACGTGACGGTAGAATCTGCCCATCTCCTTGATCGCAAATACGCCAATGCCGCCGAAGGACTTTGTCGCCACCGGAAGCACCTCGCCCTGTGCCACATAGGCGCGCAGCTTATTGTCCGCTGTGGACTGGAGACGATAGAACGTGATATCGCCCGGCATGATGTCGCCTTCCAGAGTGCCATTGGTCACTTCCACCGGAAGATTTCTCGCCATAATCATCTGATATTTCATCTCGCAGGAAGCCAGTTTCTTTGAGCAGGTATTTCCGCAGTGGAAGCCCATGAAAGTATCCTTGTGCGTATAGTCGAACTTGCCCTCGATAGCTTCTTTGTACATATCTGCCGGCACGGAATTGTTGATGTCAAGCAGCGTAACAATGTCGTTGCTGACACAGGTTCCGATGAACTCGGACAGACAGCCGTAGATATCCACCTCACAGGATACCGGGATGCCCATGCCCGTCAGGCGGCTGTTCACATAACAGGGAACGAAGCCGAACTGTGTCTGGAATGCGGGCCAGCATTTTCCTGCGATGGCAACATATTTTCTGTAGCCTCTGTGCTCCTCCACCCAGTCGAGCAGCGTCAGTTCATACTGCGCCAGTTTTGCGAGCACTTCCGGCTTCTTGTTGCCTGCCCCCAGTTCCTCTTCCATCTCCTTCACTTTTGCAGGGATCCTTTCATCGTCCGCATGTTTGTTGAAGGCTTCAAACAGATCCAGCTCGGAGTTTTCCTCGATCTCAACGCCCAGATTGTAGAGCTGCTTGATCGGCGCGTTACATGCGAGGAAGTTGAGCGGTCTCGGGCCGAAGCTGATGATTTTTAAGTCGGAAAGTCCAACCAGTGCTCTCGCGATCGGCAGAAACTCGTTCATCATATCCGCGCAGTCCTCCGCTGTTCCAACCGGATACTCAGGGATATAAGCGCCCACATTGCGAAGTTTCAGGTTGTAGCTTGCGTTCAGCATACCGCAGTAAGCGTCGCCTCTGCCGCCCACCAGATCGTTCTGGCTCTCCTCAGCCGCCGCGCAGAACATCTTCGGTCCGTCGAAATGTTTCGCCAGAAGCGTCTCGGAAATTTCCGGGCCAAAGTTGCCGAGGTATACGCAGAGAGCGTTACAGCCGGCCTTCTTGATGTCTTCTAACGCCTGTACCATGTGGATCTCGCTCTCCACGATACAGATGGGGCACTCGTAGATGTCTTCCGCGTCATATTTTGCCCTGTAAGCTTCCACAAGCGCTTTTCTCCTGTTTACGGAGAGACTCTCCGGAAAGCAGTCACGGCTGACAGCCACAATGCCCAGTTTGATTTTTGGAATGTTGTTCATGATAGTTGTTCCTCCTTATTATTAGTTCCGCAGATACCCTTCCAGCACACTTCTGTGGAGCTTACATTTGCGGCCGGCATGATACGCCGTCCGCAAATGAAGCTGTGTGCCGTCCGGGTATCTGCTGTTTTTAGTTCCATATTTTATACGGAGACATTCTCCCCGATCAGTCCGATGTGTGCGCCTGCGTCGAGACCGCCCTCGGCGTGGCCGATCAGCCATTTGTTCTTTGCGGTGATCAGAGCGTCCTCATAGCCCGCATGTCTGCTGTCCAAAGGCAGATTCGTGTCCTTCGGCAGTACGATTCCGCAGCGGAAGCCATTGTCCCCCACACTGCAGGGCGCGTAGTGGAGCGTCGTTGCGTACAGTTCCACGCCGGTTCCCCTGGGGCACAGGAACGCTTCGATCTTAGACGTCTCATACGTGTAATCGTCGGTAATGTCCTGTTGGCTGCCGAGCAGTAAGATCAGGTCGTCCGCCGCGATATCCACCTCCGAAGAACGGTGATATTCCACTGCGTTCAACAGATGGTTGTGCCCGTTGCAGTAGCCGATCTGAATGGGCAGCTCCCCGTAATACGCCGTCTCCAGCTTTTCCTTGAGCGGAAGCGCTTCCAGGATGTCCACTGACGGCTCATAGACCACACCGTCGGGAAGCGGCGTCTCCGCCAGTTTTGCCACAATTTCAGAAAAATCAAATTCAGAGATCACTCTGCCGTATTTCCGAAAAGCGGCGTCTGTTACTTTTTTGATTTCCATAGTATCCTCCTATTCCAGCTGCTGCGCCTTCGCGACTTTACTGTCCGGGCAGTTACTGTTTTTATGCTATTTGATAATTTCAAATATCGGTTTGCACGCCGGGTAGATCTCTTTGAACTGCTGGTATCTCGCGTCGTACTTCGCGGTCAGTTCCGGATCGGGCTCCACCGTGTCCACGACCTTCACCAGCTTCTCGGCTGCCTCCTCCACGGAAGCGAACTCGCCGCAGCCCACCGCCGCCAGCATGCCGCCGCCGTATCCCGGGCCCTCCTCGCTCTCGATCACATCCACCTTGATACCCAGTATGTTGGCGATCATCTTCTTCCATAACGAGCTCTTCGCGCCGCCGCCACAGATCTTTGTCCGCTCGATTTTTATGCCCAGAGATTTCGCCACTTCAAAGGAATCCCGCAGAGCAAACGCCACGCCTTCCAATACCGCCTGCGTCATGTCCGCCCTTGTAGTGTCCATCGTCATGCCGATGAAAGTGCCTCTCGCGTTTGGGTTGTTGTGCGGGGAGCGCTCACCCATCAGGTAGGGCAGGAAGTACACATGGTTCTCGCCCAGCTTTTCGATCTGACCCTGCTCGCCTCCGAAGTCCTCCGTCTTCAGGATATCCTCCATCCACCATTTATTGCAGGACGCCGCGCTCAGCATACAGCCCATCAGGTGATAGTGGCCGTCCGCGTGGGCGAAAGCGTGCAGCGCATTGTATTTATCCACACCGAATTCTTTCGAGGAGATAAAGATCGTTCCGCTTGTGCCCAGGGAGATATTGCACATGCCGTCGCCCACGGTCCCTGTCCCCACTGCCGCCGCCGCGTTGTCCCCCGCGCCGGCTATGATCTTCACTGTCACGGGCAGCCCTAACTCCGACGCGATCTCGGGTTTCAGGGTTCCCACCACCTCGTAGCTCTCGAAAATCTTCGCCAGCTGCTCTTCTCTCACACCGCAGATCTCCATCATCTCTTTGGACCAGCAGCGATTCTTCACGTCGAACAGCAACATTCCCGAAGCGTCCGACACGTCCGTGCAGTGTACGCCGGAGAGTTTGTATGCCAGATAATCTTTCGGCAGCATGATCTTCTCGATCTTTGCGAAGTTTTCCGGCTCCTTGTTCTTTACCCACAAAATCTTGGGCGCCGTAAAACCCGTAAAGGAAATATTTGCCGTGTACTCTGACAGCTTATTTTTCCCGATCACATTGTTCAGATAATCGCACTCCTCAAAAGTCCGCCCATCGTTCCACAGAAGCGCGGGACGGATCACATTGTCCTTCTTATCCAGTATCACAAGCCCGTGCATCTGGCCGCCGAAGCTGATTCCCGCCACCTGGCTCTTATCGCACTCCGAGAGCAGCTCCTTCAGTCCCTCCATGCTCTGCTCATACCAGTCCTCGGGCTTCTGCTCCGACCAGCCCGGGTTCGGGAAATACAGCGGATATTCTTTTGAAACGATCTTATGTATCTTTCCCTCTCCGTCCATCAGCAATAGTTTTACCGCCGATGTCCCCAAATCAATTCCTACATACAACATTCTCCGTTTAACCCTCCATTCCAGTTCCGTGGACACTTTTTCTGTCGTCCGTGTGCCGTTTTGTCACCGTGCCCGCGCACGGTCTATGAATGTATTGTACACCAGCCCATCCGTTTTCGCAATTCTTTTTCTGCGCAAATACTATTTTCAGTAAATATACATGAAAATTAGAATAGCTTTTTGGGCAGTTTTACGGTATGATGATATCAGTATTTGCAGGAGAAGTTATTATGGCAACCATCAAAGAAATTGCAGAGCTGGCAGGCGTCTCCAGAGGCACTGTCGACAGAGTATTGAATAACCGCGGCTCCGTCAACCGGGAGACTGCGGAGAAAATCCGCGCGATCATCAAACAGCTCGGCTACAAGCCGAATCCCGCCGGAATCGCACTCGCCGCCCAGAAAAAGAAATATCTGATCGGCGTCATTCTGTTCAGCAGAAAAAACCCGTTTTTTGACGATGTGATGCAGGGTTTTTCCGACAAGGCGGAGGAACTGTCCCTGTATGGCTGTCAGATTTCCGTAAAGCGGGTGGCCTACCATCCCGAGGCACAACTGTCGGCCATTAAAGCCTGCCTGAAAGAGGGCGTGCAGGGTTTGATCATCACACCCTACAATGACGATTCCATACGGGAAGAACTCAATAAGCTGATCCGCAGCGGTGTTCCTGTCATCACAGTCAACTCTGACGCGGAGGGCGTGCGTCGTCTCGCCTACGTGGGAAGCGACTATTACAATTCCGGACAGGCCGCGGGCGCCCTGATGAGACTTGTCACATCAGGTCCTGTCAACCTCGGCATCATCAACGGCGACAACAACATTTTATGTCATATCCAGCGAGTTTCCGGCTTTGTGGATAAGCTCTCGGGGGATGCCCGCTTTAAAGTTATCTCCCAGGGGGAAAGTCTGGATGATGATGAGAAAGCTTATGAACTGGTCTCCCGGATGTTGGAAAAGCATCCGGATATCAATGCCTTTTATTTTACGGCCGCAGGCGTCTACGGCGGCTGCCGCGCCATCGCGAAGTTCGCTCCCGGCAGGGACATCAAAGTTGTCACTTTCGACGAAGTTCCCTCCACAGTGGAAATGATGCAGAAAGAGATCATCACTGCCACGATCTGCCAGGAGCCCTACTGGCAGGGATCGAAATCGCTGGAGCTGATGTTTGCCTGCCTGTCCGATGAGCAGGCGGAAATAAAGGACTCTTACTACGCGGAGTTGTCGGTGAAAATCAAGGAGATTGTCTGACTCAGAACGCAGGAGACCGCGGTAATCGCCAGACCGTTGGTCTGCTTTTACCGTGGCCCCTTTTCGCACACAAACATATTTCACGTTTTATTCGGTAATCTCTATCACCTCTCTGCGGTAATCCGAGAATGACTCCGTGCCGTCCTTTGTGATAAGGAACCCGTCCTCGATCCGCATACCGATCCGGTTCTCATCGTCCCCAAGATAGATGCATGTGCAGAATGTCATCCCCTCCTCCAGCAGATAATCCGAATTGGACTCGATCCAGGGATACTCGCCTTCCATCAGCCCGGTACCATGGCAGGGGCCATATAAAATATGTCCTTCATATCCCAGCTCCTTCAATGTATTATAGTGTACGTCGCTCACCTCTTTTGCGTTGACCCCCGCTTTGGCTGTTTTCAAAATGGCTCTCTGCGCGGCCAGTCCCGCCTCGATCAGACCTCTCTGTTCCTCCGTCGCCTTTCCTATCACCACAGGCCGGCCCATCGTCGATGCGTATCCCTCATAGCGGGCCCCCACCTGTATATGTACCAGATCGCCCGGCTCGATCACCTTGTTCCGGCATCTGCTGATAGCCTGGTTGGAGTCCTTTCCCGTCAATATCCAGAACGGATAGGCTTCCCCTTCTCCGCCCTCCTCAAAGATCACCGACATCGCAATGCCCTTCACCTGATTCTCCGTCATCCCGGGGCGAATCTGTTCCACCACTTTTTTCATGGCAAGCTGAGTGATGCGGTAGGCCTCCCTCATGCAGGCGATCTCCGCGGGCGATTTCTCAGCCCTTATTCTGGATACCATCAGATCCGCTTTCACGATCTCAGGATCTCCCACTTCCGGCAGCGCTTCCTGCAGCGCCTCATAAATAACATGTGTAATTAAACAATTTCCGGCTATCCCCAGCCTCTTTATCCGTCTTCCCTCTGCAGCTTCTCTGATCACAGATGCAAAATCATCCAGTTTTGCTCCCGGATACTCGGGCTCTGAGGACTCCCTGAAACAGAGAAGCTTTCTGATCTTTTTGATTCTGGACACGCCCCCGGCAAAAGTGCCGCTCTCCGGGCCTATGATCAGGATCGGCTCTCCCTCCTGCGCCATCAACACCCCGGCTGACTCGAAGGAGGGCCAGTAGTCGGAATAGTACCTGACATACTGAGGCTCCGCCTCATTCCCGTAAGCCAGAAGTATATCTATTCCCTCCTGTTTCATCTTCTCCTGTGTTTTACAGACTCTCTCTCTAAATTCCTGATCCTCAATTCGGATTTTCATAGCTAAACTCCTTTTATCCATATTCTGATTTTTGATATCATCATCTCCATTCTCTGCAGCATGCATCCACAAACGGTGACAGAGAAACGGCCCCGTCTTTTGTTATCACAAAGCCCTCCTCGATTCGATTTGATCCGCCGGGCAGCCCAAACAGACTGATATCGGTATTTACCGTCATTCCCTCTTTGAATACCGCCTCTGTCTTTTCGTCCGGATACGGGGATTCCGCTTCCGCACAGCCGATTCCGTGGAGCGGAGGATACACATCGTATTTTGACAGCCCCTCCTCCTCATATACGTTCTTAACCGCCTTCACAAACTCCTTCATCGGAACTCCCGCCTTCAGATAAGGTATCCCGGCCTTTAACGCCTTCACCAGCACATCGATCACTCTTTTTGTCTCCTGGGAATAGTTTCCCACCGCAAAAGGCATCTCACATGTCGCCACATATCCTTCATATTGAACCGCAAGGGCGCACATGATCATATCGCCGTCCTCTATCACCTTATCCGTGGGACGCCCCACAATGCGATGCGTCCTTTCACCGCTCCCGAGGATCTGGAAAATAATATGCTCCGCGCCAGCCTTTCTCGCCGCCGCCTCCGCGATGCCGGCCGCTTCCAGCTCTGTCATTCCGATCAGGTCAGCCTGCATCATAGCCTTAAACCCTATATCTGCTATTCTCGCGGCCTCCTTCAGACACGCCACCTCATCCCCGCTTTTTTCCCTGCGAAGTTCAAACAGAAAATCGTTGCAGTCTACGGTCTCCGACTGGAAGGCCTCCTCGATAGAGCGGAACAGATCCACAGGCATTGCGTCTCTTCCGACGATCCCCAGGGTCTTAAGCTCCCCCTTATCCCGCAGTTCCTGTGCCAGCTTCCGAAAACTGCTGTAATGCGCTAACGGATACTCGATCTCATCCGGGACAGTCACACACAGAAAATCCGGCAGCAGTCTGATATCTTTCCAGACGCTCATCTCTTTTGCCACTTCCTCCCCCTCCGGCGCGCACAGGACAATGGGGTCCGTATTTTTTCCTACCAACAGTCCGCCCCTCTCAAAAATAGGCCAGTAGTTTGACACATAGCGCAGATTCTCTTTCCTGTATTCATCCCCATAGACAAACAATGCATCTATCTTCCGTTCTTCCATCTTCTCTTTTAACTTTTGGATCCTTGTTTCAAATTCTCTTAAAGAAATTTTGATTTTGCCCATTCTCATCCCTCCGCAAACCCCATTGTGGCCAAATACGATAAATTTGGTTGATTGATATCCATTCTTCCATACTGTACAACAATTCCGATATCGCTGGTAATGTTTAACGAGTACTGCTGCCCTACTCCCAGATTCAGGCCGCCGAACACCGGCGGCCTTTTTTCTTTTAGAAATCGAATTCGTCTATATTTTCCAGTGTAATATCCAGTAATTCTGTCATAATGATCTGGTCATCCTTTACTTCCACCACTCCGACTTCCGGCACATCCTGTCCATCCTCGATCGATCCGCCGTCCAGGATCGTTTTTGCTGTATAAATTGCCAGATAGCCCAGTTTGCCGGGATGCCAGATATTTGCCTCCTGCATGGAACCGTCCTCCAGATAGGCCTTTGCCGCCGACGCTTCCACCACGCCGCTGACGATCACCTCTCCGTTTCTCCCCGCTTCTCCCACTGCCTGTGCCGCAGCCGGAGGCGCCGGTGTCGTCACACCCAGAACGCCCTTCAGATCCGGATAAGCCGTCATCAGATTCTGTGTAATGGAGTAGGCTTTCGACTGGTCATCATCGCAGGGTTCATATGCCACTCTGTTCATATTCGGATAATTCGCCTCCTGATATTCCGTCGCATATTTCGCCCAGGCCGAACAGTTCTGTGCCGTCAACACACTTGTAATGATCGCGTAATCGCCTTCCTCGCCCATATAATGTGCAAAGCGCTGCATCAGATGTTCGCCAAGCACCTGTTCCGAACAGCAATTAACATAAACTTCTCTCAGATCCGTATTGTTTACGTCCGAATCCCATGTGATCACAAGGATTCCCGCTTCTTTCGCCTGCTCCAGCACCGGTTCGATCGCGCTCGCATCCAGAGGGGATATCGCAACACAGTCCACCCCTTTTGTGATCATATCCTGTACAATGTTCGCCTGACTGGCAGCGTCGCCGCTGGTCGGTCCCGTATAGATCACTTCGCACCCCAAATCCTCGGCCGCTTTCTGCCCCCACACACCGGACGTCTCAAAGTAAGGAATTCCCACCTGCTGCGGGATAAGGGCTATCGTATACCCCTCGGAATCCCCCTGCGCTTCTTCCTCTGTGCTCTCTGCGGCTTCTTCCTGCGCCGAAGGCGCGCTTTCCTGTGCCGTATTTTTGCCGCCGCACCCGCTCAAAAGTCCTGCGCACATCCCCATAACCAATAACAGTGCAATCCTCTTTCTCATAGATATACCTCCTTAAGTTTTTATATTTTGAGTTAATTGCTCTCTTTTTTCCTGCGCTGCAATTTATGATTCTCTGTGATCTTATTAAATACCACCACCAAAATCAGGATGCTTCCCGTCGCCAGCTGCTGCCAGAAAGAAGAAATTCCCGCGAGATTCATAATATTGCTGATCATCGCAAAAATGATCACGCCCACCACGGTTCCTCCTACGCCGCCGATTCCTCCGTCGATGCTCGTTCCTCCCAACACAACCGCAGAAATGCACGGCATTAAAAAGGAATATCCCATATCCGCTCTCGCCGTCGCTACCCTGGATACCTGTATATTTCCGGCGATACAGCACAATACAGAGCAGATAATATATGCAGCGAACAACACTCTTTCCGTCTGGACGCCGGAATAGGCACTTGCCTTACTGTTATTTCCGATGGCAATTAAATGCTTTCCAAACACCCTTTTTTTCAACACGACCGCAAGAATAACCGTCAACAGGACAAGTATGATCGCCTGCAGCGGAATCCCCGCAATTTTATTCTGTCCCAGAAAATAAAATTCTCTCGGTATATTGGAAATAGAATTTCCTTTGCTGAGTACCAGCGCCGCTCCATAAAAGAACATCTGCGTTCCCAGCGTGGCGATCATCGGCGGTATACCGATCACCGCCACGAGGACAGCGTTCAGGCATCCGCAGAGCACAGCTGCCGCCAGGCTCACCAAAACTGCCAATGCGATCGGCATGCCCGAGGTCAGGCACAGTCCGGATATCACTGCGCACAATCCCATGGTCGTCCCGGACGAGAGATCATTTCCGCCGGTGATGATCACTATTGTCAATCCAATCGCCATTATGCCCATCTCAGGCATCTGCTGAAAGATCGAAAGGATATTTCTTATAGTCAGAAAATTTCTGCTCGCTACGGTTCCAATCACAACAATCCCCAGAAAGGCTGCCAGCAAAACGATTCCATTCAGTGAAGGTCTGAGTTTTTTCATTTTTTCCATTACACTTTCCTCCTTAATCGATCTCAATCATCTGTTTTTTGGAATCCGCTTTTTTCTTGCGAAGCACATCGATCGTGACAGTGACGATAATAATCAGGCCATATACCAGCTTCTGCCAGTAAGTCGGCACATGGGCGACCACCAGTCCGTTTTCGATCACTCCCATCATCAGGACGCCGATCACCGTCCCGCCTATCGTCCCATATCCCCCCAGAATATTCGTACCGCCTATGACAGCGGCGGCTATCACGTTCATCTCCCATCCGTTGGATCCGGAGGGCTGACAGTTGCCGAGAATGCTGTCTAACACCAGTCCCGCAAGACCGCACAAAACTCCCGTGTAGGTGTACGTGAAAAATATCGTTTTTTTCAGGTTCACTCCGGCATACCTCGCCGCCTCCCTGTTCCCTCCCATCGCATAGATGGAACGGCCGAAATATGTATGTTTCAGCAGCCAGGCGGAAACCAGAAAGATCAACACGGCATACACGACAGGGAGCGGAATCCCGAAGACCGTTTTGGAAAAAGCGGTAAAATATTTCGGCAGATTCATCAGCCATCTTCCGTTTGTCATTACGAGAATTATGCCTCTGTAGATACTGTTTGTTCCCAGCGTGATAATAATCGGATGAATATCAAACCGGGATATCAAAAAGCCATTGATCGCCCCCGTCACAAATCCGATAAGAATCGCTGCCAGGACAAGCGTCACAGGGTTTCCAAACGGCGTCTCCGAAAGCAGCGCCAGCCATGTCGCGGAAAACATCATCTGACTCGCCACGGAGACATCGATACCCGCCGTAATCAGTATAAACGTCATTCCCGCAGCCATGATTCCCAGGGCAGTATTGCTGACCAACACGTTTTTGATATTGGTGTAGGAAAAAAATGTGGGGGAATAAATCGTCAGACCTATGCACAAAACCGCCAGAATCAAAAATACGCTTGTCTCCCTTCTCTCCAATAATTTTTTCATGCTTTTCCCTCCCCAAGAATTGCTTTCTCCATCATCAGATTCTGATCCCCCGTCTTTGTGGAATCTTCATGCACGATCCGACCATGTCTCATGACGATAACTCGGTCGCTGAGCGCAAAGACTTCCTGCCATTCGGAGGACACCATAATGATCGCCATTCCCTGTTTTGCCAGACTTTTTAAAAGCTTATGGATCTCGGTCTTTGACGCGATGTCAACGCCATGCGTCGGCTCGTCTATAATCAGTATGTCCGGCTTTGTGACAAGCCATTTCGCCACGGCAATCTTCTGCTGATTGCCGCCGCTGAAGTTCTTCGCCATTTTTTCGATCTGCCCCGGCCTTATATTCAGCGTTTTTACGTATTCCTCCGATAAGCTTTCGGTCTTTTTGCCGTTGGTGAATCCAAGCCTGTCCAAAAGTTCCGACAGAACAGGCAGTGTGATATTATCCCGCATCGACATATTTAATATCAATCCCTCCTGATGCCTGTCCTCCGGGATAAAAGCTATCTTATGCCTCATCGCCTGAGAAACTTTTTTAAGTTCCACTTTCTTTCCATGGATAAAAATCTCACCTTCATCCGGCGGGTTTAATCCAAACAGCGCTTTGACAGTCTCGCTTCTTCCCGCTCCCACCAGCCCGGTAAAGGCCAATATCTCTCCTTTATGCAGAGAGAAGGAGATATCTTTAAAATTTCCCTCCCTGGAGATATTCTTAACCTCAAGGATCTTTTCCGATGCATGGGACTCCTGGTTCAGCGCTTCGTAGGAAACAGATCTGCCCACCATCATCTGCACAAGCATGCTCTCATCCAGTTCCTCAATGTTCTTGCAGCCCACATATTTTCCGTCCTTCAACACAGTCACTCTGTCGGAGACTTCAAAAACTTCGTCCAGTTTATGGCTGATAAAAAGAATCGCAATATTTTCTTTTTTCAATTTCCGGATGATCTCATAAAGCATCCGCACCTCACTGAACGACAGTGCCGCCGTCGGTTCATCCATGATCAAGAGCCGGGAACTCAGAGAGATCGCCCTCGCGATCGCCACCAGTTGCTGCTTCGCCACGCTCAGATTTCCGAGCAGCTCGTGAATATCCATCTGCACCGACAGTCTCTCCAGGGCTTCCAGCGCAATATTGTCGCACTCTTTCCAGTCTATCTTCCCTTTCTTCGAGCGGCCCAAATAAATATTTTCCGCCACAGTCAGATTCGGAAACAGGCTGAGGTCCTGATGGATCGCGTTGATCCCTGATTGGATGCTGGCATGAACACTCGGAAATTCAACTTCTTTTCCATCCAGAAGAATCTTTGCGCCGGGATCCGGCTGCTGCACTCCGGATATGATCTTGATCAGGGTTGATTTCCCGGCTCCGTTCTCCCCCATCAACGCATGTACTTCTCCCTCCCGGATATTCAGGCTCACCTGATCAAGCGCTTTCACGCCCGGGAATGTCATACTGATATTTGACATTTCTAAAAAGACATGCTTCTCCATCCTTTTTCCTCCCTTATCTTTCAGACATTATTTTGTCCACTTTATACGGTTCCTAAAATTAGTTACTCGAGTAACTATGTACTATTTTAACTTACTCGAGTAACTATGTCAACTTATTTTTGCATTTTTGTCTATAATCTCTAAATTTTTATTTTATTTTTGTACAATTTTCCCGAATCCCATCTGTTTTTAACAGCACGTCCTGCGGTTTTTTGTCATTCAAATACTGGAGAAGTATATAGAATGCTTCCTCACCGATCTTTTCCTCCGGCTGAACCGCCTTGATAAAATCCCCTTCTATAATCTCTGATCCGTCAAAGTCCTCAAAACCGGCAATCGGGACAAAGGCTCTCCCTTTTTCCCTGAAGGCGCGCAGCACACCGTATACACAGAAATTGGTCCCGAGAATAACCGAATCAAACTCCACTTTATCCTGCTCCAAAATACGGCTCATGATCTCATAAGCCTGCCTCTTATCATAAATATCGTAATAGACAAACCTTTCGTCCCATCCGATTCCCGCCTCATCCAATACTTCCCTATATCCATCCATTCTGCAATGAATCGTATAATCCGATTTAGCCGTATTCAAAAACAGCGGTTTCTGACATCCCCGCTTCAACACTCTCCTCATGAGTTCCTGTGCCGCGGCTTTGTTGTCAAATAACGCCGCCGGATATTTTCCGCCTTCCACCGTGCGGTCGAAGCAGACGATTTTATAGGAATATACTTTCCGGAGCGACTCTTCATAGGAGACCGGAGATATTAAGATCCCATCCACCATCCGGCTCATCAGCATCTCCAGAACATGATTTTCCTTTTCCAGCTTTTCTTCCGTCGTGCAGATAATCAGACTGTAATCTTTGCTGTTTGCCAGTTTTTCTACTTTTTGTATGATGTTGGTATAAAACGGATTGCTCAGATGAGGAACGACGATCGCCAGTGTTTTGGTAGATCCCGTCTTTAAAGATTTTGCAATATTATTGGATATGTAACCCATCTCCCTGGCCGTCCTGCGGACCGTCTCGATCGTTTCGGGTTTATATGATCTGCCTTCCAGCTTATTATTCAATATATCAGACACCGTACACCTTGATAAATTCAAAGCTTTTGCTATGTCCTTCATGGATACCATACCGTGATCCTCCTTATACAATGGTTACTCGAGTAATCCCATTATATCTGTAATTGACGCATTTTATCAAGCCTTTCCGGACACAATGCATAAATAATTTCAATCTTCATCCCTGTATAAGCTGTAATAATCCGACTCCAGGTTATCCATCATCCCGGAAAACCATCTGTGAGCATCGTCAAGGGCCTTATTGTAGATGATCGGCGCCAGCTTTTTCTCAAACAGTTCCAGTATCTGCATCTGCTCTATGATGCCGATCTCCTCACCCCGCTCATCTAAATAGAACGCTTTGATCTCGTCGTTCAGTTTTTCCTTTTGCCTGTCCGATAATTTGATCTGTGACAGGGGTTCGCGTTTCCTCATAATGGTTCTCCGCCTTATTGTATATATTCTTTTAACTGTGGGTATTCTTCGATATGTTCTCTCACATAGCATCTTTTAAATGCCGCAAATGCCGATTTTCTCTTTCAGCTTGTCCGACAAAACACTGGCATTAAAATATCCCTCCACAATTCCGTCATAAGGAATATCCGACAGGCCGTTTTCTACCAGCAGACGCTGTTCCAGATCATAGATCACAACATCGTCCAGGCTGTTCAGGACAAACGGAGAATGCGTTGTCACAATAAACTGAATATTGGGGAACATTGCAGTCAGCAGTTTTAATATCTTTTTCTGCAGTGCAAGATGGAGATGTGTCTCTATCTCGTCAATCAGGACAATCCCCGGTATATCATAGCGAAACTTTCTCTCCGTGCGTTTTTCCATCCTGATCATAAGATCCACAACGATATCTAAAATGGCTGCATACCCACTGGAGAGCATATTAAAATCATAGGGTTCTTTTCCGGGTTCTTTGATATAGAAGCAATCCCATCCACATAAACCTCAATGTCAGCCAGAAACTTTATAAAATCCTTGTGGGTGGCAAGCTCGCACAGCAGGCGGTTGTTAATCCGGCCGCTTTTCAGAAGCGCAACCATTTCGTCACTCAAATGCAGTTCTGTTAAAGGCGTGTTGGCCTGCTCCCTGTTCTCTGTCAGGCACAGGATATAATCCACAGATACCCCATAAAACTTTGCCAGCTTCAAAAGGCTCCCGTGGTTGATTTCTTTATTGTTGTTCTTATCATTTTCATAGCTTCCGAGAGCCGAGCTTGAAATACCAGTGGCCGCTTCCAGTTCTTCCAGCTTCAAATGCCGCTCCACCCGTAAATCCTTCAGCCGTTCCTGAATTGTGGTAGCCCCTTTCATATTCCCTTATTCCCCTTTCCTGCGGCCAGCCTGCCGCAACAGAACCATTATACCACATTCATTCCACAATCGTGGAAAATTTCGGATTTCGGGCTTGATTCCTACTTTGTGGATATACGGCACAGGGTACAAAAATGTCCTATGATATAGGCAGTTCATCGATGGATTATTCCAATCGAATGACCGGCCTGTATGGGATATGCTCCCCGGCGATGTAGCGCAACGACTTCCGGCAGGGAAACGGAGGAACCCTGACCGCAACGAGCGTACCAAGGAGAGCGAAACGCCGCCAAAGACGGGGGGCAGGAACGAC